>JBATND010000522.1:0-15459 GCA_049290175.1 Flavobacteriales bacterium | reverse complement strand
ACTACATCCTGCGTGAGGACATACCCGCCATCAAGGAGCAATTCCCAAAAAGCCGTGTGGAGACCGTGCCTTTTGCCGGGCATTGGGTGCATGCGCAGGCGCCGGATGAAGTGATCGCATGGATCAGGGAAGCAGCGAGGTGAGGACGCATGAGTTGCGCACCACTGATAGTCCGAGGTCGATACGTAACGTCGATGCACCGCATCGACCATGATGCTCGTGAGCCAGACACCATCATGCCTCTCACCTCGTAACGTCGATGCACCGAGTCGACCATGATGCTTACTATGCCTGAGAGAATGAAAAATGCAGAATGCAAAATGTAGAACTCAAAATAGCTCGGCACCAATGACCACGGCACGAATCCCGAAGAGCATAACGAGCGCCTCGCTCCTGCTGCTCCTGATCGTTGCCTATCGTCCAGCGCATGCCCAGGCCGATACCCTATGGGTCACCTACAAAGCCGGCATGCAGCTGCGCGAAGGCGTGTACTTCGACTTCAAGGCCTTTCGCCTGAATGCGCCATCGGTACCGCTCGAGCGCATCACCGATGACCAAGGCGTTGCGATTACCGACCTGCGCGGCGTGCTGAGCCGCTTGCGCTACCGCACCGATAGCGGTCGTGTGGAAGTGCTGCGCATGCAGCGGATCTGGGGCTTCTGCCAGCGCGGCGTGGTGTACGTGGCAGCGGGCAATGGTTTCTACCGCATCGGTCTGGTGGGCAGCCTTGCGCACATGGTGTACGAAGAGAGTTATCGCGATTGGGATCCTTGGCTCTATGGGCCGGGCACTGTGAACCGCACGGTTCTGCTGCAGCAGGTCATCGACATGGAGACCGGACGCGCCCTGCCCTTCAATGCTGCTGGCATGGATGCCGCACTGGCGCACGACAGATTACTGCTGGAGGAATTCCGCGCATTGCCCAAGAAGAAGCGCAACAGCCAAGAAGCCCTGTTCCGTTTCCTGAGACTCTACAATGATCGGCATCCCTTGCTGTTCCCGGAATGAGGCCCTTATGCGACCGGAGCATGAAGTCGCCATCAGCCCACGGCATGGTCTTCGACTGGAGCGCAGGAGTCGCCTAGCTTCGCCGCCCGCCATGAGAATTACCCGTTACGCGCTGCACCTCGGTTGTCTGCTGCCCTTGCTGGCGAGCAGTCAGGACAAGAAGGAATTCCAAGCTGCATTAGTTGGCTTCTACAACGTGGAGAACATCTACGACACGCTCGATGCGCCGGACGTCGATGATGCCGAATTCCTCCCCGGCACCGCCAAGGATTGGAACAGCACGCGGTATTGGGAGAAGCTCGACCGCATCGCTGGTGTGATCGCTAGCATGGGCAAGGAACTGCATCCGCAAGGGCTCGCGATTCTCGGCTTGGCCGAAGTGGAGAACCGCACCGTGGTAGAGGACCTCGTGCGCCGCGATGCCCTGAAGGCACGCGGATACAAAGTGGTGCATGTGGACGGTCCCGATCGCCGTGGGGTGGATGTGGCTCTCGTGTACAATCCCACGCTGTACAAGGTGTACGCGCACAAGAGCCACCGCCTTGCTGACCCCAATGATTCAGAATTCCGCACACGCGACCAATTGTTGGTGAGCGGCGTGCTCGATGGCGATACCACGCACGTGATCGTGGCGCACTGGCCCAGCCGGCGCGGTGGCGAGAAACGCAGCGCTCCCAAGCGCAAACTCGCCGCTGAGCTCGGTCGCCGCATCACCGATTCGCTTTTGGCCATCAACCCCGATGCACGCATCCTGTACATGGGCGACCTCAACGACGACCCCACCAACGTGAGCATCGCGCGATTCCTGCGGGCCTCAGGCGAGAAGAGCAAGGCCGTGAACGGAACCTTCTTCAACCCCATGCACGACCCGTATCAGAAAGGTGTTGGCACCCTGGCCTGGCGCGACTCGTGGAACCTCTTCGACCAAATTTGCATTTCGCCCGCACTGGTGACAGGCTCCGGCGGGAAATACCGTTACTACGGCGTGCGCATCTTCAACGAAGCGTACTTGCGCCAGAAGGAGGGCAACTTCGCCGGGTACCCGTTCCGCACCTACGTGGGCGACAACTACCAAGCCGGCTACAGCGATCACTTCCCGGTGTTCTTGATCCTGGTGAAGGAGGTGATTGGCGGCTCTCGATAGAACACATGTCGGCTGGGCGTTGGTTGCCTTGCATCATTCGGCAAGGAAGCCGCACCGAGAACCGCTTCGCGTTCAGCCCTGTCCCGCTTCATTGTCCTCAGTGCGGCATACATGGGGTGGATGCTTAGATTTCGTCGCACCAAGCACGCTTCCGTCATGCAACGTTTAGCCATCGCGGTTCTTCTCGTTTCAGCCGCATCGCTCAATCTCAGGGCTCAGATCCTGATCGACAGCATCCCTCTGCCGGGCATCAGCCAAGGGTTCTGGGGTATCCATGTAACGCCCGACACCATTTTCCTCGGCGCCGATTTCAGCGGAAGCATCTACTTCTACAGCCATCAAGGCACCTTGCTCGGGTCGCAGCCAACAGGATACGACTTCAATCATGGCCTCATCCGCGAGGCCGGTTCCTACCTGATTGCGGAGGACTACACCTCCAGTGGCGCCGGTCTCTATCGGGTGGGCCTCGATGGTACCCCTCTCGGCAACTGGACCTTCCCGCCGGTGATCGGTGGCAATTCCTCCGGGATCGGCGACCTATGCGCGGATGGAGATGCCGTTTGGTACACCATGTACTTCCCGGACTTCGACGTTTACCCATACGCCTACGCGTACAAATGGGTGCCTGGCGATCCCTCGCCTATCGACACCGTACCGCTGTTCGGCGAACAGCCCTATGGCATCGCGCTGCGCGGGGACACACTGTACTACGTAACCGACAACCTCAATGGCGATCTTGAACGCATCTATGCTTACGACCTTGCGAATGATGAGCATATCGGATCGGTGGCGCTGCCCGACAGTGATAACGACCAATCGCCGCGTGGACTTTTCTTCGATGGGAGCCACCTCTATCTGGTAGCCAACCGCAGCGGCGGGGCGGCTTTCGCGTTCCAGACCATCTTCATCTACGCTTTCGACCCCACCTTGCTCGTGCCGGACGAGCAGGCCAACGGTGGGCTCCGCGTGCATCCGGTACCGGCGGATCACCAACTCTTGCTGGATGGAGTCATGCCCGGAAGCCAGATCGAGGTGCTGGACATGAGCGGTCGCGCAGTGCTGAAGACGCGATCCGCAACGCACCGCGCATCGCTCGATATAAGTGCGCTTCCGAGCGGTCCATACGCGATCATGATAACGAGCCGCTTTGCGCAGCAAGTCGTTCGCTGCATGATAGAGCACTGACCTTCGTCAACCGTTCGCTCTATTCCGTTCGGAAATTGCACGCATGAGCAACGGCCTGCAACGCATCTTCTTCCCAACCAATCTTGAGGCGGAGGCCGAGCCCGCTTTCCTGCATGCCCTGCGTTTGGCTGTGGCCGGGCCCGCCAAACTCACGATCATGCATGTGGGCGAAGAGACGGAGCACGAGATCAGCAGCATGCCACAGGTCCGCCGGACCTTGCACAAGTGGGGCTTCATCAGCGGAGCGAATGATTCGACCGAACTGAAGGAAATGGGCATAGGCGTACTCAAGCTGCTCGCCAGTGGAGACCCGTTGCGCGCGTGCTTGGATCACCTCAAAGAGCACAATGCCGACCTGGTGGTTCTGCACACGCATCAGCGCGAGGGCGCGGCGGCGTGGCTCAGCGGCCGCGTGGCCGAGCCCATGGCCCGCGAAGCCGGCAAGCCCACCTTGATCGTACCAGGCCGCACGCGCAGCTTCGTTGATTCAGGAACGGGCGAGATTCGTTTGCGCCGCGTGCTCATCCCTATTGCAAGCGCGCCAGATCCGCGCAAAGCCATTGAACTAGCCGCATGGCTGGCTTCAACCGTCGGCTACGGCAATGTGCGCTTCACGATGCTGCATGTCGGAGAGGATCTCAATTCTTCTTCCATTGCAACACAACAACGCCCACCATGGGAATGGACATATCTCCAACGCGAAGGCAATGTTGTGGACGCTATACTGCGCACTGAAAAAGAGATTCAACCGGACCTCGTCGTTATGATTACGCAAGGGCACGATGGCTTCCTCGATGCACTGCGCGGCAGCACGACAGAGCGCGTGCTCCGCCATATTCAATGCCCCTTGCTGACGGCTACTGCTTGACTACGCCTCAGATAATAGCCTCAACCGCTTGGAGCCTGCACGCATCCCGGCTATTGCATCCACATGCCGGCTACGGATCGCAATGGCCCAGAGCCTTGCCTCACCTCTTCCGCTTACCACCGGCGCCCTCAACAATGGCGGTCTTCTTGTGCGCCTTGGCAGCGCTCACGCTCATGAAGCGGCCAGTGATGGCGCTGCGACCGATCCCGGGGGCTTTTCTGGAAGCGGATTTGCCTGCAGTGGCTGGCTTCTTTGCGGCTTTCTTCGGAGTGCTCTTCTTGGCCATGGGAGGTGGTTTGTTGTGCCAAGCTAGTCGCCCTATCGGCTTGCCCTACTGACGATTGACCGGACCGACGGACCGGCTCTACCGCTTGAATGGCGAACGCAGCTCGAAGTCACTTGGCTTCACCTTGCGGATGAAGGGCGCTGCGAGCTTGTTCGCCACGCGCCCGCACAGTTTCACATGCACGCCCATGGCCACGGGCACCGCACCCAAGCCGCTCTTGGCCTGTTCCGATGTGCGTCCATAGTTCACGCGCCGAAGCCCACGCTCTATCGCCAACTCCAGCAGATCAACGAGCATGCGCAGATAGATGGCATGCTGCCTGTTGTGCGCGTAATCGATGCCCACGAATTGCGCATCGAGGCAATCGCCATTGACGAATGCGGCGCTGAAGCCCACAAGCGCACCATCCAGCAAATAGCCACGCACCACGAGATCATCCCCGAAGTGCTCCTTCCATTGGGCATACGCCGCTACGTTGAGCCTTCCGAAGATGTAGGGCGATTGCTCCAGCACGGCATTCAGCAATTGCTGCAAGCGCTCGGCGTCCGCCGCGATCGCCTCCGCACCGAGCTCCACGACATCCAACGCTGCTGAGCGCTGCGTGATGGAGCGGAGACGGGTGCGCGCTTTGGCCGTGAGCGCTTCGCGGTAGCCATCCATGTTCTTCCAACTCGGATCCACCGACAGCATCATGCACGCATCGGTGGCCAACGCATGGTAGCCTCGTTCGCCAAGGACTAGCGCTGCTTCTGCATCATCGGGCCAGTGCTCCTTGAATACGCGCACCGCCACGCGCGATTTCAATCCCGCATCGGCCATCACTTGGGAGATGGCACGATCCAATGCCTCCACTTGCATCGCACGCGGAATGCCTGCGATGAAGTGCGCGCCGTGATCGCCACAGTGGAAGACATTGCCGCAGACCAGTGCGCGCATTCTCAACTCGCGCCGCACACGCGCTTTGAAGAGGCCCAGCTTGCATGCCTTCTCGCCTTGCTTGCTGCCCCTGTCCTCGAAATCGGCGAGTTGCAGCACCGCTACGCCTACCGGATCATGGTCGGCATCGCGGAAGAGCACGAACCGGAAACCCATCGCATCGCGCATCGAATCTTCCAGCGCCCGCAGGTATCCGTGGCTTAAGAAAGCCGAACCTCCGCGCGCCACCGCATCCCACACCCCGGCGCGGAATGCCTGAATGCGCTCGTGTGTCTCCAGCTGCAAGGGCGCATCAGCTTCAGCTGGTTTCGCGAGTGCAAGCGCCACGGCGCGGGAGGAGGAACGCATCGGGGCGAAAGATCGGTGCTGAAAGAGGCGGATCGCCGTAGGCGAGGGGATTGGGTAGGTGCCTTGCATTGGAACCATACCTGTCTCTACGGTCGATGAAGAACGAAGAAGGGTGCAAAAAGCCCCAACCATCTGGCCGGGGCTTCTGCCTTCAAGCAGTTCGGCAAGCACTCACTCACTCGCTTCCATACGCGCCGTATAGTCCTTGTATAGCGCTGCATGCGTGCTCCAGAAGCCCGGCGCTGTGCGTCCGTTGAGGTGCTCGACCAGGACATCCAGATGCGTATGCCAGCCACCTGAAACACCCAGCAGGTCCTTGCGATCGGGCAATCGATGATGCGTCAGCACCATGCGCACCTCGTTGCCTACCTCGGTCAGCTCGAAGACCACTTCCGACAAACGCGCAGGATCAGCGCCCCAGGTGAAGCCCAGCTTGAAGGGCGGATCGCATTGCGTGATGCGCGCTTCCATCGAATGACCATTGCGGTAGCGCTCTGGTGCTTCTTCGTGTGCTGCATCCAGTGAAGCGTGCAGCCAAGTGAGTCGTGCATCGCCGCCCACGCGCAGATCCATCGGACCGCTGGCCAGCCACTTGGCGCGTTTCTCCGAATCGGTGAGGTAAGCCCAGACGCGCTCGATAGGGCCTGGCAAAAGGCGCTCGAATCGAATCGTGTTCGGCGCGATGAGTGTTCCGTAATTGTCCATGTGCTTGGTGTTGTTGTTCAGGTTCGTGTGGCGTCCTCATCGCGGAGCAGGCGCTCCAAGGCATCAAGCCGTGAGGACCAGAAATTCCGTGTGTGTTCAATCCACTCGGCTGCCTCGTCCATGGGGCCGGGCATGTAGCTGAGGTAGTGGTCGCGCCCCTCCTTGCGCCGCTTCACCAATTTGGCACGCTCCAGCACCATGATGTGCTTGCTCACCGCATTGAGCGACATGCGGAAGGGCTGCGCCACTTCGGTGACGCGTGCTTCCCCGGAGGAGAGCCGCTGCAGGATCGCGCGCCGCGTGGGATCGGCCAACGCGTGCAGCGTGCGGTCAAGCGTTCTTGGGACTGACATGGCCGATGGTGTCCATATGCGTGCGCTCCGATGTATCAGGCTCGCCTACGCCCTCCGTGATCAACTTGTACAAGCTGGTGCCAATGAAATAGGCCCAGCCCTTCTCGCATTGCTCGTAGCATTCCACCTTAGGCGTGAGGCCCTTGTGCGTGAAGAGCAAGCGTGATCCGTTGTCGAGCTTCTCTACGGCGAATACGATCTCGGTGCCCTTCCACTCCTCCACTTCCTTCAGCCATGGCAAATGGCTCTCCGTCACCAGCCACTCCATGCGCTTGCCTGGCTCGAATTCGGTGACGCGCTGCGTGGTGCGATGCACATCGGCGAATTGAACGGTGAACTCATCACCGGGCTTTCGGCATTGGCCTTCCATGTTGATGGTCCACCAATCCGGTATGCGGGTGATGGCTTCCAGCACCTGCTCTGGGCTGGCCGGCACGGTGAACTGATAGTGGTAGTCTCGTGTGTCCATGGGGGCAAATATATTCAACCATTTGGTTGATTGTTTGATTTAACCAAAGAACTGCGGTGTTGCACAGCATTCGGCATGTTGGCTAGCACGCATCCGGCGGGCTGATGTTCAAGATCCCAACCCGCCTGTCGAATCGCATGGCGCGCATTCACCGCTGAGAAGCATCTTGCGCCAAACCTGCACGCATGCGTTCCTTCCTCCTTCCCTTAGCCCTGTTCTGCGCGGCCTCCATGCATGCCCAGCGCAGCGAGCAGCTCGTTCCCGCTCCAGGAAACGATCTGCCCCAATGGGCGCAGATGATGTATGCCCCTGGTGCCGATGCTGGAGCGGTGCAGGCAGCGTATGACGCCTACTTCGCCACGCATCCCTTCGTGAAGAACGCCCACACACAATACTTCAAGCGATGGAAGCGCGAGATCGGTCACAACGTCATCCCTCGCGATCTGGCGCAACGTGAGGACTACCAAGAGAGCCTTGGGCAATACCTCGCGGCATCGGCCAGCGGTGATCGCGCGGCCAACTGGACCTGCATCGGCCCCACTGATTGGGACCATAGCGCGGTGGACAGAAGCTATGCCTGCGGCGCGGCGCACGTGTACACCGTTGAGCAGAGCATGGTGAACACCAACCTGCTCTATGCGGGCACTGCTACCGCAGGCGTTTGGAAGAGCACCAACAAGGGCATGAGCTGGACCGCCGTGACCAAGGGCATGATGGTGGGCGAAGTGCTGAGTGTGGAATTCGACCACACCGTGCAGAACACGGCCTACTTCGGCGGAGCGGGCAGCTTGTACAAGACCAGCGATGGCGGCAGCACTTGGAACGTGATCGGCGGGGCGCCATTCACCAGCGTGAGCCACACCATCCGTGATATCGTGCTGCACCCCACCAACAACCAGATCCTCTTCGTGTGCAGCAATCAGGGCCTGTACCGCAGCACCAATGCGGGCAGCAGCTTCACGCAAGTGCAAACCGGATCGTGGCAAGAGCTTGAGTTCAAGCCCGGCGACGTGAACACCGTGTATGCCATCAAGCAGGTGAGCAACCGCACCGAGTTCTGGCGCAGCACCAACAACGGCACCAGCTTCACGCAAGCGGGAACGAATTGGCCCAACCCCGTGAGCCCCGATGAGCAGCGCCGAACGGAGATCGCCGTGAGTGCTGCTGCGCCCAACACCGTGTTCGCGCTCTGCACCGGCGAAGTGAATGGCGGCACCGGACTCTACGGCATCTATAAGAGCACCGATAGCGGCAGCACATGGTCCTTCACGTGCTGCGGCCCGCAGCCCGGCGGCGCGCCATCGGCCAGCAACCGCAACCTGATGGGCTGGGATGATCAAGGCCTCGACGATGGCGGACAGTACTACTACGACCTCGCCTTCGATGTGGACCCCAGCAACGCCAACAACATCCAAGTGGGCGCGGTGAACCGATGGGTGAGCACCAATGGCGGCGCATCATTCACCTGCCCTGCGAAATGGAGCCACAGCTACAAGGCCGACTATGTGCATGCCGACATCCACGACATCCGCTTCTATGGCAGCGACCTGTGGGTGGCTTGCGACGGCGGCATCTTCTACAGCAGCGATGGCGGCACGAACTTCCAGCGTCGGATGCTCGGTATCGAAGGCACCGACTTCTGGGGCTTCGGCGCCGGTGGATGGACCGGCAGCAACGTGATGCTCGGCGGCACTTATCACAACGGCACCTTACTGAAGGACAACGACACTTACATCAACGGATGGATCAGCACCGACGGCGGCGATGGCTACCGCGGCTTCGTGCATCCACAATACGATCGCCGCGCGCTGAGCGATTACGGTTATAAAACGCTGAGCGGCGATCGCACCGTGAGCAACGGCAACGCGAGTTGGAGCCGCCAGCCGAACGCCGACTACATCACCGGCCACAGCAGCGAAATCGCGTGGCACCCCAACCTGGTGAACACCGCTTTCGTGGGCAATGGCACGGCCATCTGGCGCACGGATGACAATGGCGCGGGCTTCACGCAGGTGCATGACTTCGGCGAGGATGTCACCAGCATCGAAGTGAGCTTCAGCGACCCGAACACCATGTACGCTTGCACCTATATCGACTGGTGGGGCGAAAAGAAAGTTTGGCGCAGCACCAATGGCGGAAGCACTTGGACGAACATCACACCGAGCAGCGGGACGATCAATGGCAATACGTGGGTGCCCTACGACATCGCCGTGAGCGCCACCGACCCGCAGACCATCTGGCTGGTGCGCACCAGCCAGTACGGCGACTACCCCAACATCAATGGCTACGTGGTGTTCCGCAGCACCAACGGCGGAACGAATTGGACCAACATCACCGACGCCAACCTGAACAACGAGTGGCCCACCAACATCGCGCACCAACTGGGAACGAACGGCGGAATCTACATCGGCACGCGACGAGCGGTTTATTACCGCAGCGATGCATCACCCGCATGGGCGCTTTGGAACACGGGCCTTCCCGCGAAGACCTACAGCACACGCCTGCTGATCAACTACCGCGACCAGAAGATCCGCAACGGCACCGACCGAAGCGTGTGGGAGAGCGCGCTGGAAACCGCGAGTCAACCCATCGCCAACTTCTGCGCGGACAAGACCACCGTTACTTGTCTCGCACCCAGCGTGCAGTTCTACGACAACAGCGTGCTCAGCGGCAACGGCTACTCATGGAGCTGGAGCTTCCCCGGTGGCTCACCATCAACCAGCAGCAATCGTAGTCCGCTGATCACCTACAGCGCGCCGGGCGTGTACGATGTCACGCTCACCGTCACCGATGCGAACGGCGCCAACACGAAGACGATCACCAGCTTCATCACCTACGCCAACTTCACGGCCACCGTGCCACTGCTCGCCAACGCCGAGGACCAAGCCGTAACGCCTTCTGGCTGGCGCTTGGAGAATCCGGACAACCAAGACACGTGGACGAACGTGAGCGTGACCGGTCCCACCGGTGCGGCCACCCGCGCATGGCGCATGGACAACTACTACTACAACGCGCCAGGCCAGGAGGATCGATTGTTAATGCCCTTGATCACCTTAGGCGGCAGCGCTGGCACACGCTTGCGCTTCCACCAAGCCTATGCGCCCTACAGCTCTTCGGGCTATGCTGATGCGTTGCGCGTGGAGATCAGCACGAATTGCGGAGCGAATTGGACCACCTTGTTCAACGCGGCGGGCATGGCACTGGCCACTGCGGCTGTCACCACCAGCGCATGGGCACCAACTGCAGCAGGCCAATGGGCCTTGCGCGACCTCGACCTCAGTGCCTACGACGGCCAGAGCGTTGTCGTGCGCTTCGTGGCAACGAACCAATACGGCAATCGGCTTTACTTGGACAATATCGAAGTGGTGAACCAAGGCATGCGCCTCACGCTGAAGCTGATGCTCGATGGCGCCTACGACGACAACACCGGGCTCATGCGCGACAACCTGCGATCGGCATCGCTCATCCCGAGTGCGGAACCCTACACGGCACTTGGCTTCACACAAGTGAGCGATGGCGGCGGCGAGGTCATCCAGGCAGGCGTGCTGCCGCGCACCGGCAACGACGCGATCGTTGATTGGGTGCTGGTTGAGCTGCGCAGCAATGCAACACCGAGCACCCTCGTGGCCACGCGCCCCGCATTGGTGCAACGCGATGGCGATGTGGTGGCCGAGGATGGCGTATCGCCCATCGCGCTGCTAGCACCGGCCGGGACATACCGCATTGCCGTGCGCCACCGCAACCACATGGGTGCGATGACAAGCACGGGTTACGCGCTCACCACCACTTCAACCACCATCGACTTCACCAGCACCGCGCTCGCGTTGCACGGCACCGAGCCCACGCGCATCCAAAACGGCATGCGCATGCTCTGGTGCGGCAATGTGCTGCGGGACGAACAGGTGAAGTACACGGGCTCATTCAACGACCGCGACCCCATCCTCATCGCCATTGGCGGAACGATACCTACAGCGAGCGTATCGGGCTATCGGATTGAGGATGTGAATCTCGACGGCTCGGTGAAGTACACCGGATCGCTCAACGACCGCGACCCGATCCTGATCACCGTGGGCGGGACCGTTCCAACCAACGTGCGCGCGGAACAACTGCCTTAAGCAACTAATCGAATGAGGAGCGCCCCGGGAAATCACCGGGGCGCTTCAGCTTTCAAGAGGCTTCGATCAGCAGAACTCGTCGTAGGCCATCGCCAAGTTGTCGGCGATCATCTCGGCTGTGCGGCCCTCGATGTGGTGGCGCTCCAGGAAATGGACCAGCTTGCCATCCTTGAAGAGGGCCATGCTGGGGCTGCGGGGCGGGTAAGGCAGGAAATGCTGCCGCGCGCGAATCACCGCATCGGTATCCACGCCGGCGAAAACGGTCACGAGCTTATCGGGGCGCTTGGCGCCGCGCAGGCTATGCTTGGCACCGGGGCGGGCGGCACCTGCGGCGCAACCGCAAACGCTGTTCACCACGCACAGCACGGTGCCGGGCTGCGCGAGGGCCTTGTCCACTTGATCGGGGGTCTTCAGTTCTTCAAAGCCAGCGGACACCAGGTCCATGGCCATGGGGGCGGTGAGTTCGGGGGGGTACATATCAAATCTGCGTTTGCGGGGCGAATTTAGGCTCATGACATGGGTGGCGCAGGAGTGCAAGAGCAAGAGGCTCTTTGGCCATTGCTTGGCACATGCGCTGCGGGGTACTTTGCGGCCGATTGAAACCCCATCCCATGCGACTGTTTGTCTTCGCCCTTGCCGGCCTGATTGGTAGCACCCATCTCTCAGCTCAACGACTTCCTGAAAAGGCCAGCGCGCAATTGCGTGAGCAAGGCTTTCATGAAGCCGACCTCGGAGATCTCCTGCTGAAGGACCATTACACCGACGCAGGCATCACGCATACATTCTTCCGCCAGCGCTGGCAGGGCATCGAGGTCTGGAACGGCGACATCGCCATTCACCAGTTGCCGAACGGCGAGGTGCTGCGCCTGAACGTGGGCGCATTCACAGGGATCGAGAAACGTGTGAATACAACTGAACCTGTGCTTTCGGCCGAGGCGGCAGTAGCATCCGTGATCGCGCGCAACATGCCCGGCAAGCGCGCGCCACAGATGATCAGCACGGAAGACCAAGGGCGCAAAGCGATCTTCGATGGAAGCACTTTCGGCAACGAGCCGGTAATGGCGCAGCTCGTGTTCCAGCCCAAAGGCGATGCCTTGCGTTTGGCCTGGAACGTGAACCACTACACGCCCGACGGCTCGCATTGGTGGAACGTGCGCATCGATGCCATCACCGGCGAAGAGCTGGACCGCAACGATTGGGTGGCGCAGTGCAATTGGGACGACCACTCGCACCATGGTTGCACCGATCATGCGCCTGAAGAGGAATCAGCCCCGGCCGCGCCCAACGACTACAACGTGTTCGATTGGCCCTTGGAGAGCCCGAGCCATGGCCCCCGGACGCTCAGCAATGCTCCTTGGCTCGATGGCGGCATCGCTTCGCCTTACGGTTGGCACGATACCAATGGCGCTGCCGGTGCTGAGTTCACAACAACCCAAGGCAACAACTGCCGAGCTCAGGAGGATGCCGACAACAACAACTCCGGCGGCTACAGGCCCGATGGCGGCGCCACGCTCGACTTCGATTTCCCGCTCGACCTCACCGGAGCACCTTCGACCTACCTCGACCCTGCCATTACCAATCTCTTCTACTGGAACAACCTTATGCACGACGTGTGGTACCAGTATGGCTTCACCGAGCCTGCGGGCAACTTCCAGCAGAACAACTACGGCCGTGGCGGCACCGGCAATGATTGGGTGAACGCCGATGCGCAGGATGGCAGCGGCACGAACAACGCCAATTTCGGCACGCCACCGGACGGCAGCAACCCACGCATGCAGATGTACCGATGGACCTACACCACGCCCAATCGCGATAGCGACCTGGACAACGGGATCATCGCGCATGAATATGGCCATGGCATCAGCAACCGCTTGGTTGGGGGTCCATCGAACACAAGCTGCTTGGGCAACGCAGAGCAGATGGGCGAAGGATGGAGCGACTATTTCGGAATCGTGATGACGATACGCGCAGGCGATACCGGAGCGACCGGTCGCGGCGTGGGCACTTACGTGCTGGGCCAACCGACAACGGGCTTGGGCATCCGCCCGGCACGCTATAGCACAAGCTTCGGCGTGAACAACTACACTTATGCCAGCACCAACAGCGGATTGAGCCAGCCGCACGGCATCGGCTTCGTGTGGTGTACCATGCTCTGGGAGATGACTTGGGAGCTCATCGGCATCCACGGCTGGGACCCAGACATCTACAACGGCACGGGTGGCAACAACATCGCCATGCGCTTGGTTACCGAGGGCCTGAAGCTCACGCCATGCAACCCCGGTTTCGTTGACGGCCGCGATGCCATCCTTGCCGCCGACCAAGTGCTCTACGGCGGAGCAAACCAAGCCGCGATCTGGGCAGCCTTCGCACGCCGTGGCTTGGGAGCTAGTGCCAGCCAAGGGCTCTCCACCAGCCGTTCCGATCAAACCGAAGCGTTCGACATGCCCGTGGCAAACAACCTGGGCATCGCTGAGGTACTGTCGCCCAGCGGCAACCTCTTCAATTGCGCAGCGACCAACCTGCCTGTGACCGTTCGCGTGCGCAACTTCGGGCAGCAGCCGCAATCGAACTTCGAGCTGCGCTATCAGCTCGATGGCGGCACCGAGGTGGTGGCCACTTACGTGGGAACGCTCGCTGCGGGTGCTACGGCCGATTACACCTTCGCGCAATTGCTCACCATCACCGGCGATGGGCCGCACACGATTACTGCACGAACCAATCTTGCTGGGGACCAATACGTCCCGAATGACGCAGCCTCCTCAAACATCACGCTCACCACCCCGGCCAGTGAGGCCTCGACCTACGCCGTGAACATCGAGACCACTTCGCCGACACCAACAGGCTGGTTGCTCGAGAACCCCAACAACAACGTCACTTGGGGCACCCGAGATGTATCGACCCAAGAAGCTTGCGTTGGCACGCGCGTGTGGGGAATCGACAACTACTCCGTGAGCGCGCCGGGCCAAGAGGATCGTTTGGTGACGCCCTTGATTGACCTGAGCGGATCGGCAGGCACGCGCCTCAAGTACAAGCACGCCTACAGCGGATACAGCGCCTCTTACGCCGATGGCATGCGCGTAGAGGTGAGCAGTGATTGCGGGCTCACATGGTCCACGACCTTCCAGGCCTCTGGCGCCGCGTTGCAGACCAATCCGTACGTGACATCGGCTTGGACCCCCACCAACTGCTCGCAATGGCTGCAGCACGATGACGACCTCGGTGCCTTCGACGGCCAGCAGATCCTGGTGCGCTTCGTGAACATCAATGGCTATGGCAACTGGCTGCACCTCGACGACGTGGTGATTGAGCGCAACGGTGTTCGCGTGGCACTCAAGCTCATGCTCGATGGACCCTACGAGAGCAGCAACGACCGCATGCGCGATCAGCTCCGTGCGCAGGTGCTGCTGCCCGCCTCTGAGCCCTACACCGCGCTCGGCTTCACGCAGGTCTTCGGCGGCGGCGAATCCGTGGCGCCCGCCGCACTCACCGTCACCGGCGACGATGCCATCGTGGATTGGGTGCAACTCGAATTGCGCGATGCCGCCACACCGACCACAGTGATCGCTACGCGTGCCGCCTTGCTGCAGCGCGACGGCGACGTGGTTGATGTTGACGGGGCATCGGCCGTGAGCTTCCGTGCAGGCAATGGCAGCTACCATGTGGCCGTCCGGCACCGCAACCACCTGGGGACCATGAGCGCATCGCCCATCGCGCTCACCACTGCACCCGTCGGCGTTGATTTCAGCAATCCCTCTTTCGCTGCATACGGCACGGATGCCCGCCGGCTCTTCAATGGCAGGGCCTTGCTCTGGAGCGGCGAAGTGGTGCGCGATGACACCCGGCGCTACACCGGCGAGAGCAACGACCGCGACCCGCAATTGCAACTGATCGGCGGTAATGTGCCCACCAACGTGAGCGCGCTGGGCTACTACTCGGAGGATGTGAACCTCGATGGCGTCGTGCGCTACACCGGCGATAGCAACGACCGCGACCCCATCCTGCAGAACATCGGCGGAAGCGTGCCCACGAATACGCGCTCGCA
>JBATND010000521.1:0-2084 GCA_049290175.1 Flavobacteriales bacterium | reverse complement strand
GCTACATCTACATCTGGGGCGCTTACCACGGCTATGACGACGGCACCACCAACGACCCCACGCAGCGTTTCGTGAGCAGGCTGTACGGGTTGAATGTGGGGGTGCCGGAGAGTGAGCTTGCGCCATTGCAATTGCAACCCAACCCCACGTTTGGACCACTGAGCGTTACGCTACCAGCCAACACAGCTGCCTTGCATGCTGAGGTGCTGGATGCCAACGGGCGCATGGTGTGGAGCAAGGCGCTGAGCGCGCATAGTGAGCAATTGCAATTGGATCTATCAGCGCTCAGTGAAGGCGCATACGTTTTGCGCCTGCGCTTGGGGGATGGGAGCGTGCGCAATGGGAGGTTCGTTATCCTGAGGTGAGCGGGTGGCGCGGGGGCGTCCATTTTCGTCCATTGTTGTCCATGCGATGCACCCACAACGAAACCACGCCGCCATGAGCCAGGCCGCCAACGTGATGCTGGAGCACCTCACCAACGACGACGAAGCCTACGACATCCCCGCGCTGCGCGGCGTGTGGCAGGAGATACGCACGCCTGCTGCCCGCTACGCAGAAGCGTTGAGCCTGCTCGATGAAGGCGACTTCACGAACGCCGCGGCCACCGTAACAGCCATCCCCGCCGAGCACGATCTGAAGGCACCTGATTTCATCGAGCGCCAGCGCATGCTGGATGTGATCGGCTTCCTGGCAACTGTTGCCGGTGATGGGCGTGGTGAAGATGAACTCACCGAGGCCGAGCAAGACCAATTGGAAGCCTTGATCAACGGCGAGCAGGACCGCCCCGCTACGTGGGCGCAGAATATCCTGTGTTTCCACTACGGCCGCTGTGCATCGCCATGGACCGGCAATGGCTGTGAGCCGAAAAGCTTGCCTCGCGCGAAGCCTATGGATGCAACGCTGCCCGTTTTGAGTCTGCAGCCCAATCACACGGCCAACTGGAGCGTGGCCAAAGTTCGGTTGGCCACCGATGATGCAACGGCAAACTTGCGGGTATTGGATGTGAGCGGCAAGCAAGTGGCCAGCTACAGAGTTACAGGTAAGGAGCCGCAACTCGTTCTGGATACCCGGCAATTTGGAGCAGGTGCATACCTTGTGGAACTCAACGGCCCGAATGGCATCCTAGCCACCGAGCGATTGATTGTGCAACCCTGAGTAGCGTGAACAGTGCAAGGCGTTGTAAAGCTGTGGCAGCCCTCTTACTGGGGGCTGCCACAATATGCGCGCAGCAACCGTTCGACTTGGACATGTCGTTCAGAACGCCGATGGATGAAGTGTTTGTGAGTTCAATCGCCATTCTCGATGACGGCAGAATCCTGCTATCTGGTCAGATAAGCTATGAGGGCTCTTCCGCTGTTACTGGGAGCGGTCGACTACATCCAGATGGCTCTTGGGATCTTTCGTTCGCGACCTTTCCTGTGTCAACGGGTGGTGGGAAGCTAACGCGGTGGAACGATAAGTTCTACGTGAGTGCGGGTCAGACGATTAGAAGACTGTCCTCTTTCGGTTACATAGACAACACATTCCAACACTTAAACGACAATCCAGAATTCTCATCCTTTCAAGGTGGCGACTACCACGTTTACCCTGACGGCTCAGTGGTGATCACGGGCAGCCATACGATGAACGTGCCGGATAGCGGCTGGGTGGGCGGTTACCAGATGATCTGGTTCAACAACGATGGCACCTTGGACTTCACGCGCAGGCCGCGGCAGGGCAATGCGGTTATCAACTTGATCGTGCCGCAGCCCGACGGCAAATTCGTTCTCAGCGGCCAGGGCAGCTATTGGGAGGGCACTCCCGTGGCTCCTACCTTCCGGGTGCATGCCGATGGCTCCTTGGATACAAGCTTCACTTGTGCCATGGGTTGGGGCTTGGCAGGCCGCATCACGGTGCTTGACGATGGGCGGATCCTCGTCTCCGGAATGCTCAAGGCAACAGCAGCATCAACCGACACTTTGCACATGGTGCGGCTCATGCCCGATGGCAGCTTGGACCCCACCTTTAACAATAACCTGGAGGTGGTTCGCATGCCGTGGCTGCCACCGCTTTGGCCCAATGCCCCTGTTTACTTCGGGCAACAG
>JBATND010000520.1:0-2698 GCA_049290175.1 Flavobacteriales bacterium | reverse complement strand
CTGCATGCATCACGCCGGTCCTCACCAGCCCAGCCAGCACGGCATCCGGCCAGTCCTTCCCGGTAGGCAGCACATCTGTTTCCTATCAGAGCACGGATGCGGCCGGCAACACTGCCTCGTGCTCGTTCACGGTGACGTTCCACGATATCAGCGCGCCGAGCATCATCTGCCCGCTGTACGACACGCTTCCCCTGCCCTTGGGTCCAACGTGCATGCTCGCCTTCCCCGATCTGCGCGATTCGCTCACGGTGACGGACTGCAGCCCGTGGACGAACACCATGGATCCCCCGGCCGGAACGGTCTTCACCTCGGATACCGTGCTGTACATGACCATGTGGGTGGAGGACAGCGAGGGCAACGGCACCTGGAACAACCACTGGGTGCACATCATCGACGACCAGCCGCCCACGATCAGCTGCCCTGCGGGCATCAGCGAGAACGCCGATGCGGGTGCCTGCGGCGCGGTGGTGGCTTACGCCGCTCCCGTGGGCACCGACAATTGCTCTGGTGCGACGACCGCGCTGGTCGCTGGCCTTCCTTCCGGCAGCGTGTTCCCCATCGGCACCACGACGGTGACCTACCGCGTTACCGACGCCTCGGGACTCTGGGATGAATGCAGCTTCGAGGTAACGGTGAGCCCGACCGCCCTGCCTGACCTCACCTACGCTCAAGCATCGTTCTGCGAAACAACCGGTACGGTCACTCCCATCGGGCCCATGCCTGCCGGTGGCACATTCACCTGCGCAACGTGCGCGAGCGGTATCGATACCGATGGATCGGTCGAAGCCGGGGCAGCAGGCATCGGCTCGCATACCATAATCTACACCGCCCCGGCCGGATCCTGTTACTCGCCGATGAGCGACAGCTTCACCCTCACGATCCATGCACAGCCTGATGCTGGAAGCGATCGCACGATAAACGTTTGTGCAACCGACGCGCCGTTCCAGCTGATCGACTCGCTCGGTGGCGAGCCTGATGGTGGTGGTTCATGGTTCTTCTTCGGCCTTCCACATGCCGATACTTACGATCCTGCGAACGAGGCTTCAGGTGCTTACACCTATCTGATCCCAGCGGGAGTTTGCAGTGCTGCCAGCGCCAGTGTTTTCATCAACCTCAGTGCGCCGACGGACCCCGCTTTCAGCTATCCGTCAGGGCCCTTCTGCACTACTGGCGGCTCCATATCACCTGATCAAGCATGGGGCGTATTCACCTCCAGTGATCCATTGAACCTCATCGTGGACGCCAACACTGGTGTGATCGATGTGGCTTCGTCGCAGCCTGGCACCTACCAAGTGACCCAAGTCGTGACCACCGGCACCTGCATTACCAGCCACTCGGTAGCGGTGGAGATCATCGCACCGCCATCGATAAACGCAGGCACCTACGGTGCGACCTGCATCAATGGCGCATCGCACATCCTGATGGGCTCGCCCGGCGGTGGCAACTGGTCCGGCCTCGGTGTCAGCGGGAACGTATTCGACCCCAACAGTGCTGGCGTCGGCACTCACACGGTCACCTACACCGCGGGCGACTTCGGTTGCACCAGCAGCGCCAGCACCGACATCGTCGTGAACGATGCACCCAACGCGGCCATCAGCTACACGGGGTCGCCCTATTGCTCGAATGAGAGCGATGCCGCCGTTACGATCACCGGTACGCCCGGCGGAACGTTCGGCTCATCATCAGGCCTCTCCATGGATCCTGCTTCTGGTCTCATGCACCTCGACTACTCGTTAGCCGGCACTTACACGGTGACTTATTCGATCCCGGCCCAGAACGGATGCTCCGCTTTCCAAACGACGACGAGCATCACAATCCAAAGCGCACCATCAGCGACGATCAGCTACGCAGGGCCCTACTGCAACAACACAGGACAGCAGGCCGTCAGCTTCAATGGCACAACAGGAGGAAGCTTCACCGCATCTCCTGCCGGGCTCACGCTGGACAATGCAACGGGTCAGATCACGCCGGAAAGCAGCGCAGCTACTTCAACGGGGACCACCTACACCGTCACCTATTCGATACCGGCCACCAGTGCGTGCCCGGCCTTCAGCACTTCGGCGGATGTGACCATCACTGAGGCGCCCTGGGCCGGAACGAACGGTTCGCTGTCGATCTGCAGCAACGAGGCGCCGGTGAACCTCTTCGGCTCATTGAATGGCAATCCGGCCACTGGCGGTAGCTGGACGAACCCTGCCAACGCGGCGCACAGCGGCGTGTACGACCCTGCGGTCGATGGACCAGGCGCATACACCTACACAGTGGCAGGCGGCCCGGGCTGCGCTGCGCACAGCGCGGCGGTGCAAGTGGCGGAGAACAACGCCATACTCTACTACGCGGACCAGGACGGAGACGGCGCCGGCGACCCTGCCACCTCGGTGCTGGCTTGTGCCCAACCGGCGGGCTACGTGACGAACAATTCGGATGGCTGCCCACTCGATGCGAACAAGATCGCGCCGGGTGTGTGCGGTTGCGGTGTTGCCGAAACGGATACCGACACTGATGGCGCTGCTGACTGCATCGACGGTTGTCCGAACGACCCCAACAAGACCTCGCCAGGGCTGTGTGGATGCGGACAAGCCGAGCCGGGTTCGCCCTGTGATGATGGCGACCCCAATACGGTGAATGATGCCGTCAATGCGTCGTGCCAGTGTGTTGGCCAACAAGTGGACTGCGCGGGCGTGATCAACGGCACGGC
>JBATND010000519.1:0-2687 GCA_049290175.1 Flavobacteriales bacterium | reverse complement strand
GCACGGGGCCGCGCGGGCCTTGTCCACCGGCGGGCGACGGCGCCGACTGCCGCGCAGGGCTTGATTGCGCCACATCGGTGCGACTGGTCTGCAAACGCTGCTGCGGTGCGCGAGGAGCTTGCGCTTCCTGCACTTGAGGCTGCGCGCTAGGCAGTCCCGCGCGTGCCAGGAAGCCGATCACCTCGCCGTTGATGCGCTCCATCATCGCCTTGAAGAGGTTGAAGCTCTCCAGTTTGTAGATGAGCAGCGGATCCTTCTGCTCCAAGGCGGCGTTCTGCACGCTGCGGCGCAATTCGTCCATCTCGCGCAGGTGCTCCTTCCATTCGTTGTCGATGATGGCGAGCGTGATGTACTTCTCGATGCTATTGCCCAGCTCGCGTCCTTCGCTCTTGTAGCACTTCTGCAGGTGCGCCACCACTTGCATGGTCTTGATGCCGTCGGTGATCGGCACCACGATGTTCTCGTACTGCGCGCCTTGGTTCAGGAACACGTCGGTGATCACGGGCATGGCCTGCGCCGCCGTGCGCGCCATGTGGCGGTCGTAAGTGGCCATCACGGCCTCGTAGGTCTTGTCCACGAGGTCATCGGCCTTCATGCGCTTGAAGCCCTCGGCATCGACGGGGCTCTCGGCGCTGAACTTCCGGAACAGCTCGAATTGGAAGCCCTCGAAATCGCCCACGGGATGGAGCTCGGCTACGGTGCCGCTCACCACATCGTGGAACATATTGAGGATGTCGAGCTTCAAGCGTTCGCCGAATAGCGCATTGTGACGGCGCTTGTAGATCACCGTGCGCTGGCTGTTCATCACATCATCGTACTCCAGCAGGCGCTTGCGGATGCCGAAGTTGTTCTCCTCCACCTTCTTCTGCGCGCGCTCGATGCTGCGCGTGACCATGCCGGCCTGGATCACCTCGCCTTCCTTCAGGCCCATGGTGTCCATGATCTTGGCGATGCGCTCGCTGTTGAACAGGCGCATCAGGTCATCTTCCAAGCTCACGTAGAACTGCGAGCTGCCGGGATCGCCCTGACGACCAGCGCGACCGCGCAACTGGCGGTCAACGCGGCGGCTCTCGTGCTTCTCGGTGCCGATGATGGCCAAGCCGCCCGCCTCCTTCACGCCGGCTCCGAGCTTGATATCGGTTCCGCGGCCTGCCATGTTGGTGGCGATGGTCACCGTGCCGGCGAGGCCCGCATTGGCCACGATTTCGGCTTCGCGCTGGTGCTGCTTCGCATTCAGCACTTGGTGCGGGATTTTGCGCATGGTGAGCATCTTGCTCATCAGCTCGCTCACTTCAACGCTGGTGGTGCCCACGAGCACGGGCCTGTTGGCCTTGCGCAGCGTGTCGATCTCCTCGATCACCGCATTGTATTTCTCGCGCTTGGTCTTGAAGACCATGTCCTCATTGTCCTTGCGGATCACCGGGCGGTTGGTGGGGATCACCATCACATCCAGCTTGTAGATGTCCCACAGCTCCTGCGCCTCGGTCTCGGCGGTGCCGGTCATGCCGGCGAGCTTGTGGTACATGCGGAAATAGTTCTGCAGGGTGATGGTGGCATAGGTCTGCGTGGCAGCCTCCACCTTCACCTTCTCCTTGCTCTCGATGGCCTGGTGCAATCCATCGCTGTAGCGACGGCCCTCGAGGATGCGGCCCGTCTGCTCGTCCACGATCTTCACCTTGCCGTCCATCACCACGTACTCCACATCCTTCTCGTAGAGGGCGTAGGCGCGGATGAGCTGGTTCACGGTGTGGATGCGCTCGCTCTTCACGCCGAAATCGCGCAGCAGGTCGTCCTTCCGGCGCGACTTCTCCTCAACGGGGGCGCCGCTCTTCTCGATCTCCGCGATGGTGCTTCCCACATCGGGCATGATGAAGAACGAAGCATCGTTCACGTCGCCGCTGATCAGGTCAACTCCTTTTTCGCAGAGTTCGATGCCGTGCTGCTTCTCGTCGATGGTGAAGTAGAGCTCCGCGTCGGCCTTCGGCATCTCCTTGCCTTGGTCCTGCAGGTAGTAGTTCTCGGTCTTCTGCAAGTGGGCGCGCACGCCGGTCTCACTCAGGTATTTTATCAGCGCGCTGTTCTTGGGCAGTCCGCGGTAAGCCCGCAGCAAGGCCAAGCCGCCCTTCTCCAGTTGGTCCTTGGTGGCGCTGCCGTCGGCGAGGCCCTTGAGGTTCTCCTTGGCCTCGGTGAGCAATTTGGTGACGAGCTGCCGCTGCGCGCTGTAGAGGCGCTCCACGCGCGGCTTGTATTCATCGAACTGGTGGATCTCGCCCTTCGGCGTGGGGCCGCTGATGATGAGCGGTGTGCGCGCATCGTCCACGAGCACGCTGTCCACTTCATCCACAATGGCGAAGTTGTGTTTGCGCTGCACCAAGGCGTTCGGTGCATGCGCCATGTTGTCGCGCAGGTAGTCGAAGCCGAATTCGTTGTTGGTGCCGTAGGTGATATCGGCGAGGTAGGCGTTGCGCCGCTCGGTGCTGTTGGGTTGGTGCTTGTCGATGCAATCCACGCGCAGGCCGTGGAATTCGTGGATGGGGCCCATCCATTCCGCATCACGCTTGGCGAGGTAATCGTTGACCGTTACCAGATGCACGCCGCGGCCGGGGAGCGCATTGAGGAATACGGGCAAGGTGCTCACAAGCGTCTTGCCCTCACCGGTGCCCATCTCGGCGATCCTGCCTTTGTGC
>JBATND010000518.1:0-5318 GCA_049290175.1 Flavobacteriales bacterium | reverse complement strand
ACACGGTAACGAACAACACGGGTTCATCAAGGTCTGGCTCGATGACCATTGGCGGCCAAACATTCAATATCACACAAAATGGGGCCTGCACCTACAGCCTCAGTCCTGCCAACAACCTCACGGTCCTACAAGGTGGTGGAAGCTACACCGTGGGTGTGACCACTCAATCCGGTTGTGCATGGACCGCAAGCGAAAGCCTCAGTTGGGTGACTATCACCGGAGGCTCTTCAGGCACAGGGAATGGTACCGTAAGCTACACTGTGACGAGTAATACCGGTGCGGCGCGGAACGGGACCATCACCATCGCTGGTAGTTCGTTCCAGGTCTCACAGGCTGGTGTGTGTACCATCGCCCTCAATCCGACGGACAACCTCAGTGTGCCGGTGAATGGTGGTAACTATTCCATTGCGGTGAGTACCCAAGCAGGTTGTGCCTGGACCGCATCAGAGAGCCTTAGCTGGGTGAGCATTACATCTGGTGCAAGTGGAACAGGTAATGGCACCGTGAACTATTCGGTGACCAGCAACGGGGGTACTTCACGGTCAGGAACACTCACCATTGCAGGGCTGAGCTTTCAAGTGTCTCAGGCTGGAGTAGCGCCAACGACTTACAGCATTTCGGCTTCGATGCCATCAGTGAACGGAGGTTCAACTTTGATACCCTTACCGGCGCCCTATAAGATCTGTGCCGATGGATCTACTGCTACATCCTTCACGGTCACAGCGACCGGAGGTGTGCCCAACATGGGGAACATCAAACTGAGGGTGCAAGGCACACCTTCCGACGTAGAACAGTTTGGTGGGTTCGACAATACCTATACAGGGGGAACGAATACGAGGACTAATGAATACCAACATCCGAACTACTTGCCCAATGCCTTTACTCCAGCAAGGCAACTTGTCATTGAGGCATACGACGAACCTAGCAATCAGACGGTAGCGAGCATGACCGTTCGCATCGTTAGGGCGCCGATGCTCTTTGTACATGGTTTATGGGGTGCGGCGTCTTCATTGAATGATATGAGGATGTGGTTGAGGGATGAGTTAGGCGCTGCCAATGCAGTGCTTCGCTGCGCAAGCTATCCCGGTGATAGGTACTTCGTGGAGAATGTTAGTGTAATTCCGGACGAGATTGACTTACTGCTACAAACAGCCCGAGGTCGTGGTTTTTCGGCAGGGACTGTTGATGTTGTGGCCCATAGCATGGGTGGTGTATTGTCCCGAATTTATTTGGCTGGGCCAGCATACAGGCAGGACATTCATACTGTTACTACCATTAATACACCTCACTCAGGAACCCAGGGTGCAAACCTCCTGTTAAGCCCTTACGGTGAAAGAGCCCGAGAGGAATTGGTAGAGAGAAATGATTGGCACTCAGATCGTGGTGCTGTGAGTGATTTGTGCTTTGATAGTGCTCCTATTGAGGCCTTGAACTCCGACAATAACGTTTCCATAGTACCGATATTGACGTATAGTAGTACGAGCAACCCATTTCTTGTTAGCCCTGTTACGGGTGCTGCCGACTGGAAACTAGTATGGATGATGTGGTTCTTTAATCGACGCCCGGGCTACTCTCCACAAATGCACACTCTTAACATCGGTAGCGCTCAGGAGTTGGCAAGCAACCTATTTCAAACTGCCTCGCATGATGCAATTGTGCCGGTTGCCTCACAAAAGGGAGGCAATGTCGGCATCGAATATCCCGGAGTTGCTCATACTGAATCACCGGAGAATGTGAATCTATGGGAGGACTTAAAGTATCGTCTAGGAACGGTTCCAACCTCAACCACCTTCGACCAGGATGGATTCAATCCTCCAAGTCTGAGTATCCCTTGGTGGGTAAATGTAGCGCCCCAACCCGTCGGGTCACAACTATTGGCCGCCTCAAGAGACCAAGGGACAATTCAGACGACATCCTCAGTATGGGGGATGTCCGTGCCGGCTGGATCGCTCATTGACTACCACATTTCCTGGAGTGGAGAAAGCACGCACCGGCTTTATGGTTTTTTTGAGTTTGACGGTGAGTATATTCATGGCATCGACACGGTCGGACAGGAGATTGATCTTCAGTATTCTATTCCACCCGACATGGTCGGCGAAGTGAGAGTATTTGTCTTCACGGATGCTCCAGACGGGACAATGATTTCCAGTACGGCTGCCTTTGCTGTAAGTAGCTCAACTCCGATTGATAGCTTGGGATACTTCAATGATCTTGACACATTCTATGTTCAAGTCGGTAGGGAGATAGACTTTTTCCTGACCGGTTACTATGGCAATGACTCCGAGAGGATTGTTACCGATTATTCGCAGATACTCTATACCCTTGCTGACTCCTCGGTGTTGATCCGCACCGGGGTTAGAAAGTTTCGAGGCGAAGCAGAAGGAGTCACATCAATGACTGTAACCTATGGTGGCGAGAGCGTAAATGTTCCTGTAAAAGTCACGGCAGGGGTTGAGTTGCTGGCCTCTTCATACTCATCTAGTACACGACTTATTTGCGGTGCGGGTTCAGTTCAATACGAAGGGCACTTTAGTGCAGCGCCACTGGCGGTTTCTTGGAGCTTTCCAGGTGGAACTCCTTCTGCTTCAACGGACCTTTCTCCAGTTGTGAGCTATGAGGCCGCTGGTAATTATGAGGTTGGTTTGATTACCACCTGGGCTTCCCACATCGATACTATCCTGATCCATGATTATGTCACAGTGAATATCCTCCCAACAGTGAGCATCAGTGCCTCAGGATCGACAACATTCTTTGAAGGAGAGAGCATTGAAATAAATGCGATTGGCTCCAATGAGGTGTCACACTATTTCTGGTCTAGTCTGGATACGAACCAAACCATATCAGTCAGCACTTCCGGGGAGTATAGTGTAATCGCGATTGATGATGAGGGTTGTACTGCGGAAGATGTGGTTCAAATCGTGGTTAACCCATTGTTGAAAGTTGCGGCACGGGCATTATTGGATGGCCCGTACG
This sequence comes from Flavobacteriales bacterium, assembly GCA_049290175.1. Classification (GTDB taxonomy): domain Bacteria; phylum Bacteroidota; class Bacteroidia; order Flavobacteriales_F; family PHOS-HE28; genus PHOS-HE28. Next base: position 2,345 of record JBATND010000518.1, on the reverse strand, counting down.
ATGCGGGCCAGCAAATGATGCACGACAGTTTGCGCATACAAGGGTTGATCCCTCTGACGGAGCCATACACTGCGTTGGGCTATCAGCATCTGGTTGGTGGTGGTGAGAGCATCGCTCCGAGCGTACTGTCCGTTGCTGGGAACAATGCGATCGTGGATTGGGTTGTCCTGGAGCTACGGAGTGGGGCAGACCCTGCGCAAGTGTTGCAGACCCGGTGTGGCTTGATGCAGCGAAATGGGGACGTAGTAGACAAAGACGGTGTCTCGCCGGTCGGCTTCAGCTTGCCAGAAGGCAGCTACTATGTAACGATCCGGCATAGAAACCACTTTGGGGCTATGACATCAGATGCGGTGGTTCTTTCAAGCACAGCGTCGGTTGTGGACTTCACAAGTGTTTCCACAACTACATACGGCACAGAAGCCAGGAAGACCAACGGCATCCAAATGACCCTGTGGTCAGGCAACACACTCTGGGACACCGAACTGAAGTACACTGGATCCAGCAACGATCGTGACCCTGTGCTTGTGCGAATCGGTGGAATAGTTCCAACCAATACGGTACCTGGCTATTTCAGCGATGACGTCAATTTGGATGGAGTTGTGAAGTACACTGGCAGCGGGAATGACCGTGATGCAATCCTCGTAAACATTGGTGGTACGGTGCCGACACAGGTCAGGTCTGAACAGCTACCTTGATGTGCTAACGGATGTGCATTTCGCGTTAGGGACAGCAGCGGAAAGCCCGCAGCCTTCTTAGGCGAGGACTTGCAGCGAATGGCCCGACGGCGCTGCATTTGAGCGCCGGAACGCCCCAAAGATCACCTACGCCTGATCCAACTTCTTCACCATCGTCAAGATCGTCGCGATCGCCACCGTCTCCCCGGTCTCATCGAACACATCCACAAGGAACTTGACGATCCCCTTCGCCACATCCTCCGGCGTGCGCTTCTCCTGGTCCACCTTCTCCTTCACGGTGAAGCGCACCTGGATCGTCATGCCCGGATACACCGGCTTCACGAAGCGGCATTCGTCCAGGCCGTAGTTCAGCAGCACCGGTCCTTTGGGCGGATCAACGAAGAGGCCCGCCGCGCGGCTTAGGATGAAATAGCCGTGCGCCACGCGCCCCGTGAAGATGGTGCCTTCGAGGCTGTTGGCGTCCATGTGCGCGTAGAACTTGTCGCCGCTGAGCTGGGCGAAGTCCTCGATGTCCTGCAAGGTGACGGGATGGATGTCGGTGATCACGGTGTCGCCCACCTGCAGTTCCTCGAAGTGCATGCGGAAGGTGTGGCGCTCGGTGATGTGCATGCGCGCGCCCTGCTGGTATTGCTGGGTGATGGCGGTGATCATGCTGGGGTGGCCCTGGATGGCGGTGCGCTGCAGGTAGTGCATCACGCCGCGCTTGCCGCCCATCTCTTCGCCGCCGCCCGCGCGACCGGGGCCGCCGTGTACGAGTGTTGCGAGCGGACTGCCATGGCCGGTGTTCTCCTTGGCCATTTCGCGGTTGAGGATGAGCATGCGGCCGTGGTGGCTGGCCGCGCCCCACACGAACTGCTGCGCCACCTTTTCATCGTACGTGGCGATGCTGGCGCACAGGCTGCCCTTGCCGAGCTTGGTGAGGGCCACGGCATCATCGATGTCGGTGTACGGCATCAGCGTGCTCACCGGACCAAAAGCCTCCACGTTGTGGCTCTGCTGGTTCTTCCAGGGCTCGGCGTTGAGCAGCAGGATGGGGCTCATGAAGGCGCCCTTGCTGGCGTCGGCGCCTTTCACGTCCACGCTGTCGGCGCTGCCGTAGACGATCTGCGAGCCTTTCAGCAGTTCGTCCAGCGCGCGCTTCACTTCGTTGCGTTGCGTCTGTCCGGCGAGGGCGCCCATGCGCACACCGTCCACACGCGGGTCGCCGATCACGGTGCCGCCGAGGCGCTTGCCGATGGCGATCTGCACATCCTCCAGCACGTTCTGCGGCACCAGGATGCGGCGCGCGCCGGTGCAGCGCTGGCCGCACTTCAGCGTCATCTCCTTGCCCACTTCCTTGATGAAGAGGTCGAACTCCTCGGTGCCCGGCACGGCATCGGGGCCGAGCACGATGGCGTTGAGGCTGTCGGCCTCCATGTTGAAGGGCACGCTCTCGTCGATGAGGCGGGCGTGGCGCTTGAGCATGCGGCCGGTGCTGGCGCTGCCGGTGAAGGTGACCACGTCCTGGTGCATCACGTGGTCCAGGATGCCGTTGGCGCTGCCTACGATGAGCTGCAGGGCACCTTCGGGCAGGATGCCGCTGGCGACGATGTCCTTGACCATCGCCTCGGTGAGGTAGCTGGTGACGGTGGCGGGCTTCACCACGGCGGG
>JBATND010000517.1:0-13381 GCA_049290175.1 Flavobacteriales bacterium | reverse complement strand
TGACTGCGCAGCTGCAAACGCTCACCGGCAAGGAACTCGAGCCCTTGAAGGTGCAAGAGCCTTTCATCGGTGTGCAGCAGCGCTTGGCCAGCAACGAAGTGAGCGGCAACCGCGTCGCCATCGATTCCACGCAGCACAACGTTCCGGCCTGGACCATCTTCGCCATGTTCTTCACGGTGGTGCTCTTGGCGGGCAACATGGTGAAGGAGCGCGACTCCGGCTGCATGGTGCGGCTGCTCACCATGCCGGGAGGCGCCAGCGAGCGCATCGCAGGCCGCATGAGCGCGTTCCTCCTAGTGTGCGCCACGCAAGCCACGCTGCTCTTCCTCGTTGGGATCTTCGTGTTGCCGCTCTTGGGATTGGCGCCCTTTGATCTGAAGAGCGTGAATCTGCTCACGCTGCTGATGGTCACGCTAGCGGTGGGCGCTGCGGCAACATCATATGGCGTGCTGGTCGGATCCTTCAGCGCCACGCAGCAGCGCTCTGCGGTCTTCGGCTCCACGTCGGTGGTGATCCTCTCGGCCATCGGTGGCATCTGGGTGCCGCTCTACATCATGCCCGACGCTATGCGCGCCTTCGGTCGGCTCTCTCCGCTCAATTGGAGCATGGAAGCCTACAACGTGGTGCTCCTGCGCAACGGGCAATTCAGCGAACTCGCGCCCTTCCTCTTGCCCCTGCTCGTGTTCACGGCCGTTTGCATCGCGGTGGCCATCTTCGCTGAACGCATCACCGCACGCCGATGAGTCCCCGCGTCCACATCTCCGGCATCGGCATCATCTCCGCTTTAGGCAACGATGCGCCCTCCAACCTGGACGCCTTGGTTGCGGAGCGCACGGGCATCGGTCCCATCACGCGCTTGAACACGCGGCACCGCGAGTTGTATCCCGCCGCTGAGGTGAAGCTCGAGCATGAGGCCTTGTGCGCATTGGCAGCACCCGCCAGCATGCGCGGTTGGTCGCGCACAGCCTTGCTTGGTTTGAAAGCCGTGAAAGAAGCGGTGGCACACGCGGGCATCGATCCGGCTCTGCCACGCACAGGTTTGTTATCGGCATCCACCGCCGGCGGTATGGACCGCGCAGAACCCATCTACAGGCGCTTCTTCGATGATGAGGTTCCTGATGAAGTGGTGCAGTACGTGGGCACGCATGATCCGGGCGAGCACACCGCGCGCATCGCCGAGGAACTCGGCATCTCGGGCTTCATCACCACCATCAGCACCGCGTGCTCATCATCAGCGAATGCCATCATGCTGGGCGCACGCATGATCCGCAGCGGCAAGCTCGACGTGGTGATCGCAGGCGGATCGGATGCGCTATCGCGATTCACCGTGCATGGCTTCCACAGCCTCATGATCCTGGACCGCAAGCCCTGCACGCCCTTCGATGCGGGCCGCGCCGGACTCAACCTAGGCGAAGCCGCTGCCTACGTGGTGCTGGAGAGCGAAGCCCACTTGAATGCGCGTAGGGGAAGAAGCCTGGCGTGCGTCACGGGCTACGCGAACACCAACGATGCCTTCCATGTCACGGCCTCTTCACCCGATGGCGATGGCGCGTACATGGCCATGAGTCAGGCCCTGCGGTCTGCTGGATTGGAAGCGGGCGACATCGGCTACATCAACGTGCATGGCACGGGCACGAACAACAACGATGGATCGGAGGGCCGTGCGCTGATGCGCTTGTTCGGCGATGCGCTGCCGCCGTTCTCGAGCACGAAGACCTTCACCGGCCACACGCTCGGCGCGGCGGGCGCTGTTGAAGCGGTGTATGCCACGCTTGCGGTGCAGCATGGCCTGTGCTACGCCAACCTGCGTTTCCAGAACGCGATGCCCGAAGCGCCGCTGGTGCCTGTGCAGCGCACGCTGCGCGATCAGCGCCTGCGCCATGTGCTCAGCAATTCCTTCGGCTTCGGCGGCAACAACACCTCACTGATCATCTCCGCACCGTGAGCGCGCGCATGTACATCACCGGCGCGTCAGCGATCAGCCCGCAGCCCAGCTTCGACCGCGAAGCGCTGGAGCATGTCGTTGGGTACGATGCGCATCCGCTCAACGTGATCATGCCCGACATCACGGGCTACGTGGATCCCATCCGCGTGCGACGCATGACGCGCTCGAACCGCATGGGCCTGATGGCGGCGCTTAATGCGCTGCGACGTGCCGGTGTTGAATCGCCGAGCGCCATCATCGCCGCAACGGGCGATGGTTGCAAGGAGAGCGTGGAGCGCTTCCTCGACAACCTCATCGAGAACGATGAGGCGGTCGCGAACCCAACAGCCTTCATCGGTTCCACGCACAACAGCCTGGCGGGCCTCATCGCGCTCGCGCTGAAGAGCAACGCGTACAACTACACCTACCTGCAGCGCGGTCTCTCCTTCCCATCGGCCTTGCTCGATGGCCTGATGCAAGTGGGCGAGGAGGGCGCGCGCCACGTGCTCGTTGGCGGCACCGATGTGATCACCCCCGACTTTTTCCGCACGCAGCACAGCTCCGGATTGTGGAAGAACAGGGCCGTGCGCAACCTCGATGTGCTGCAGAGCACGGATCGTGGCGCGCTGGCCGGCGAAGGCGCTGCCTTCTTCGTGCTCGATGCAGAGCCTACGCCTGATTCTGTTGTATTGCTCGGTGTGGATGCCTGCTTCAGCACGAGCGGTTATGCTGTGGAAGAGCACGCGAAGGACTTGCTCCATTCCGCTGGAAGGAGTTCGCAGGATGTTGATCTGGTCTTCCTCGGCCTCAACGGCGATCGCGAAGAGGACAAGGCTTACGACAGCGCTCGATCGCTTTTCCCCAATGCCACCATCGCCTGCTTCAAGCCCTTGTGCGGCGAGTACTACACCGCCAACGCCTTCGGGTTGTGGATGGCATGGTCGGCCTTGCGCACGGGATCAGTGCCGCATGAAGTTGTGCTGCGCGGGCGTGCTACCGGCGGTTTCCGCAACGTATTGGTGCATGACCACTTCCAGATGAAGGACCATGCGCTGATGCTGGTGGGGCTGTGATAGGAAGCGGCGCGATTGGCAGGAGCAGCTATTGATGCCGCGTGTGATGGACGGAGCTATTTGTCCTTCACCATCATATACCTGAACCGCAGATCCATCTCCCTTCCATCCAAGGTGTCGAGCATGGCTTGCGTGACGCGCAGCGGGTACAATGTGGGGCCATCGGGGCTTTGCATGATGCGCATCCATTCCTCCCAGCTAATGCTCTTGGGCTGGTTGGCGCGCAGCACGGCGAGGGTGGTGGCGTTGAGGGGCGTGTTTATCGCTGGAATCCTCGGTTGCTGGGATTGCTGCGACGTTTGCCCAAGCGCGCATAATGGCAGCAGCGACAGCGAGAGAAGGATGGCGCGCAAACTCATGGCTCCGTGAGTATTACGCGTGTGCCCACCCGCTGCGCGCCCCAGCGCAATTGCGCGTGGTACATGCCGGGTGCAGCACCTAGCAGCGCCACGTTATGCACCGTGCTCCACGCGGGCAAGCGCTCGCGCAGCACCACTTGGCCTGCGGCGTTGTAAAGCACCAGCTCGCCGGCAATGGGTTGCGCGGCGTAGCTCAGAGAGAAAGCCCCCGTGCTGGGGTTGGGATAGGCGCGCAACGCCGCAGCCAGTTCCGCTTCAGGCACGTGGCTGTCTATGCCCAGGCTATCGCAGATGCTGCCATCAATTGGCCCCAGGTGGTAGTTGGGGTGGTTAGGCAGGGAGTTCATGAAGTAGCGCGGCAGCTCCACGCCGTGCTGCACCATGCCGCAAGCCAGCCCACTGTTATCCGGCTCGTTGATCACATGCAAGTGCAAGGTGCCGTTGCCCGTGCCGATGTAAATCTTGCCATCCGGCGCCAGTTGCGCGATGTCGAACATGGTCGCGAAGGGCGGGCTGGGCGAGTAGAAGCCATCCCACACGGCGATGGTAACACGGGAGCCCGCGATGTCCGAGGCCCAGGTGTCGAACTGATAGACCATATCGATGGAAGAGACATAGAGGTAGCGCCCGCTCGGCGAGAAGGCCACGCCGCCGTGGTTGTTCAGGTCGTCTATGGGCACATGCACCGGGTTGCTCAATAGGCCCGTGCAGCGGTCGAAGTCGAAGATCTCCAGGTCCTCTCCAGAAATGCCGAAGTAATAGGCGAACTTATCACCTTGAAGTGAGAAACATGCCTGACCCGCGGTGTATCGCCTAACCACCCCGATGGGCTGCTGCTCGGGTGCTGAGACCCCTTCCGGTGTCACGAGCAGACGGTAGTAGATGTCGCTGGCATGGCGGTGACAGAGCACCCACCAATCGCGGCCGTTCGCATGGCGCACTGCCGTGATCTTGCCGGCGACCAATGTGTCGCTGAATACTACTTCGTTCTTGACGACTGCGGCGCCCAACCCATTCGCGTGGCTCATGTCCACCGTGGTGCGATACAGTTGAAGCGCATGGATGTATGGTGCTTGGCGGTCAGCCGCGCAATGGATCAGATGGTACACGGTGCTCGATTCCGGCTCGGGCAGGATCAATGCGTATTGGGAGCCATGCAGTCCTTCGGGGTAGAGGTTTGTGTAGTTGCTAGGATTGAGCCCCGTTCCATTCAGCAGCGTATCGCCCAGCGCATTGCCCAGGAAGGCGCCGTTGGTGCTGAACTGCAAATTGCCCTCGCTGTCGGTGATGTTGGCGTTCGTGCGGAAGAAGTCGATGACCCGCGTGGCTGGAGCTACCGAGAGGCTCTCGCTCGTGAAACCGAGATCCACGCCGCCCCAAGGCGGAGGCGATTGGTCCTCGAAGCCGCCGAGCCACAGGTTGCTGCGGGATTGCGCCACCGCCTGCGGCGCGGAAAGGGTAGTGAAGGCCAAAAGCGCCGCATGAACAGTTCGGAGATTGTTCATGCGGCGCATCATGGCAGAATGGCTTTAACGGACAATGGTCAGCTTGCCACTGCACAGGTTGCCTGATGGTCCTCGAACCTGATAGTGATAGAGCGCTGGCGCCAAACCGCTTGTGCTGAATGCGAAGCGGGTTGCGCCACCGGGCACGGTCAGGCTCATCACCTCTGCTCCAAGCGCGTCGAGGACCACGAAGGCTACGCTCTCTTTCTGCTCTTCGCTGAGCATCAAGGTGGCTTCATCCACGGCGGGGTTGGGCACGACCAAGCCGCTCACCGTGGCTTGGGTTGCTCTGCTCTTGATCACATAGCCATCCTGCAGGCAGAGCGTCGCATCGTCGTACACCGCGTTGGCATCGATCAGCTGGTACAGCGCCCTTGCCTTGAACACCGAATTGCTACCGCTGAGCGGGCATTGGTTCGCGATCTCGTGGAGTGTGGCGGCTTGGCCTGCGGTGAAGCGGTCCACATCCTTGCCGATGGTGGCCAGGTGGATGGTTGCGACCGCCTTCTGGTTGGCCTCGATCAATGCGCTGGTGCCGATGGCGGCGTTAGCCCTCGCCCAAGGAGGCACGGAGCCGATATCAGGCACGGAAGAATAGGGGTGGCACATGGCCTTGCGGTTTGGATATCGACAAGTTTAGGCAAACCGTCCTGTCCCTGGCCGTCTTCAAGCTGCTTTCTACATTCGTCCATCCACCGCCACCACCCATAAAGCATTTCCTCATCGCCCTCCTGGCTGCGCTGATCATTGCACCCACTGCAACTGCCCAGCAGACCTACACCGTGTGCGGTGTGCAGGAGTTCTGCTATTGCTGGGATGGTGTCAACAATGCCACGTACACCTTTTTCTCTTGCCCGGATTCCCTGGAGAACGAATGGGCTACGGTCGCCCTCCAATTCTGTCAGGGCAGCATGGCATTTGGCGATCTGATCCGCGCTTATTCCGGAGAGGATAACAATGGTGCTCCCATAGCTGAACTGACCGGTGGCTTCGCGGATCTGTCCGTGGTTGGCAGCTCCAGCACCACCACCAGTCTCCATCTCGAGTTCGATTGGCTCGAAACACCCAACTGCCAGGCCGGCGATTCGGAGCCCGTGCGCTTCATCGTTTGGACCGGGCTGTTGATTTCCTCAATCTTCCCGGCACCTGCACCGGCACCGACCCCTTCTGCCTTACCACCGGCATGGCTGCGCATCGCCCACGACCCAGCATCACCGTGCGCGGCCGGGAATTGCTGCTGCCTGCATCGCTTGCGCATGCCACGCAGATCAACCTCTTCGATGCTAGCGGGCGTGTGGCGGCGAACGTTCCGGTGCAAGGTCGAACAACCCTGACGCTTCCTTCCGGAATCGCGCCGGGCGTGTATGTGCTGAGCATGCGGTCTGAAGGCCGCGATTTGGTATCGCGCTTGGTGCTGGAGTGAGACTGCTCAGCTCCTGAACATTACGAACGTCTTCGCTAAGAAGACCTTCAGATCCATGCGTGTCATCCCGGCCTGGAGCCGGGGCACGATCTTATCGAGGAAGCCGTGCTCCAGCACGAATTCGCTGGTGCCGCTGTTCACCGGGTGGAAGCCTTCGGGCAATTCGTTGTCCTGGTCGATAAGGAACTATGCCTGCCCCGTAATCACCACAATGTTCCGCTCGCGCTCCGCCGCGAAGGCGAGGCACGCTCGGATGTCTTCCTCAGTGATGTTCGGGAACTCAGCGATCAACGCTTCATGCGTCATGCCAGCGGCCAGATAGCCGAGCACATCACCAACGGTCATGCGTGTGTCGCAGACGCAAGGCTTGCCGCTCCTGCGCTCCGGGTCGATGGTGATCAGGCTTCGGAAGTCCATGGCGTGGGGCTTTCGGCGAAGGTAGGGCAGTGCCCGCGCGACGGCGGGGATGCTCAGCTCCTGAACATCAAGAAGGTCTTCGCTAAGAAGGCCTTCAGGTCCTTGCGCTCCACGATCTTGTCGAGGAAGCCGTGCTCCAGCACGAACTCGCTGGTCTGGAAGCCTTCGGGCAGATCGCGGCCGATGGTCTCCTTCACCACGCGCGGGCCAGCGAAGGCGATAAGAGCTTTGGGCTCTGCGATGTTCAGGTCGCCCAGCATCGCGAAGCTGGCCGTTACACCGCCCGTGGTGGGATCGGTGAGGATGCTGATGTAGGGCAGCTTCTTCTTGGCCAGCAGGGTGAGCTTGGCGCTGGTCTTGGCCATCTGCATCAGCGAGAAGCCGGCTTCCATCATGCGCGCGCCGCCGCTCTTGCTGATGATCACCAGCGGGCACTTCTTCTTCAACGCCACGTCTGCGGCCAGTGCGATCTTCTCGCCCACTACACTGCCCATGCTTCCGCCGATGAAGCGGAAGTCCATGCAGGCGATCACCACACTGTGCTTGTCGAGCTTGCCCTCGGCGGCGCGCAGGGCATCGTTCAGTGTACTGTCCGCGCGCGACTTCGCAAGGCGGTCGGTGTACTTCTTGGTGTCCTCGAACTGGAGCGGGTCGCCGGCGATGAGGTCAGCGGCGATCTCGGTGTACTTCTGATCGTCGAAGAGCAGCGCGAAGTACTCCGCGCTGCCGATCTTCTCATGGTAGTTGCACTTGGCGCAGACCCAGAAGCTGTTCTCGTGGTCCTCCGAGGTCACGATCTCGTCGCAGCTCGGGCACTTGTACCAGAGTCCTTCCGGCGTCTCCTTCTTCTCCTCGGTGGAGGTGGTGATGCCTTCCTTGGTGCGTGTGAACCAACCCATGGTTGCGAAGTAATCGTTAGCGGTGCGAATCAGCAATCAGGAATCAGCAATCAGGATTCAGCAAAGCGGATTGCTCATTGCTGATTCCTGATTGCCTAAGCGATGGTGATCTTGTTGTCGAGGTAAACGTCCTGGATCGCGTTGAGCAGCTGCACGCCTTCGCCCATGGGGCGTTGGAATGCCTTGCGGCCGCTGATGAGGCCCTGGCCGCCTGCGCGCTTGTTGATCACGGCGGTCTTCACGGCCTCGGCCATGTCGCTGGCGCCGCTGCTGGCGCCGCCGCTGTTGATCAGGCCGATGCGGCCCATGTAGCAATTGGCCACTTGGTAGCGGCACAGGTCGATGGGGTGATCGCTGCTGAGGTCGCTGTACACCTTCTTGTGCGTCTTGCCATAGCCGCTCAGCGCGTTGTAGCCGCCGTTCACATCGGGCAGCTTCTGCTTGATGATGTCTGCCTGGATGGTGACGCCCAAGTGGTTGGCTTGGCCGGTGAGGTCGGCGGCGGTGTGATAGTCCACGCCATCTTTCTTGAAGCCGGGGTTGCGCATGTAGCACCAGAGGATGGTGGCCATGCCCAGCTCGTGCGCCAATTGGAAGGCCTCGGCGATCTCGGTGATCTGCCGCGTGCTCTCCTCGCTGCCGAAGTAGATGGTGGCGCCCACGGCCACAGCGCCCATGTCCCACGCGCTCTCCACCGTACCGAAGAGCACCTGATCGAACTTGTTGGGGTAGGTCATCAACTCGTTGTGGTTGATCTTCACGATGAAGGGGATCCTGTGGGCGTACTTGCGCGCTACGCTGCCAAGAACGCCGTATGTGCTGGCCACGGCGTTGCAGCCGCCCTCGATCGCGAGCTTCACGATGTTCTCGCCGTCGAAGTAGATGGGGTTCGGGGCGAAGCTGGCGGCAGCGCTGTGCTCGATGCCTTGATCAACCGGCAGGATGCTCATGTAGCCGGTGTTGGCCAACCGGCCGTTGCCATAGAGCGCTTGAATGCTGCGGAGCACCTGCGGGCTGCGATTGCTGGCGGCGAAGCAGCGGTCAACGAAATCGGGGCCGGGCAGGTTGAGGCTGCCTTTGTCGATGGTCTTGCTCTGGTGGTTCAGGAGGCTTTGGGCGTCGGCGCCGAGGAGCTCTTCGATCTTGCTCATGGTAAGCGTTGGCATGCGTGCTCGTTTTTCAGGGCGGCGAAGGTAGGGCAGCGGCTTTGGCAGGTCTAGGGGTGTGATCGCAAGGGGTCTGGCGCATGTGAAAGGCCACTTATCCCGCGTTGATGCGGGAAAGTACCTTCGCGCGCCTCTGCGCCAAGGACTGCTCCCCATGAAACGCTTATTGCCCATCCTGGCCCCCGTGGTTGTGGCCGTGGCCTTGCTGCTGGGCGGTTGGGCATGGCTGCGCGGCTACACGCGCCACAATGAGCTGATGCGTGTTCCCGATTTGGCCGGTGCCACCATGGCCGAGGCCGAGGCGCTGCTGGCCAAGCGCGACCTCCGAGCGGTGGTGATCGACAGCGTGTATGTAGAGGACAGGCCGAAGGGCAGTGTGGTGGACCAGGATCCCGATGCGGGCATCGAAGTGAAGCCTGGCCGCAAGGTCTATTTGGTGCTGAATGCGCAGCAACCCAAGATGATCGACATGCCCAAGCTCATCGACCTGAGCAAGCGGCAAGCGCTCAGCGTGGTGGATATCCTGGGCCTGAAAGTGAAGGAGCTGCAGTACAAGCCCGACCCCTGCGTGGACTGCGTGATCGCGCAGCTTTACAAAGGCCAGCCCATAGCGCCTGATGAGCGGATAAGGCGCGGCGAGAGCATCACCTTGGTGCTGGGGGCAGGGGAGAAGGGCGAACGCGTTCCCGTGCCCGACCTCACGGGCTTGAGCATGGCCGATGTGCAATTGGTGCTGAACCTCGCTTCACTCAACCGGGGCGTTCTGGTGGAATGCCAAGGCTGCAATACCGCGAGCGATTCGTCGTTCGCACGGGTGCGACGGCAAAGCCCTGCCGCTGGCGCCAATAACCGCATCTCCATGGGAAGCCCCATCGACCTCTGGCTCACGGCCGATACCGCTGGCTTGCGGCCTGTGGAGGGCTGGAACGATCCTTCACGCTATGCCAAACCAGATAGCCTCGATGACCTGTAGAACCTTGCTCCTCGGCGCGGCCCTCCTTGTTGCCGAAAGCCTCTTGGCCCAAGGCGAAGTGCTCACGCCCTTGCAGGCCCGCCCGGTTCCAGAGGCCATCCGCGAGATGCGCAAGAACGATGGCTTGAATGAGCATTTCATCTACGCGAACGACTCGCAGCAGCTGCCCATTTTCGACGACTTCTCCATCGACCGCACGCGCAAGCGCTGGGCGCAATCCACCGACCCCGGGGTCACGCTCGATGAGACCATCTACCGGCTCGAGGTCGCTGGTGTAAGCACCTGGGACATGGCCTTCAGCACCGACACCACCTTCACTTACACCACCGACATGGGTCCGGTGCCGCCAGTGACCACACGCATGCCATTGGCATCGGTCACGGTGCTCGTTCGCGACGTCACTGTTTATCCCACCCTCGATGAAGTGATGGAAGGCTGGCCGCCCTACAACGTGTTCGACACGATCCAGAACCCATCGCCGGACATCCTCTTCCTCACGAATCCGGAATTGCAGCAGGACTCGTTGCTGGTGTACGGCGTACCGCCCGATACGCGCACCCACATCAACCCGGACAACAGCGTGCGGCCCTTGATCCTTTGGGAGGATGATGACGTGTACATCAACGGCACCTATCCGCTCGACCCGCCCACCATCGGCGTGGCCACCTTCGATGGCCTTGCGCGCAACGGCTATCCATACAACTACGAGCAGTACACCGCCTACGGCATCGCCGACAAGCTCACTTCGGTGAAGATCGACCTCTCCTCATACAGCGTCGGCGATTCGCTCTACTTGAGCTTCTTCTACCAGCCGCAGGGCCTCAGCGGCGACAACCAGGTTCAACCCACGGACAGCCTCGTGCTCGAGTTCCGGAATCCTTTCGGTGATTGGAATCGCGTGTGGCGGACGCCATACGTGCCTTTGCAGGACTTCCAGCAAGTGCTGGTGCCGATCAGGATCGCGCAATACCTGCAGAACAACTTCCAATTCCGCTTCCTCAACTACGCCACGCTCAGCGGCAGCTTCGACCACTGGCATCTGGATTACGTGCGGCTCGGCGCGCAGCGCACCTTCGACGATACGCGCTTGATCGATGTCGCATACGTGTATCCCGAGACCAGCCTGCTGCAGACCTACACCAGCGTCACCTTCAACAAATTCTCCGAGGCGCCTTCGGCCTATATGGCGCAGAGCATTACCGCCCAGCAACGCAACCTCGATACGGAGGATCGCTTCATCACCTATGGCATGCTGGCACGCGAGGAGAACGGCGGCCCGCTCAACAGTTTCACCAACGGCCTCAACTCAAGCGGCAACGCCAGCTCCAGCTTCGACAGTGATCACTCTGTTGCTGCTGCGCCCAACAACTTCGTTTACGATCCGTCAATCAGCACCGATGCGGCCTTCTGGCGCGTGAAGCTCTGGACCAACGCCACGCCCGATATCAACCGCTACAATGACACGGTCACCTTCGTGCAGGAGATCAGCAATTACATGGCGTACGACGATGGCAGCGCCGAGATGGGCTATGGACTCGCGGCCTCGGGAGCAGCGGCGGCCATGCGCTTCGATATCTCCGGTCAGGACAGCCTGCGCGCAGTGCGGATGTATTTCAATCCGCAAGCGAATGATCCGATTACCTCGCCCAATCCCATGAACGGGAGCTTCCTCATCACCGTGTGGAAGAGCCTGAGTCCGGAGGTGATCCAGCATCAGAACTTCACCTTCTCATCGCCCAGCTATCGCCTCGAAGGCTTGAACCGTTTCGTGGAGATCCCGCTCGACAGCACCATCATGGTGGAAGGGACCATTTACGTGGGCTGGGTGCAGACCAACAACGTGCTGCTGAATGTCGGCTTCGACCGCAACCGCAACAACCAGGACAAGCTCTTCCGCCGGCTAACGATCGGCTTCGGACCCAGTAACCAAGCTGGCTCACTCATGCTCCGTCCGGTGTTCACAGCCGCGGTTGATCCATTCGCGCACGTGCCCGAGGAAGACAGCGCACTGCGCGTGCATCTGTTCCCGAACCCGGCCAACGAGGTGGTGATGCTGCGTTGCGATGAAGCGATCACAGGCGCACAACTGCGCATTGCCGATGCCATGGGCCGCGAGGTGCTCATCGACCGTTTCGTCGATGGCCGCTTCATCGATGTGAGCGCGTTCGCCAACGGTTTCTATGTCGCTAGCATCATCAGCTCCGACGGTCGGCCACTTGCGCAGGAGCGCCTGTTGATCCAGCGCTGATGCAAACCGAGTCAACCGATCCGCTCAACGAGGAGCAGGAGCTGTATGAGCACCACCGCATCGTATGCGACCCCAAGCAGTCGCTGATCCGGCTCGATAAGTTCCTCTTCGACCGCTTGGCCAACACCTCGCGCAGCCGGATCCAATCCGCAGCGAAGGCCGGCAATGTGCTGGTGAACGGCAAGGCCGCAAAGCCCAGCCAGAAGGTGAAGCCCGATGATGTGATCAGCGTGGTACTGCCTTATCCGCAGCGCGAAGTGGAGCTGCTGCCGGAGGATATCCCTCTGAAGGTGCTCTACGAGGATGCGCACTTGGTGGTGATCGACAAGCAGGCCGGCCTCGTGGTGCATCCGGGTCACGGCAACTGGACCGGCACGCTCGTGAATGCGTTGCTCTACCACTTCGGGAAATTGCCGCCCGTGCCCGGCGCGGAGATCCCGCGTCCCGGTCTGGTGCATCGGCTCGATAAGGACACCAGTGGCGTGATGGTGGTGGGCAAGACCGAGGACGCGCTGGCGCATTTGGCCAAGCAGTTCTTCGATCGCACCAGCGATCGCCGATACAACGCGCTGGTATGGGGCGATTTCGCCGAGGATGAAGGCGTGATCGAAGGCCACATCGGGCGCAGCAACAAGGACCGCACGGTGCAGCAGGTATTCCCCGAAGGTGAACACGGCAAGGCCGCGTTGACACGATGGCGCGTGGCCGAGCGCTTCCGCTATGTGACCTTGGTGGAGTGCAAGCTCGAGACCGGACGCACGCACCAGATCCGCGCGCACATGCAGTGGATAGGCCACCCGCTCTTCAACGATGCGGCGTATGGCGGCGATCGCATCCTCAAGGGCACCACCTTCACCAAGTACCGCCAGTTCGTTGAGAATTGCTTCGCGCTGTTGCCGCGACAAGCACTTCACGCGCGCACGCTCGATTTCGACCATCCCGCTACCGGAGAGCGCATGCGCTTCGAGAGCCCCTTGCCCGCCGACATGGAAGCAGTACTGGCGAAATGGCGCACCTATACGAGCGTGAAGCCGTTGGGAGTGGAGGAAGAGGAGGAAGGCGAGTGATCGTGGGCTGACTACCGCTTGATCATCGCTGCCTCAACCCCCAGCCCGAACAGCGCGATATCGTACTTCACCGGATCCTCCGCATCGAATGCGCGCAGGGCCGCAGTCAATTCCTCCACGGCTTTCCAGTCGTCTTGCTTGCAGGTGAGCAGGCCCAACTCACGCGCAACACGGCCGGTATGCACATCGAGCGGCACCATGAGATCGGCTAGCGCGATGCGTTTCCAGAGGCCGAGGTCCACGCCGCGATCGTTGGGGCGCACCATCCAGCGCAGGTACATGTTGATGCGTTTGGCATTGCTGCCCTTCGAGGGATCAGCGACATGC
>JBATND010000516.1:0-3344 GCA_049290175.1 Flavobacteriales bacterium | reverse complement strand
GTCGATGCGCCCTGAGGATGCGGATCTCTCCGCCGCCATGGATCGCCTCTTCGACATGAGCGACCGCAAGGATGCGGGAGGCACCATGAACACATGGGAGAGCATCAACTTCTACCATGTGCCCTTGGCGGCCGGCATCACCATCATGAGCAAGATCCAAGCGGACGTTCGCAACGCCGAAGGCGAAGTGGTGAAGCGCATGCTCGATGCCGTGGAAGGCAAGAGCTTCAAGTTCAATAAGCTCACTGCCATCGTGAAGCCGCAGAGTAGCTACGTAACCGTGGGCTCAAAGTACCAAGCCGAGATTTTTCTAGGCGCCTATGATGACCAGAATGCGCCAACAGTTTGGATTTGCGGGCCTGGTGAGCGGGTTGATACGACCTCGAAGCCCCCGAAGATCATCGGTGGAAACGGCACCATTTTGCCCATGAATGGCGCCAAAGCGATTCTTGAGCGCACGGCCAGCGGTGCAGGGCTGCAACAGGTGAGCGGCATCATCAAGTACAAACCCGTAGGCGGCGAGGAGCAGATTGAAGCGTTCTACACGGAGTACGAGGTGGCCACGCCCAATCTTGTGGTGAGTCCAACCAAGATGAACGTGTTCTATCGCGGAGTGGACAATCCCGTCAGGATCAGCGTTAGCGGATACAGTGACAAGGACATCACCCCGACGAAGACCAACGGCGATCTTGTGAAAGGCACTGATGGTTCTTGGATTATGCGCCCAGGTAAGGAAAGCGAAGCGTTGATTGGCGCCACAGTGAAGAATCCCGATGGCTCGTCGAAAACGATGGCTGGCGAGAAGTTTCGCGTGAAGAACGTGCCCAACCCGACGCCCTATTTCGGCGGGAAGAGCGTGAACGATGAGAACATCAAGAAGGCCGAGCTTACCGCAGCCGCTGGCGTGATCGCCAAGATGGTTGACTTCGACTTCGACCTGAAGTTCGAGGTGGTCGAGTTCAAGGTGACCATGATCGTGGGCGGTACCCCGCTGGAGCAGATAACGAAAGGCGCCGCCGTCAGCGGACAGATGAAGGAGATGTTCCAGAAGGCGAAGCCCGGCCAGAAAGTTTATATCGAGGGCATCAAGGCAAGAGGTCCGGACGGCACCGTGCGGAACTTGGGCTCGCTCTCGTTCAAGGTGGTGTAACGCACAGCGAACGAACCAATCGATACGGAGATGAGGAACCTGAAGAACCTGACAATGGCATTGGCCCTGGTGGTTGGTGCTTCAGCTGCGCACCAAGCGACGGCTCAGACGGTGCTTGATGGCGCCTACATCAAGGAGCACACGAAGACCAAGCGGGTGGTGCCTTACACGCATATCCGTGAAGCGGATGTGATGTGGGGGCGCCGGGTTTGGCGCACGATTGACCTGCGCGAGAAAACCAACCATCCGCTGTATTTTCCGACAAGCCCGCTGAATGATCGTCGGAGCCTCTTCGACGTGATTCGTCAAGGGCTGCTCGTAGATGGCTCCATAACGGCTTACGATCCCGGTGCGCTGGCCGATGACGACGAGTTCAAGAAGGCATTCCTCCCCACCGAGCTCAAGGACCTCTTCAGTCGTCTCGACACCCAGTACACTGAGTCGCTCGTTACCGGTGACATGGAGATGGTGGTGCAGAACATCGACCTCGAGAGCCGCGAAATCAAGATGTACAAGCTCAAAGAGGATTGGATCTTCGACAAGCAGCGCAGCACGCTCGACATCCGAATCATCGGCTTGGCACCCATGAAAGAGGTGCGCGGTGAAGACGGTGAAGTGCGCGGCTATCGTCCGCTCTTTTGGCTCTATTACCCGGAGTGCCGTTACGTGTTCGCCAACTGGGATGCCTTCAACCGCGAGAACGATTCGGAGCGCCGCAGCTTCGAGGACATCTTCTGGAAGCGCCAGTTCAGCAGCTACATCACCAAGTGGAGCAACGTGTACGACCGCCAGATCAGCGATTACAAGACCGGCTTGGATGCTTTGCTCGAGGGCGAAGAGATTAAGCAGGCGCTGTTCGAGTTTGAGCACGATCTCTGGAATTTCTGATTGGAAGCAATCGCATCGCGGAGCCCCGGCCAATGGTCGGGGCTTCGTGCTATACGCGGGGCCATTCTCCTTGCGTTTCTGCCGCATGCAATTCCGTCATGCGCTCACTTCGGCTTTCGTGTTGGTTGCGGTTGCGGCCAATGCCCAGAATACGCTCGACCCTGACAACAAGTGCCGAGGCGACGGTATCGTTCGTCCTTACCCTGCGCTACGCGAAGCCGACGTGGCTTGGGAGCGGCGCGTGTGGCGTGTGATTGATCTGGCTGATACTTCCAATGCTCCATTGAGCGCTTCGAATGTTGAAGGCACCGTATGCCTGAGCCTTATGGATGTGATTCGGCACGGGCTGCGCGACGAAGGCGGCATAACCGCCTATGACCCGGGAGAGCACGGCACCGATGATGCGTTCCGTGTTCCGCTTTCGCGCGAGCGATTGCGCATGATGCTGCAAGCGCTCGATACCCTGCCGCCATCGGCCATCGGCCGTTTCATGCTGAAAGAGGACTGGATACTCGACAAGCATCGGAGCGAAATGGAGGTTCGCATCATCGGACTTGCACCCATGATTGCCGTGCGCGGAGAGTTGGGCGAACTGATGGGCTATAGACCGATGTTCTGGCTCTACTATCCCGAATGCCGCCAGTTGCTCGCGTGGTGGGTGGCCTTGCGAGGAGCCGATGGCGTGCTCACTTATGAGGCCATCCTCGATCAGCGCAGGTTCCGCGGCTCCATCACGAAAGTGAGCAATGTGCATGACCGGGGCGTCACCGGCACGCGCACCGGCATCGATGCCCTGATTGAGAGCGAAGCGCTACGTGAGCGCCTGATGAATCTCGGCTTCGACCTCTGGCATTATTGAGAGGGTCACCTTTGGTGCAATCTGACATCAAGGGGAAAGCCCCTTGCCATGCGCACCGCCTTCCTCCTTGTTGCTGCCTGCCTGACAGCCTCGCTTCACGCCCAATTGGTGCTCAATGGAGCCTACATCCGCGAGCATGCCCCAACGCGAAGACCGATGCTCAATCAGCCATTGCGCGAAGCCGATGTGCTCTTTTGTAAGCGCGTCTGGCGCATGATCGACCTGCGCGAGAAGCCGAATCATGCCTTCTACTTCCCAGTGGAACCGGTGCCGGGCCGCAAGAGCCTATTCGATGTGATCAGGGACGCCCTCGTGCGCGATGGCCTCCTCACGGCATATCACCCCGGAGCGTTGGCCCAGGACGATGCGTTCACCAGATCGATGCTGCATGCTGAAGTGGACTCGCTCTTGAATCCTGTGCGCACGGTTTGGACAACGAGCCTCGAT
>JBATND010000515.1:0-7412 GCA_049290175.1 Flavobacteriales bacterium | reverse complement strand
CCATCACACGCACCATCGCCGCCCAGGATGGCTTCCTCAACACCGTGCTCGACCTCGATGGATCGCTCGCCAACGGCTTGTACATGGTGAGCATCACCGCTGGAAGCAGCACCTTCAATGAGCGACTCGTAGTGCAGCGATGAGCGAATCCGCGGCCGACTGAATGAAATCCGGGTCCTGGAAGCAAGCTTCCGGGACCCGGTAATTTTTTGGGGGTACGCCAAGCACAGGATCAGTTGCCTCCGGTTGAAAAAAATTTTGGCCTTTCATTGAAGCTGAAACATTTCTAGTATTGACCGCCCAGAGAATTCCCCTGCCCGAAAAATGCTTCGGCCCCAACCACTCTCTTCCCGAGCTTCAAACGACCACCGCTAGTCAATCCATTGACTGGTAGCGATACACTGTCAACATAAAACCCCTGACCCTAACAGAAGCGACTCCTCCTCGAAGCCAACCAACGAACACCAAAACCCCATGAATCCAAACACCAACCCAAAACGCAAGCACTGGTGGACGAGGCTCGCCTCGCTGCTGGTCTTGTTCGCGCTCATAGGCACCGCCGGGGCGCAGACAGTTTCGACCACTTCAGGCCTGGCCAATAACAATGGATCGTCAGTGGCTGTCTTCAGTGTATTGAACACCACTGGCGCAGGTGTCCTTCTTAGTGAGATCGGATCCATCGCCGGTGTTACCAACACCTACACCGCACACCTGTACGCCCGCTCGGTTGCTTACGACACGCCCACAGATGTACCGCCGGCTATCTCGCTGGCCAATGGCTGGAACGTGGTGGCGAGCAATTCGAGCCTGCCTTTGACAGGCAATACCACGACCAGCGTGGCGCAGACTTTCATCACTGGGATGAGCTACTTCATCCCACCTCTGACGCAGGTGCAATTCGCCCTACAAACGGTTACCGGCGCTGGGCAGCCAACTTATTCCGCTACGGCAGGCAGCCTGCGATACTCCACTGTAGGTGTGCAGCAAAGCGTGTACAACGTAGGGGGCATGGAAATCCGCGTAGGCACAGGTTACGGTTACGGTGGCGCCATGCCGTCCCCGACCTTCACGCCTCGCGGCTTCATCGGCTATATGACCTTCTCGGCCGCTTCTCCTTGCTCCGGCACCCCATCACCCGGCAACACGCTTTCTAATGCATCAACTGCTTGCTCGGGTTCCAACTTCACTCTGAGCCTACAGAACGCGACCAGCGGCACCGGCGTGAGCTACCAGTGGTACGCCAGCACCGATGGCGGCATGAACTACAACCCAGTTGGGCCGAACGCAGCCACTTATGTTACTTCACTGGCAGCGACGACCATGTACTACTGCGATGTGACCTGTGCTGGCAACGGCACGGGATCGAGCGCCCCGGTTACGGTTACATTGAATACCGATCCGTGCATCTGTATCACGTACGCGGCATCGAATGCAACGATCACTGCCGACACGAAGATTGACAGTGTGAAGGTGAACGGTGTGGGCTTCGGCTCGCCGGCCGCCACCTGCGAGACCTACACCTTCACGACCAGCACCGGATTCTCCTTGCAACAAGGCGCTTCGGCAGTTGTGCGTCTCCGCAATGGTTCGTGCAGTGGCACCCACTACGCTGCCTACTACTCTCTGTATGCTGACTTCAACGGGAATGGCAGCTTCGCTGATCCCGGCGAGACGCTCTCGCAAGGAGGTCCCACCACAGCGTTGAACACGATTCCTAACCTGAACATCACGATTCCCCCAACGGCGAATACCGGTCCCGTTCGTTTCAGAGCCGTTCTCACTGAAGCTGGAGCTCCCCCACCTGCCACCGGCACCTATAGCTACGGTGAGACGGAGGATTTCTGCGTGAACATCACTGCTGCGTTTGCTTGCTCGGGCACACCCGACCCAGGCAACACCCTTTCCTCGGTGCCAGTAGCCTGCAGTGCTGCCAACTTCAACTTGAGCCTGCAGAATGCAACGCTTGGCTCCGGAGTCACTTACCAATGGGAGTACGCCGATGACGAGTTCTTCACGGTGAACCAGACAATCTTCGGCGGCAGCACGTCCACCCAAACCGCCAACCAGACCAGCCCGCAATGGTACCGTTGCTTGGTAACCTGTACCGAACCCGGTGGCGGTGCTGCATACAGCGACCCGATTTTCGTTGATCTGGCCGGTGCAGCTTACTGCGCGGCCTACTGCACCGCTGGCCTTTACACCACCGGCACAGGCGCCGGCGACCTGATTTCGAATGTGGCCATTACAGGCACCACCCTCAGCAACAACACGGGGTTCTTAGCAGGCACGCCAGCTTACACATTCTACCCCCCCAACCCACCGAGCAATACGCAAACCGCCACGCTTCAGGCAGGTTCCAGCTACAGCTTGAACGTTTCAACCGGCGAGTGGGGCAACCAAGGTTTCGCGGTTTGGATCGATTACAACGACGATGGCATTTTCAGTACGCCTTCTGAGCGGGTCGGCGCAACTCCGGGTCAGGTCGGTTCCGGCTTCACACCTGGCGTAGTGAATGCTTCTGCCAGCTTCCCCATCACCTTGGCTTGCAACCCTTCACTTGGTGATCACCGCATGCGTGTTCGCTGCGTGTACAATTTGAACGGCGTATTGGTTGAGCCATGCGCTTCTTACACCTGGGGCGAGGTTGAGGATTACATCGTGACCATTACCGCGCCTGACCCCTGCCCCGCTCCCAGCAACCTGCTTGCTGTAACAAGCGGCAACAGCGCCACACTTACCTGGTCCACGGGTTGTGCGGAGACCCTTTGGAACGTGCATGTTCAGCCAGCTGGTGGCGGTACGCCAGGCACGCCTTCTGACCCCGGCGTAGGCCCCACCCCAGAGTTGGTGGTTAGCGGTCTTGTGAACGGTACCACCTACGAGTTCTATGTGCAGGCAGACTGCATCGGCGATGGCACCAGCTCATGGGCCGGTCCCTTCGAGTTCGCGCCACCACCGCTGAACAACGAATGCACCGGGGTAACACCACAATCGGTGGGAGCCTTGGGCAGCGTGACCTTCAACGGGAACAGCACCGGAGCCACGGATACCGAAGGCTTCGGCGGACTCGTGGTCTGGGAGGCCTTCACGCTCACCGACTGCGTGCAATCCTTGGAAGTAAGCTACTGCGGAAGCACTCCTGCCCGCACGGTGGCCTACATCAATCTGTTCACCTCCTGCCCATGGGATGCGCAGCCCTTCGTTGCCGCCACCAGCATACTGAATGATTGCCCCAACGGTGGCCGTCGGCACATTTACGGCAACCTGAACCCAGGCACCTACTACATCGCGATCTCTGAAGGCATTGCCGGTGGCAGTGGACCTTACTCCGTTGAGGTACTTCCTGGTGCTGCATGCCCCCCGCCTGCCTGCGCAATCAACCCGAGCCCCGCCGATGGTGGCGCAACGTGCCCCACACAGTCGGTAACGCTGAGCTGGCCTGCGGTAGCTTTCGCTACTGGCTATGACGTGATCCTTGATGGCAACACGGTAGCTACCAACCAGCCCGGCACGACGTACATCGCCGGCATTCTCGCCGCAGGTCCGCACACGTGGAGCGTGATTCCCCAGAGCCCACAAGGCCCTGCTACGGGCTGCCCCACTTGGAACTTCACAGGTGACCTCTTCGGCTGCTACTGCACCAGCATTCCTGGCTCGGCTATCGACGAGGAGATCTTCAGCGTAACAGTGAACGGTGTTACAGTGGGTGACATTACGCCATACCCAGGCCCCAATACGGGTTGCACGGTGCCTGCACCAGGTGCTGGATCCATCCTCAACCGTTACTCGAACTGGCGCGTTGGCCTAACGCCGCAGTTCAGCGTTCAGCAGGGCGTGCCTTCGTCATACACTGTGCAAGAGGACGAGTGCGATGGCCCCACCTACTTCGCTTTCGGTACCGGCATGTGGATCGACTGGAACCAGGATGGTGATTTCGATGATGCTGGCGAGACGATCCTGCAGGAAGGCGCGACCTTGGCCGGTCCTCGCAACATCATCGGCAACTTCACCCCTCCGGTAACCCCCAACTTGGGCCTGACCATGATGCGCGTGATCGTGGCGGAAGGCGTGAGCGGAGCAGGTCTGGTACCTTGCTTGGTGTACAATTACGGTGAAACCGAGGACTTCCTCATCAACGTTCTGCCGCCTCCCACACCAGCGAGCGCAACAGCGAGCATCATCGATGACTGCGACTACAGTACCTACACGATTGATGTGAACATCGCCGACTTCGGAAACGGCACCCCAGGCGACATCGTTTACTCGGTGAACGGCGGCACACCGGTAACGGTGACAGCCTCGCTGGGAAGCAACATCATCCCCACCAGCGGCAGCTTCTCGCAGCCCGGCGATGCGGTTGAGATCTCGGTAACCAATAACACGGTAAGTATCCTGGACCTGGGCACCTTCTACGGTAACTGCCCGATTACTGTGACCTGTGGCCAAACCGTGTCCGTGGATCACTGCTACGGTAACGGCGATACGCGCACCTTCACTTTCATCGCCAGCAATCCCGGAGAAACCGTTACGCTGTCCTTCATCAGCGGCACCATGGATCCCAACGACGTGATCCGCGGCTATAGTGGCACGGACAACACGGGGCTGCCTATCGTTGAACTCACCGGCAGCTTTGCCAACTTGGGTTCGCCCACGGTTACTGGAACCTCATTGGGCAACGAGCTCTTCCTGGAGATCGATAGCGATGGCAGCAATAGCTGCCAGGATAACCAGCAAACCACCTGGGAATTCGAGGTGGAATGCACCCCTGGTTGTGTGGATCCCGATGGCACGGCCAGCTACGACCTGTGTACACAGCTGATCACGGTGAACCTCGACTTCGACGGTGATGGCGCCAGCGCTGGCGTGCGCTACATCCTCAACGGCGGTACTCCTGTGGATGTAACGGGCCTCAACGCGCCAGCTACCGAGGTTCTCGGACCCTTCACTCCCGGCGATGCAGTACAGGTATTCCTGCTGCACGAGAACGATGGCTCCTGCAACAAGAACCTGGGCACCATCAACATTGTGGCGCCCGTTGGCCAACCCAACTTGGTTACCAGTGCAAGCCCTGCTGCGATCTGCGTGGGCGGCAGCAGCACACTGAATGCTGTTGCCAGCGGCGGCAGCGGTCCGGTGGGCAGCTACATATTCCAAACCAACACAAGTGGAGGTCTGTTGCCCATGACAAGCCCGGTGCAGATACAAGGCCCGAACCTGGATGATACCGGTGGTCCTCTGACGGGCATCGGCTTCACCTTCAGTTACGGTACTGCGACATACACCCAATTCAGCACGAACAGTAACGGCTTGATGCGCCTCGGACCTACAGCCTGCTCAGGCTCGCGGTTCAACGATCCGTTGACGGGCGCTACCGATACGCCTTTGCTAGCAGCTTGGTGGGACGACTTGCACACTGGTACTGACGGTAACATACGCACCTCATTGGAAGGCACCCCGGGCAACTATGTCCGGATCGTGGAATGGTTCGTGCGGATTTTCGGCACTGGGACCGCTGCCAACATGCGTTTCCAGGTGGTGCTCTACGAAGCTGATGGCACTGTTGAGTTCCGATATGGAACAACGGGACAAGCTTACATCGATGGCGCTTCTGTAGCGATTACCGGCGGAACGACCGCCGCACGTGTGGCTGTGAACTCTGCTACCCACACAGCGAGCAATGTCACCCTCTATGACCAACTTCAGGCATGGCCTGGTGGCGACAGGCTCTATCGATTCCTGAAGCCTGAAGTTTCCGGCACCACCTACGATTGGAGCCCGGCCACCTACCTGAGCGGCACCACCGGCAACACGGTGACCGCCAGCGGCGTGGCTGAGACCACCATCTACACGGTGACCGCCACCGCACCCGGCGGTTGTCCCCAAACGGCCCAAGTGACGGTTACGGTGAATGACCCGATCAGCGCTGGCACTATCAGCCCAGTGCCGGCCAGCTTCTGCACTGGCGGCAGCGTTACGCTCACGGCCACACCGACCGATGGCGTTGCGCCTTACACCTACGCGTGGACAGGTCCCGGCGGACCGGCTGGCACGACCCAGAACCAAGTGGTGAACACGCCCGGCCTCTGGAGCTGCCTGATCACCGATGCCTGCTCGGGCACCGTGACGGTGAGCACCAACGTTACCAGCACCACGCCGCCTGCGGTGAGCATCAACGCTACGGCCCCCATTTGCGAGGGCGGCAGCGTGACCCTCTCGGCCAACGTGATATCCGGCTCGGTGAGCGGCTACCTCTGGGGCGGCGCCGCACCGGTGGGTGGTCAAACGGGTTCCAGCGTCACCATCAATGGGCTTACGGCTGCCAACAACGGCAACTACACGCTCACGGCTTTCGATGGTGGTTGCGCATCTGTTGCAGCCAACTACAACCTGTCGGTGAACGCGAACCCCAGCATTACCAGCACCACTGCAACACCCAACCCGGTGTGCGAGGGCAGCAACAGCACCTTGCAGGTGAATCTGGCCGCGCCTTCGGCTTACTGTGCCACCTCGTACAGCACAGGCACAGGCTTCGGCGACTTCCTCACTTCGGTGAGCATCCCCGGCACAACGCTGAACAACAGCACCGGTGCTTCAGCAGCGCCGTATTACACGCTGTACCCGGCCACCGGTTCTACCACGGCCACACTATCAGCGGGCACCAGCTATACGCTGAATGCGATTGCGGGCACCTACACCATCAACGATGTAGCGGTTTGGATTGACTACAATCAGGATGGCGTGTTCCAAGATCCAGCTGAGAAACTTGGTCAAGTGGACAACTTCGGTGCGGCACCGACTGTTGCCAGCATCACGTTCACGGTTCCCCTAACAGCGCTGAATGGTTCCACCCGCATGCGTGTGCGCGAAGCGGATCAAGGGATTACGAATGGCATGTCTGCATGCGGTGCTCTTTCCTTCGGCGAGGTGGAGGACTATGTGGTCACCATCACGGGTGGCGCGAGCCTCGGCTACGCTTGGAGCGGCGGCACCTTCCTGGGCGGCATCAACAACACCCAGAGCGTGACGGCCACGAGCATCACCAGTGCCACGCCTTACAGTGTGCAGGTGACTTCAAGTGCGGGCTGCACCAGCACTGGCAACGTCACGGTGAACGTGACCCCGCTTCCTGCGGCGCCTGATTGCGGTGGGCCTTACGCCACCTTGTGCGTGGCCGGTCCGAGCTTCCAGCTGACACCGGGAACCCCGGGCGGTGTTTGGAGCGGCACAGGCGTTACCTCTGGCGGTCTCTTCAACCCTGCCGTCGGCACCCAATTGCTCACCTACACGGTAACTGAGAGCGGCTGCTCCAACAGCTGCACGGTAACGGTGAACGTGAACAGCGCCGATACCGATGGTGACGGCATCCCTGATTGCGTGGATGAATGCCCGCTGCTCTTCGGTGAGATCGGTGA
>JBATND010000514.1:0-9076 GCA_049290175.1 Flavobacteriales bacterium | reverse complement strand
CGCTTCAGGTCGATGCCGTCGCGGATATGGGCGCCGCGTTCCGTGGCGTGGCCGGGTGTGAACAGGAATGTCTCGAGGCCGTCGAAGACCCAATGGAGCTTCTCAAGTTTCCCGCCCTTCGCGAAGGTGGGCTTGATGCTATCGACGAGGTTGCGCAGCGCTTTCATGCGATCGCTCAGGTGGTTTCCTTCTTCAGGGCATCCAATCCTTCACGGACGATGCTCTGTGAGTTGATCTTGCTGGTACACACGAATTCGCACAGGGCGAAATCCTCCGGGGCCACTTCATAAAGCCCCAGCTTCTCCATTTGTTCGATGTCGTTCACCAGGATGGCCTTCAGCAGATGCACCGGGTAGATGTCGAAGGGGAAGACCTTCTCGTACTGCCCGCTCATCACGAAGGCGCGCTCCTCGCCGTTCTGGTTGGTATCGGGCGCGTATTTCTTGCCCGGCATCAGCCAGGTGGGGAAGCTGCGGTTGGCGCTGAAGGTGTTGAAGCCCGGCGTGGCCCAGCCATCGGTGATGAAGAACTTGGGCTCGTCGCCTTCGGGCAGCAAGGTCACTTGGCTGTGGTAGAAGCCGAGGTAGCCATCGGCGCCCGCGTTGTCGCCAGTGAGGGGATTGCCGCTCACCACGCGCAATTTGCCTTCCACGCTGCCGATGAGGTCCTTCAGGGGCGCGCCGATCACGGTGCGCACGTACTTCGGATTGCGCGCCATGCTGCCGGTGATGGCGATGGTGCGCGAGGCATCGAAGCGGCCTTGGCGGAACAAGCGGCCGATCAGGATCACATCCTGCACGCCCACGGTCCAGATCACATCGCCCTTGTTGATGGGGCTGATGGCGTGGATCTGCACGCCCACGTTGCCCGCTGGGTGCGGACCGCTGAAGCTGTGGCGCACCACGCCTTTGGCATCGAGGAATTCGCGCGCGGCGGTCTTGTCGCTCACGCCCAGGTTCACCTTGCCTTTGGTGAGCTTGGCCAGCGCATCCAATCCGGTCTGGAAATCGGCGCCGTGGTTGCGCACCACCAAGTCCATGTCGGGTGCGAGGGGGGCGCTGTCGAAAGCGCTCACGAAGATGGCCTTGGGTTCTTGCGCCGGGTTGGCCACCACATCGAAGGGGCGCTGCTTGATCACCGGCCAGGCTCCGCTCTTGAGCAGCTTCTGGATGATGGTCTCGCGGTTCATGGTGCTTGGCTCGCCCATGCCGAAGTCCTCGAACTCTGTTTGGGCATCGGCCAGGATGCGCACCTCGAGCACCTTGCGCTTCTCGCCGCGAATCACGTCGGCCACCTCGCCGCTCACGGGGCTGGTCCACAGCACGCGCTCGTTGTACTTATCGGCGAAGAGCGGCGTGCCGGCCTTCACCTTGTCGCCGGCTTTCACCAGCACCTTGGGCACGAGGCCATGGAAATCGGTCGGTTTTATCGCGACGACTTTCGCGGGATCGGCCTGAACAAGGACTTTCTCTGCTTCGCCCTTCAGGCGGATGTCGAGTCCTTTGCGGATCCGGATCGTGTTGGACATGGTGCGCTGACGCCCTTTCCGGAAGGGCGGCGGCAAATGTAGTCGGAGGTATTTGCCATGCAATCAATCGGCAACGAGTTGCCAACAAGCGGAACGGTTTTTCTGGGAGTGCCATTCGACTTCGTGCCGGATCCCCCTCTTGGGCCTCCGCTACATTCGCCGCTCCTCTTCGGATCGAACCACATGCGCTCTTGGACCATACTTATAGGCATGCTGCTCGGCTGCGGCGGCTCGGCACCAGCAACCACAGTTGGCAATGCCCCGGATTATGCAAGGCCGGGTGGTGCTCTGGCGCCCGACCGGATCTACAGTCCCACCATCCGCACCGTGCAATGCTTCAAAGCCGGATTCGAGCTGGCTGCGCCCGTGATCGAACTGAGCGGCAATGAGCAGGTGGTGCTGCGCTTCGACGACCTCGCGCCCGACATCGAGGACCTGAGCTACACCTTGGTGCATTGCGATCATGCCTGGAAGCCGAGCGACCTGCCAGTGGGCGTTTACCTCGAAGGCGCCACCAATGCCTACCTGCCACCGGGCCGCCAGAGCTACAACACGCTGCAGAACTTCATCCAGTATGAATTGGTGGTGCCCAACATGGATATGCGGCCCATCCGCAGTGGCAACTACCTCATCAAGGTGTATCGCGGCGGCGATGAAGAGGACCTCGTGCTCACGCGCCGCTTCCTGGTGGTGGAGCCGATCACGGCGATCAATGCGCGCGTGGCACCCACCCGGCAGGTTGATCTGCGCGATGCCGCACAGCAGGTCGATCTCACGATCAACACCAACAACCTGCCGGTGCAGGATCCCTTCGGTGAGCTGCATGTCACCATGCTGCAGAACATGCGGTGGGACGATGCCCGCACCGGCGCCAAGCCTCGTTTCGTGCGCGGCACCGAGCTGGTGTACGACTTCCCCGATCAGGGCCTATTCATGGGCGGCAACGAGTTCCGCAATTTCGATCTGAAGAACCATCGTTTCGTCACCAACCGTATCGAGCGCATCGTGCCCGGCATCGGCGAGCGCGTGTATGAAGCATGGCTGCAGCCCGAGGCCCCGCGCACCATCAGGCGCTACAACAACCAGCAGGACATCAACGGCAAGTTCCTGGTGCGCAACGACTTGATGGATGGCGATCCGCTGGGCGCCGATTATTTCCTCGTGCATTTCGTGCTGCCCATGGAAGCGCCCTTGATGCAAGAGCCGTACGTGTACGGTCAACTGAGCGATTGGCAGTGCCAGCCCGCCTTCCGCATGCAATGGGAAGTGGATCGCAAGGCCTACCATGCGGCAGTGCTGCTGAAGCAGGGCTTCTATGATTTCAGCTACGTGACACGCTCGCGTGAAACGGACGGCGCCGACATCGCCTCCATTGAAGGCAGCCACTTCGAGACCGAGAACGATTACACCGTGCTGCTCTATTTCACCGATCGCATGCAACGCCTCGATCGGCTGGTGGGCGTGCGCTGGCTGAACAGCAGGCGCTGAGCAGGGTAGGGCAGGGGTGCGCTTGCAAGGTGCAGTGGCTTATCGCCGAGGCAAGTAGCATTGCCTTGCTGAACGGCCGTTACAGATTGGCATTGCTGCGATCCGCGAAATACATCTCCATCTCCCCCTTGCCTTTTGCCTGCACCTTGCCGCGTGAGGTGAAGGTGAATGCGGGGCGCGTTACGGGTTGGTCGGCTCCATCGCTGGCATTGTTCCGGTCGACCCGGTGGGTCGACGCTACACCGTCTTCGCCAATGAACGCGTTCTTCACCAACGCGTACGTCGCCTCGCTGATGTTCACCTTTCCCACTTCACCACTGCTCTCCATGCGGCTGGCCGTGTTCACTGTATCGCCCCAGATGTCGTACTGGAACTTCTTCACGCCCACGATGCCGGCGACCACCGTGCCGGTGTGGATGCCGATGCGGACCTCGAAGTAGGGTAGGCCAGCAGCGATCTTCCGCGCCTTGCCCTCTGCGATGAAGTCGCGCATTTCCAGCGCTGCCATGATCACATCAGTGGCGTGTGTGGTGTTGGGTGTGGGCAATCCTCCTGCTGCCATGTACGCATCGCCGATGGTCTTGATCTTCTCGATGCCATGCTTTGCGGTGATGTGATCGAAGGCACTGAAGCACTCGTTCAGGTCCTGGACGAGCTGCTGTGGAGTCACCATCTCGCTCATGGCGGTGAAGCCTTTGAAGTCGGTGAACAGCACGGTGACCTGATCGATGTGGACGGCCTCTGCTGAACCCTTGGCCTTGAGCTCTTCGGCGACTTCTTCTGGCAGGATGTTCAGAAGTAGTTCATCGCTGCGTTTGCGCGCCGCATTGATCTTATTCCGCTGGCGCCAGACCACGCCCAGGAAGAGCAGCGCGAAGGCCAATCCGCCGGCAATGCTGTTCCGCACCATCCGCTGGCGTTGGTCCTTCTTCTCCTGCTCGGCCTTGGTCTCCGCCTCCTTCTTGTCGAAGTCGTACTGCATCTGCACCTGCACGGCCTTGCGGGTATTCGCTTCGTTGGTGATGCTGTCCTGGTAGGCGATGTGCAGCTTGAATTGCTCCAAAGCCGTCACGGCATCGCCCTGTGCGTACGCGATGTCGTAGAGGCCCGCGTGCGCATTCGACAACCATTGCTTCGCACCCACTGACCGCGCGTATTCGATTCCCTTGTTGAGGTAAACCTTGGCTTCGTCGTAGCGCTTCAGCCGGGTGAGGATCTCGCCCGTGTTGATGGAAGCCGCTGCAAGTCTGAATGGATCACCGAGCTGTCCGAGCAAATCCAGGATACGTTCGTTGTACACGAGAGCCGTATCGAACTGCTGCAGGCGCTGATAGTGGTTGGCCAGGGAACCGAGGGTGATGACCTCTCCCATTGGATGTCTCAAGGCGCGCGCCATGGCCACCGCCCTGTTCAGGTAGATCCGCGCCTCGTCGGAGCGGCCTTCGTCGTCCAGCACATTGCCCAGGTTGTTGCATGCCCTGGCGATGCCCAGGCTATCTCCCGTGCGCTCATGTGCGCGCAGCACCTGCTCCAGCAAGGCGATCGACTCCGCATGCTGGCCCATGTGCCCATACACGACGCCGATGTTCAAGCGCATGTCCACCACCGCTGCGCTGTCCCCTAGCTGCTCAGCGAATTTCAGGCTGGTGAGGTATTGCTTGAGCGCTTCGGGGAAGTCGCTCTGTTGCTCAGCGATATGGGCCAGTGCGAAGTGGATCCTCTTCTCTGCTTGCCGGCGTCGCCCAATAAGGCCCAGAGCGCCAACGCGCGTTGAAGATGGCTGATGGCGATACCGTACTCCTGCTCCCGCATGTGGCCGAAGCCGATGACGCGCAAGGCTTCGGCAACTCCGGGTTCGAATGACAGTTTCCCGGCTAGATCCAGGGCTTGCGCCCCAAACATGATCGCGCTGTCCGGACGGGTATCGGCGAACATTGCACCCAGCTTATTCAGCACGTTTACGCGTACTGTGTCCTGACCTGTCCGGTCGAGGACCTGCCTCAGAGAGTCGGCGGGTGAACCGGCTGTGGCTGCCAGTGGTAAGCACACGAGAAGGACGCGCAATGATCGGGCAAGCATGGTAGGTGGGCGTGGTTGGTCGAACTTAATCAATCGGTCTCCACGAAGTACATCTCCATCTCCCCCTTGCCCTTCGCCTGCACTTTTCCGCGTGGGGTGAAGGTGAATGCGGGGCGCGTTGCGTGTTGGTCGGCTCCATCACTGGCATTGTTCCGATCGACCCGGTGGGTCGACGCTGCACCGCCTTCGACCATTACGGTGTCCTTCACCAACGCATACGTCGCCTCGCTGATATTCACCTTGCCCACTTCGCCGCTGCTCTCCATGCGACTGGCCGTGTTCACCGTATCGCCCCAGATGTCGTACTGGAACTTCTTCACGCCAACGATGCCCGCGACAACGGGTCCGCTGTGTATGCCAACACGCATCTCGAAGTAGGGCTTGCCTTGTGCTTCGCGTTCCACTTTGTGCGCGCGCATGAATTCCTGCATCTCCAAAGCTGCGCGCACCACATCGGCGGGTGAACCGTGCTGCGGATCGGGCAGTCCACCAGCGGCCATGTACGCATCGCCGATGGTCTTGATCTTCTCGATGCGGTATTTCTCCATGATGCCGTCGAAGGCCTTGAAGCAGGTGTTCAGCTCCGCGACCAGTTCCGCCGGTGTCACTTGTTCGCTCAACTGTGTGAAGCCTTTGAAATCGGTGAAGAGGATGGTGGCGGTATCGTAGTGCTTCGCCTCGGCCGCGCCTTTCTCCTTCAGTTCCTCGGCGACTTCCTCCGGCAGGATGTTCAGCAACAGTGCTTCGCTGCGTGCATGCTCCTGCTTGATGCGGCGGCGGCGGCGCAGGTCCACCACCGCGAACACGATCCCGAACACGGCGAAGCCCAGCAGGGCGTTGCGCTGCAGTCCCTTGCGGCGGATCTGCTCAGCCGTCACCGCATCCTTCTTCTCCTGTTCCGCTTGGGTGGCCGCTTCCTGCTTGTCGAAGTCATATTGCATCCGCAGGCGCGTGGTCTCCTCGGTGTTCGAGGCGTTGTAGATGCTGTCGCGGTACTGCACGTGCATGCGGTGGTCGAGGTAGGCGCCTTTCCAATCGCCGTTGATGCTGTCCAGCCGTTCCAGTTCGCGGTAAGCGGTGGACAACATTTCGCGGCTTCCTACCGTGCGCGCCACTTCGATGGCGGAACCCAGGTAGCTGCGCGATGCGTCGTACCGCTTGCTCCGGGTGAGCACCGACACGGCCATGAGGGTGAGCTCGGCCTGGTCGCTCCGGTCGTCGATCTGTTCCGCCAAGGCGCGCCCCGCCTCATACGCGCGCAGCGCTTCCTCATCCTGCGCGAGTCCTTCATGGGCTTTTCCCGCATAGGCGTATGCGGCGACCAAGGTGTATTGGGCACCGATCTCCCTGGCGATGCGCATGGCCTCCTCGGCTTCCTTCAATGCGGCCGCATGCTGCCCGGAGTCGTTCAGGATGCTGGCGATGTTCACGTGTGAGATCGCCATGCCGTTCGGGTCGTCCATCTCCTCCCGTGTCTTCAAGGCTGCCCGGGTGTAACGCAAGGCTTCTTTCAGGTCCGACCGTTGCTGGTAGAATAGGCCCAGGTTGCTGTACGAGGTTGCGATGCCGGGCTTGTCCCCGATCCGTTCGCGGAGCGCGAGGGCTTTCAGCATGTGGTCCAGGGCTTTGGGGTGATCGCCCAATCGGAGGTAGACGGTGCCGATGTTGTCGTGGTTCTTTCCCAGCCAGTCCTCGTTGCCCAGGCGCTGGTTGATTGCCACGGCGGCGAAGTAGT
Organism: Flavobacteriales bacterium; assembly: GCA_049290175.1. GTDB lineage: Bacteria > Bacteroidota > Bacteroidia > Flavobacteriales_F > PHOS-HE28 > PHOS-HE28. The sequence continues at coordinate 2,246 of JBATND010000514.1, read as the reverse complement.
CGCTCAGGGCGCCGGCCAGGTCACCTTCCTTGCGCTTCACGTTCGCCATGTTGTTCAACGCACCGGCCACGTTGCGCTCCCTCCCGGTCTGTTGGTTCAGCCGAAGGCATTCGGAGAAGCAACGTCGTGCTTCCGGGTAGTCGTCCAGCCGTTGGGCGATCTCGCCCAGGATGTTGAAGGCGTTCGCCGTGGCGTTCACGGAGCCCGTGCGGATGGCGAGCGCCATCATGCTGTCCGCCTGCACCTTCGCCTGCTGATAGTCCCCGGCATCGGCGAGCTCCCAGCTCAGGTCGTATAAAACCACGATGCGCGTTGTGTCCGTTAGTGGGCCGATCAACGCCGCACGCAAGGAGTCGATCAAGGCCTTGTTCTGCGCGTGCACACCAGTGCAGAACAACAGCGCGCCGCAAACGATGCTGATGAAGGGCTTTCTCATGCGTGATCCATGTTCGATGTCGTGCGCTGTCATGAGCCCGGTTGAACAAAGTGCATCTCCATCTCGCCCTTACCCTTCGCCTGCAATTTTCCGCGGGGGGTGAAGGTGAAAGCCGGTGAATGGTGTCTTGTCGCCTCGGCGTTGCCAAGGTCGACCCGGAGGGCCGACGCTGCACCGCCTTCGACCACAGCGGCGTCCTTCACCAATGCATGCGTCGCCTCGCTGATGTTCACCTTCCCAACCTCGCCGCTGCTCTCTCCCGATGAATCGGGACGAAGACGCATGCGGCTGGCCGTGTTCACCGTCCCGGTGTAGGCCGGGACGCCCCAGATGTCGTATTGGAACTTCTTCACGCCCACGATGCCCGCAACCACCGGACCGGTGTGCATGCCGATGGCGCACACACCCATTCTCCCGTGCAGCATCGATCCGGTCTGGCGCATGGCAATGCTCATGCAACGAAGTAGGGCATTCCGGACGGGGTTTGCAATACCCACCATGTGGGCTATCCCAGATATCAGGACCTTCGCAGCATGCGCTTCCTGCTCATCACTACCCAATGCTTCCTCGCCATCAATGCCCTCATCGGCGGAATGCTCCTGATGCTCGCGCCCCACTGCCGCGACTCTGCGACTAGTGGTCACACATTCAAGTGTCAGAATCCCCCCACACCCGGCCCTGCCTGTCCAACATGCAAGCTTGCCGCCACACCCTGATTCAAGTGCGCCGCCAGTGCCGCCTCATGCGGTATGAGCACGCGCCGCGCCTTGCTGCCCTCGGAGGCGCCGAGGAAACCTCTTGGGCTACCAGAACATGAGTAGCCTGCCTCGCCCATCCTTCATTCCAACATCAAACGCTCTTGTGGCTACCATCTGGCGGAAAGTCTGAAAGCTCTTCTGCCCGAACTGCAAGCGGATAATCTTGGACTCTGTTATCACGTCGAAGAGATCTTCCGCCTCCTTGCGCAAGGAGATCTCTATTTCATCGAAGGCACGGATATCTCCAGTATTCACTATCCATTCATCATTTGGCACTACAGCGCTGAATTGCTTCTTGGAGGACCATTCGCTCTCGTTCATCAAGTCGAGGAGCGCAACAAAGCTCTCAGGCTTATCAGCTAGGCTCAATCCAAAATCGCCATAGCTCTTCGTTCCAAGAAACTCCCAAATCGCCACCTGAGCATCAACCCTGAACTTCTGGATTCTTTCTTCCATTGCAATCCGCACTCATGCAAATGACCGTGTCCGCCACATGGCCTCAGAATCCCCCCACCCCTGGCCCCGCCGCAACACCTTGGTTCAAGTGCGCCGCCAGCGAGGCTTCATTTCGTTGGAGAACAACCATTGGTATGCTTAGGAATCAATACTAACACCGACCGACTCTCCGCCTACGAACTCAGCGGTAAAATGATATCCGGGTTCTTTGCGCTGTACGTAACTGATCGTGAATGTTCCCGGGCCTTTGACGTTGATCGCGGCGAGGGCCATGTCTGTTTCGAACTGCTCAGGTTCGTAGCCTTCAGCGGCATTCCTTAGCAATTCAATCACAGCGGCCTTGGATTGCTCCAAGAATACTCGCTCAGATACAATCTTCTCCAAACCGTGTATCGCTTCTTCCGAAGGCGCCTGATCACTCCCTCCTACGAAGAACTCCAACGAATCCTCTCCAATATCCCATTTACCCGACCACACCGAGTTGGAACCGTTTCCTCGCAATAGGAAAAGCACGCCGAAACGATCATCCTCGACCGTCTTCCGAGGCTTGCTTCCGAACAGTTTCTGTAGAAGCCCCATGCTACTCGCTCAGAATC
>JBATND010000513.1:0-12280 GCA_049290175.1 Flavobacteriales bacterium | reverse complement strand
CGCGCATCTTCTTCAGCTCAGCGCAGGTGATCTCGGTCATGTTCGTGCGTGCAAGGATAGTTAAAGCGGTTGGGGGTCGAAGGCACGTCCCGATGCATTGCTGGACAACGTCCAAGCTCACTTCCGTTTGAAATCCAACCGGTTGAAATGGAAGTCCGGGCTATGCAGGTCGATCTTGAAGCCCGTGACCTTGTGGTCGGCATCGAAGGTGAAGGTGATGTAGCCCGGCTCCAGGAACGGATCGGCGTGCAGCCATTGGAAGGTGTCGTAATGCCAATGGACCAATGCGCCGGTGAACAGTTCAGGCGCAGGTACGAGCTGCAAGGAGAGCTTGCCATCCTTCTCGGTGATCACGGCATCACCATAGATCTTGTCCGTGAAGGTGCCAGCATAAGCGCTCATGGCGAGCGAAGGCTTGGTCTTAGCAACGCGTGCTGCCTTGCGATTAGCCACGCGCTTGGCCTCGCGCTCTTGCCGCTTAGCTAGTCGGGGCAGCATGTCGGCCACGGGATCGGCCTTGCCTTCGCCCAAGTACAGGTCGAGCACTTTGTTGGTGATGGCGAACACGCTGTACGATTCGCCATTGCCCAAGCAGATCACCGCGAGGTCCTTCTCCGGGACCACGGCGTGGTTGAGGATGAAGCCGGGCATTCCGCCGCTGTGCGTGATCACCGTATTGCCGTTGTTGCCTTCGAGGAACCAGCCGAGCGCGGCGCCATCGCGACGACCGCCCATGGGCAGGTGCATGGCGGTGATGGTGGCGAAGGTCCTCGCGCTGATGAAGGGCTTGCCCTCGTGCTTGCCTTCATCGGCCCACATGGCATCCCACTTCGCCAGATCGTTCACGGTGCTCAGCACGCCGCATGCGCCATCAGCACCGCGCAGCGCTTGGTAGGGCATGCTCTTCTGCGGCGATTTCGGGTCCTGCCCTTTGCGCACATGCGGCAAAGCCACATCGCTCATGCCCGCAAGGTCTGCGGTCTCCACACGGCTGCGCTGCATGCCCAGCGGCTTGAAGATGCGCTCGGTGATGAAGGCGTCCCAGCTCATGCCGCTTGCGTTCTCGATCACGCGGGCCGCAGCGATGTACATGAGGTTGCTGTAGCCGAACTCGGTGCGGAAGCCGAAGGTGAAGGGCTCGCTGGCATGGCGCGCGAGAATCTCGTCCTGCGTGTAATTGGTGCCGTACCACAGCAGGTCGCCATCGAAGGTGTCCCAGCCGCTGCGGTGGCAGAGCAGGTCGGCCACGGTCATTTGATCGGTCACGAAAGCATCGGGCGTTTTGAAGGCGGGCAGGTGCTTGCGCACGGGATCATCGAAGCTCAGTTTGCCCTCATCAACGAGCAGGCCGATGGCGCAGGCCGTGAATGCCTTGCTGATGCTGGCGCAGTAGAAGATGCTGTTCGGCGTGACGGGCTCGGGCTTGTCGAGGTCGAGCTTGCCATAACCCTTGGCGAAAACCAACTGGCCGTCCTTCACGATGCCGACCGCTAGGCCCGGCTGATCGAAGCTGATGAGGGCATCGGCGATGTAGGCATCGAGTGCCTTGAGGTCCGGTTGCTGCGCGTGAAGCAGCAGTGGCAGAGCAAGGAAGGAGAGGAGGGCTTGGCGGATCATGGGGCAAGTGTAGCCAATGCCAATCAGTGCCCGCGCTGCGGACTTCAACTGCTGGCGGCAGAATTCATGAGGGCCTGTACCCCGCCTCGTCGAAGGCATCCGGCAGGCTCTTCCAGTCGGCCAAGGGCTGCTCGAGTACCGAATAACGCTTGATCACATTCACGGCGAGCATGGCCAGCGGGATCGAAAGCGCAGCATCGACGATGGAAAAGAGGGCGCTGTTCGCGAGGGCATCCACCGTTTCGGCGTCCTTAGCGATGCGTACGTTCACTTGCGCCAGGATGTTGGACGCCACCCAGAAGACCCACCATACGGTGATGTGGTCCTTGCTTCGCGCGCGATCGGGATCAGGCAGCATGTTCGCTACCAATTCCACGGTGCGCTCGTGCAGCTCCACCATGATGCGATAGGGCTTGAAGAGGTTGACGATCGGGATGAACCAAGCGCCGGCCGCCATGCCCTCGCTCTCCTTCAGGTTCGCGGCGCGCTTGCCCAAGTTGAAGTAAGCGCGGCGGAACCAGCGGATGAAGGTGATGGCGGAAATGATGAAGACGATGGTGCGCACCACTGCTACAACCATCTCACGGGCATCGTTGGCCGTGGCTGCGGCCTCGTCGAAATCAGCGCCGGCTTGCCAACTCGCCAGCAGGTCGTACTCGAGGTACGAGGAGATCATCATGATGATGTCGCAGGCCATCACCGCCCAGATCATGATGATAGCGATGCGCGCGCGCTGGGCGTTGGGTCGGAGCGGTTCCATGTTCATGGGGCTGCGATGCGGATGGCCTCGTTGCGCGTTGGTGAAACGAGCCGTACTAGAAGCAGCTGCCCGCGCGCAGTGCTGAGGTCGATGTGCCAAGAAGCGCGCGGGGAAGCGATGGTTCGTTCGGCGATGAGCGCGCCATGGGCCGTAAGCAATTGGAAGGTGATCGGTTCCGATGCGAGGTTGCTGTCGAAGGCGAGCAGGCCTTGTCCGTTTGGCGATGGCAGCACGATGAAGGTCGATGGCGTTGTGAATTGCTCGGGCACTGAGATGCCCAGGTCGCAGGCTTGCGGGTCGATCACGTTCGCGGCGCCTGGTGTGCTGCACATACGATGGAAATCGGCGTTGTTGTCGTTGGTATCGGTGCCGTCTGGGAAGCGGCCGATGCTGATGCCTGTGGCCAGGTTGCTGTCCTCTTGCGATGAACCTGTGCCCTCAGTATAGCCCGGCACATTGCCACCGTAGCTCAGCGCATCAAGCACCAGTGGTTCGGGCTGGGTGATCACCAGAGCGATGGCATCGGGTGATCCGTTCTGGATCAGGTTGGTCGCAGGCGCCACCACCGCATTGCAGTTGGGTGTTGCAGCATTGGCGCAGATTACGAAGTAGGATCCGGAGGGCAGTGCAGGCCAGCTTACATTCTCCAGCGTGGCATAAACCGCGCTGCCGCCCGCATTGCCGTTCACCAGCACCACCTGCAGGTATTGCAGCGGGAAAGCCGCCGCTCCTGTGTTGAGGAGCTCGATGTACTCAGCGTTGTCGGTACCGGGCTGATCGTAGTCCACCTCGTTGATCACGAGTTGGGCACTTGCTGTGCCGGCCATCAGTGGCATCAGGATCGGGGCGAGTTGTTTGAGCATGGTCGTATTCTATTTCGAAGCGTTGCGGCTGGTCTTCCTCGCTGCTGCCTTCACGGTTTTCTTCATCGGCTTCTGGGTGTTCTTGCTAGGCAAGGTGGCGACGTGCGCGAGGCTGAGCTTCACCCAGCGGCTCAGCGACCGCTTGTCGCCAACGGCATCGGCGTCCACGAACACGAAGCCCTTCATGTTCTTATGTCCGAAGGTCATGGGCTTGGCGCCCGGCCATTGCAGCACCTCATCGTGCCGCTCAGGATTGAAGCGCGCCATGAAATCGCCCTTGTTGGTGATGCCCACGCTCATATGCCCCTTCACCATGAAGGCCACGCCGCCGAACATCTTCTTGTGCTCGGGCTTTGCGCCTTCGGAAACCAGGGCATCGTGGATCTGCTGCTCAAAAAGGGGCTCGTGCGCCATGGTGCAGGTATGCCTGGTTGATTAGCCGTAAAGGTGAGAAACGGCGTGGAAAGCGAGCATGACCGGACCATTACGGCAGCTGCTCAATGCGCGTGGCCGTGGGCACCGACCCGCCGATGTTCACCAGGATCGGGTCGCGGTCGTTGCTGTCGCCGGTGTACTTTACTTCACCATTCATGTTGGTATCCGCCGCATTGTAGGCTTGAACGGCGATCGTTGGCACGGCCCCGCCTAGGCGCACCAGGATCGGGTCGCGATCGTTGCCCTCTCCTGTGTACTTCAGCGCACCATCCACCAACACATTGCCGGCCCATAGCACCTTGACGCCACTCATGTTCTTGCGCGCTTCAGCACCCCAAGTGGCAGTACCAGCGTTGCGGTAATCAATCGGCAAGGCTTCACGGCTCAAGAACATCGGCTGGGCGGTCATCGCACCCAGATGATTGCGGTGCCGCACTGCAACATGGTACGGCCCGACCGGCGCTGAGAACACCAGCGGCGAAATGCCATCAGTATCCACGATATCACCATCGCGCTGAACGAGCGCCGAACGAGAGGCCAGCACAACGGAAGGCGTGGTCTTGTCGCGCAATTCAACGAAGACCCAATCGACGATCGCATTCGGACCAGTGACGGCCAGCACAGGAGACGCAACGGTTCCTAGCCCGCCTTCGCCAATGAGCGGGAACACGCCTGCGTGCGGCTGCGCCGAGGGAATCAGGCCAGCGGCGCGCAGATCGTCGCGCATCAGGTTCGTGTTCGGATCGTAAGCGCCTTCGAGGAAGACCTTCGCAGCGAGCTTCACGTGGGTAGCGCCTTTCACGATGTCGAAGCGATCGACAAGGGCGCCTTGCGCATTCAGGAATTTGGCTTGCAAGGCGATGCCATTCACATCGATGACCATCGACCCCAGATGCGCTGCCGTGCTCAGGTGCATCACGGGATGGTTCATCGGTCCACCGGCCTCGGTCTTTCCAGAAACGCCGCAGACCGTGTACACCGCACCCCCATTGGGAGCCAGGTCGCCAGGCTTCTGGTAAGCGCCCGGGCCAACAGCGCTTCCGCTCGTGGTGTTGAGGCCCATCGCAGCGGCGTTGTATGTGGTGGAGATCCCGTAGTGCCCGTTGATCAGGAATGAGCGCTGGTAGTTGTGCGTATGGCCCACGAGCACCAGATCAACGCCGCCAGCTTCCAGGATCGGCAAAAAGTTCTCGCGCATGTCGCGCATCTTGCCGCTGCTCTGTGTTGGCACGTCGGAGTCATCCACGCCCTTGCTGTACGGTGTGTGGTGCCAATAGGCGATGATCCATTCGCTGCGCTTGCGTGCTTCAACCAAGTCGTTGGTGAGCCATGTGGCTTGCGCGCCGGTGGGCGAACGCGGGCTGCCATCGCTATCGAGCGCGATGAAATGCACGTTGCCTACGTCGAAGGAGTAATAGGCTTCGGTGTTCGATGCCACGCCGCCCGCCTGACCCAGCTTGGGCATGGCGAAGAGATCGAAGTACGGGCCGGTCTGCGTACTTGCGTTCGATGTGTAGAAATCGTGATTGCCCGGCGATGGATAGAGCGGCGTGGTGCGCAGCGTGGCTTCGTACATGTTCTCGAACACCGCCGGCTGATGCTCGGCCTCGGTGCCTGATTCATACGCGTTGTCGCCGAGCCAGAGCCATGCTTGCGCCGTGCTCGCGCCCATGTAATTGAGGTAAGCATCGCGCACTCGGCGTGCATCGGCATTGGCGGTGCCTTGATCGCCCGTGACCCAGATGCGGATCGGTTCGGCAACGCCGGGAAGCGATGACGTGCGCACGAAATGCTCCACGTCGTCGCCCTCGAGATCCACGCTGCTGCTGCCCACCGCGTAGTAATAGGTCGTTGAAGGCTGCAGGCCAGTGACCGTGACTTCATGATCCAAGGTGCTTGCCGCGACGTTGGCCACTTGATCCAGCGCGCCGGGCGTTGTGCCGTAGCGCACGCGCGCATTCGTCGCGGTGGTTGTCCTCCACTTCAGGACGAAGCTGTTCGATGTCACAATGTGCTGGTAGGGGCCGCGCGTGAGGCTGGGGCCACCGTCAATACCGATCAGTTTCAGGTCGAAAGTGACATCGGCGCTACTGGCCGAGACCTGATGCAATTCAACCGCGATCACATTGGTGCCGGTCTGAAAGTAGGACGAAGCGACATTCACCGTGTTCACATCGGAGCCGCCCGAACCCGAGATGTTGGTGGATGCCAACGTCGTGTAGGTGATGGAGCCGGTGGGCATATTGTTGCGCGCCACCTCCACGCCGTTCACGTAGATCACGATGCCATCGTCGCGGCGGAACTGCAACTGGTAGCTCGTGAATGCTGCTGCATTCGCGATCGTGAAGCTCTTGCGGAAATAGGTAGTGATGTATTTCGCGGAAGCGTTCGGTCCATAGCTCACCACGGTGCGCTCATCGTTGTCGCCGTAGCCGAACTCGCCATGACCGGTGGCCCAAGTGCTCTCCGCCGGGAACACCGAAGCGCGCCACGCCGTGCCTTGGTTGCTACCATTGTCGAGGTACTTCCACGCGCTGTTGAACTGCACGAGGACGATGTTGCTGAACAATGGCAAGGCCCAACAGAGCATGAAGGACAGGCTGGCGATACGAAGGGTTGGAAGTGCGGGCATTTGCTTCATCGTGAACTGGCGCGAGCACCAAAGTAGGAGGATCGGATTTCATAGCAAGGCGAACGCAGGTCTATGCAAATTGATGACCGGCAGCCGGAGCATGACCCACAAGTGCACCTTTGCTCCATGGCACACAAGCTCATCCTCTGGGCAGCCCGCATCACGGGCACGCTGCTGTTGGCTTTCCTGCTCTTCATGCTCGTCGGGCATCTGGTGGGCGATGCGAATGGCCCGGAAGGCATGCGATTCAATGGGGGCAAGGAGATCCTGTCCTTCATCCTGTTCCCGGTGGGCAGCATCATCGGCTTAGCGTTGGCCTACAAGCGCGCGTTGCTCGGTGGGCTGATCGCTGTCTTGAGCATGGCCGCGCTCTTCGTGATGCGGCCGGATCTGCTCTCCTTGTCTTTCGTGCTGATGATGCTGCCCGGCGCGCTGTATGTGACCTATGGCTTGATGACCCGGAAGGCCGAAACGCACTAGTCCGCGTCGCTTTGCCCAACGAACGTTAAAGCGTGAAGGCATCACAATAGAGAGCGGTCGGCAACGGTTCCACGCCGAAACCGCCACCATGATCCACTCCTCGCATTTCTGGGAACAGCACTTTCGGCAGAACCTCACCAACCAGCGCGTCGATTGGTCCACCGCGCCGAGCATCAAGCAAGAAGAAAAGGACCGCATCCTTTATTCGCTGAAAGCATGGCAGCTGGGCGAGACCAGCGATGGTCGTCACTTGCTCGCCGCCGCCGACCGCTATGCCACGCGCATCGGCGATACGCGCTATGTGGCCGCCGTGCAGCAGTTCATCCTGGAAGAGCAGAAGCACGGCGCCAACCTCGGCCGCTACATCGACCTCATCGGCGAGCAACGCACGCGCACCGACTGGGGCGACACGCTCTTCCGCAAGGTGCGCTACTTCAACCGCAGCATGGAGCTATGGACCATTTCGGTGATCATCGTCGAGAGCGCCGCGCAGGTCTTCTACCAAGCGCTGCACGATGCCACGCAATGCAAGTTGCTCAAGCAGATCTGCAATGACATCCTGATCGATGAGGCGCACCACATCAAGTTCCAGAACGAGCGCATGTGGATGATCTTCCAGCGGAAAGGCTTCTACAGCAAGGCCCTCTCACTGCTGCTTTACTCCTTCCTCTTCTTCGGCACCTTGCACGCCATCTGGTACGGTCACCGCAAAGCACTCAAAGCCGGCGGTGTTGACCGCACGGAGTTCATGCGCGCCATGTACTACAAGTTCTTCAGCACGGTGAAGTTCCTGCACCGGAGAGAGGCGAAGGAGGAGGTGGGAATGGCAATGGCGGGGTGAGGGTGGAACGACGCGGCATGCGCGAACGAATCCGCTCGAACAGCGACGGGTCCTAGCTTGCGTTCCCATCTTGTCAGCCAAGCACGGCTGTTCCGACCAACGAACCATGAAGCACCGCACAATCTCCGCGCTCATCGCTGTCATAGGTATCATCGTCGCGCTGCAGGCATGCAAGCACGAGACCGACGAATCGCCCACCGACCTCGAATTGCTCCTTCGCGCCAGGGGCACGGAAGCCGATGTCTGGTACAAGTTCAGTGAGGCGCTGCTGCCGCGCACAAGCGGGTCGGGGCATGCGGAGACTTTCCTGCGAACGCGCTTCAACGATATTGCCGCTGCGCATCTCGATACCTTGGGCAAGGTGGTGGAGGGCACCGTTTTCGCCGAAGGCTCGCTGGTAGTGAAAGAGCTATGGCCCAACGCTTCGGGCCTCGGAACCTATGCAGTGATGCTGAAGCGCACTGGCGACCCCGCCGCCGATGAGAACGGCTGGGTCTGGGGCTACATCCGCGACAATGGCCAAGTGCGCGAATCGGCGATCAACCGCGGTGCGGTGTGCAAGAGTTGCCATGCAGGGTCGGGCAACATCAATGGCACCTTGATGAACGCAGCGTACCCGTAAGTCGATCCTGATGGATTCCCTCTTGGCTCTCGGCAGGCGCTAATGCGCCACGAGCAATGGCGCGTGCTGCATGCGTCCGTTGCCATCAAGCACCGTCAAGGAGTAGTGCCCAGCAGGCAGCAATGCTGCATCCACGTGGGCCATGTTCGAGCCGCTCAGCACAAGGCGACCATCCGATGCGCGCAATTCAACGCGGTACGCCATGCTGCCATCAGACATGAGCTGAACCAGTCCCGTAGCCGGATTCGGTGCGGGCTTCAATGAAATACTGGTCATTGCATCTGCAATGCCGGTGCTCGTGCAGATCACATCGTTGAGGCGTAGCCAGATATCGTTGTTGTACACGTTGGGAACGAAGATGCCCTGCGTGGGCAGGTTGCCTAAGCGCACCACTACCAGTCCTGTAGCGGGCGACACGTTGCAGATCTGGCCGTTCTTGCCCATGGCGCTGTAAGCATCGGCAGGAGCCGCAGGGCAGAGCATGCCGGGCAGTTGCAATTGCAAGCCGGGCAGCATGTAGCTGCTCTGGCCATTCAGCCACCAGAGGTAGCCATACGATTCATTCAGCCCTTGCGAGGGCGAGGTCATCTCATTGAAGTAGGCTTGATCGGCTATCACGTCAGTGCCGTTCCAGTTGCCTTGGCTCATGCACAGCAGGCCGAAGCGCGCCATCGCCCTCGACTTGCTGAAGAAAACGTTGTTGTTGTCGAGCTGCACGTAGGCACCTTGCATGCCCGTGGTGAGCGTGAGCTTGTTGAAGAGATAGGCATTGAGCGTTTGACCTGTGGCTTCTTCGATCACGCCATCGAGCAAGGTGTAGGGCGCGTTGTGGTAGGCCCAGCGCGTGCCCGGCTCGGCGAAGCACTCGAGGCATTGGGGATCGGTGCAATCTGGCTCCGGCACGCCATCGTCCAGGCCAGTGGTCATGCTCAGTTGGTTCCGGATGGTGATCTCCTGCTCCTGTGCCGTTGCGCAGCTGGTCCATCCTTCGCCTAGGAAATCGCTGCTCGGCTGGTCGATGTTGAGGAAGCCCTCTTCCTGCGCCTTGCCCACGAGGAATGCGGTGAGGCTCTTGCCCGCACTGGCCCAGTACCAGAGGCTGTCCTGCGTGAATGTGCTGAAGTAGTGCTCGATGGCGATGCGGCCATCCTTGAGCACGATGAAAGCCTTGGTGTTGCTCTGCCCGAGGAAGTCGATCAGCGCGGGGATCTCATCGGTACACCAGCCCAGTGATTCGGGATCAACGGTTTGCCAGGTGTTGCCGACCAAGGGCGGGTAGTAGGTCTGCGCGCTGGACGTGCTAAGTGTTATCGCAGCAGCAAGGGCGGTGATCGTTCTCATGGGCTATGCGTATACTGACGGAGGATCAGCCGCAAGGTTCAAATCCCGCTAGCGCTTGCTGCGGTCAACCTCCTTCACCATGCGGCCTTTCTCGTAGTGCAGCTCGCGGTAGATCTGCCCGTCGGGACTGTAGTCGTAATGGATGCCATGCTCCACGCCGTTTTCCCAATTCTCCACGTACTTCTTGGTGCCGCTCTCATAGTAGTAGGTCCAAGTGCCGTGCTCCACGCCGTTCTGGAACTGCCCGATGTACTCCAGCTTGCCGTTCGGGTAGTACACTTTCTCCATCACCTTCACGGCTTCCTCGCCCTTGCCCTTCATGTAGATCACGACCTCGGGCTTGCCATTGGGATGGCTCGCGGCAACGTACTTGTGCGTGCTGCAGGCCGTAAGGAGGATGGGCGCCAACAGGAGTGCGGCCAGGCTGCTTTTCATGGTGCGCTAAAGTAGAGGAACGGCACTTAGGGCAGCACGAAGCGCTTGCCTTCGCCAGAGGCCACACGAAGCGCCACATAACTCCCGCTTGCTAGTCCCTGAATCGGGAGGTGCTCGTGGACATCTTCCAGCAAGGTGCGCCCCTGCGCATCGATCAGGCGCAGTCGCTCAGCTGCGCGCAGGCCGGAGCAGTGCAAGTGGCCATCGTTGCTGAAGGCAATGGTCCACGACGATGCGCGCGTGAACTCCGGCACGCTCACCGGATTCACCACCCAGCCGATGTCGCGCATAACGCCGATGGCGATGGGGCCGGGCCAATGGTTCGCGTGGCCGGGCGATCCGAAAGGCGTCATCAGCTCGTTCGGATTGCCCACGGGAAAAGTGCTCTCGTTCAGGTGCACGCAACTGCTGCCGATGGCGAAGGTGCTGGGCGCGTAGATGCGCGCTTGCTGTCCGCCATTCGCTGCCATGGCGAACGAGCCGTTGAAAAAGACCTGGTTGCTGGTGAAGGCCGTGCCCAGCGCATTGCTGGGATTCGTGAGGTCGATCAGCGTGCCGTTGGCGGTGCTGGTGAGGTAACGGTCGAAGATGCCGGGCAAGCCTTCTTGCTCGGGCCACGGGAAAGTGGTGATCAGCGGCGCGAAATCGCTCATGAGCACCTGCCCGAAGGAGCCTTCGCTGCCGGACTTCTTCGCCAGACCCACGAAGCCGAGGCCATGACCCAATTCGTGCAGCGCGATGGTCACGAGATCGTATTGCCCAGCAGGCGTGTTGCCATCGAGTCCGAGGTACCAGTTGGTGCTCGCGTTCAGATACACGTTGATGTCGTCCTCGCCGGGATTAAGTTCATTGCCCGCGATGCTGTTCGCGAGGCACGAGGCATACCAAGTTGAAGCCACCGGTGCGCCGGGGAAATCCTTGCGGCCATTCGGGAAGGTGACGCCCAGTGCCGAAGCGCCCAGCGGGAACCAGCTCACGGAAACCTTGATGGGCACATCGCTCACCAGGATGCTTCCCCAGATCTCGGCCGCGCGCTCGATGGCGGGTTGCGCATTGGCCGGCGTGCCGAAGTGCGTGATGGAGAAGGTGGCGGCTGGGGAAGAGGCCGCAAGAAGCAGAGTGATGCTGGAGAGCGAGGTGCGCATGCCCCGAACTTACGCGAAAGACGTCATTCAGGGCTCCGGATGGGCGATACGCTTGCGCTGCAGACTGACTTCCCTCTTCAGCACGCGTTTGCCCACTGTCCGGCTCAGCGCATACCAGTTCCGATCCACTTGCACATCACCGCCTTTCGTTATGCAGGCTAAGCTCCTCCAATTTGTCCCTTGCATCACAGTCTCAACTCCGGTGCAATTCAGCCGAACAGGCATGATGAATCCGGGCTGGCAGTTGGACCAGCGCGCGTAGTGCCGTCCCTTGAACCAGCCCCACTCCAGCACCGGCACCTGCGTCGTCCGTAAATACTGATCGAAGATGCTCTTGTTCAGTAAGCGCTTCGTGCTCTGGTTGAAGTTGATCATGAAGTCCTCGATCTCTGCGCTGGTAACGATGCTGTGCCGGTAGCGTTGGTTCATCTCCAGCAGCATGGCCTTGAAGGTGCTATCGCCCACGATGTGGCGGATCATGTGGATGAGGTTGGCGCCCTTGTAGTACATGTCGCCGCTGCCTTCCTCATTCACGCCGTACGGGCCTATGATGGGTTTATCGTTGCGGATGTTGCGGCGCAGGCCGATGAGGTATTCCTCCGCGGCCTGCTTGCCCTGCTGGCATTCGGTGAAGATGGTCTCTGTGTAATCCGTGAAGCCTTCGTGCACCCACATGTCGGCGATGTCGGCGGTGGTGATGCTGTTGCCGAACCACTCATGCCCGCTCTCGTGTACGATGATATAATCCCACTTCAGCCCATGGCCGGTGCCGCTGAGGTCATTGCCGCGATAACCGTTCACGAAGCCGTTGCCATAGGCGATGGCGCTCTGATGCTCCATGCCCAGGTGCGGTGCCTCCACCAGCTTGTAGCCATCATCATAGAAGGGGTAGGGGCCCAGCCATTCCTCGAAGCACTTCAGCATTGCTGGCACTTGCTTGAACTGCTCTTTCCCTTTCGATTCGTTCTGCGCGAGCACCCAATAGTCGCAATCGAGATTTCCAGCCACGCCTTCGTACGCCTCATGCCAATGCGCGTACTTCCCGATGTAGGGCACCAGGTTGTAGGTGTTGATCGGGCTCTTCACCTGCCAATGCCACGTGCTCGTGC
>JBATND010000512.1:0-5475 GCA_049290175.1 Flavobacteriales bacterium | reverse complement strand
GCTGATTACAAATCAGCTGCTCTACCAGCTGAGCTACATTGGCCTGTACAACAAGGAAAAGAACGGTTCCTTTCCCTCCTCTTCGCCAATAGGCTCCGATTTGGGCGGGCAAATGTAGAAAAGAACCGTTCGTTCCCAAACGTTTCGAGCGCTTTTGGCACGAGCCATGATGCGCGCGACCCGAAATACATCAGTCTGAGCACACTTATCGCCCGCGTCCACGCATGATTTGGTTGCGCAAAGCCTCTGCGGCATCGGTGGTAGCTTCCTCGAAAGTCTTGCCTTGGCGCTTCGCGAAGAGGTCGTTGCCCGGCACGGCCAAGCGCACCTCAACCACCTTGTTCTCTCGCTCTTCACCATCGTGATCCAGCTTCAGGTACACATCGGCCGAATGGATCCCATCAGTGAATTGCGTGAGCTTCAGCAGCTTATCCTGAATGAAGTCGATGAGCTTGCGATCAGCGTCGAAATGGATGGATTGCACGTTGAGCTTCATGTTGGGTGAGGTCGTTTAGTGTTCGTTGCCCCTTCGCCCTCCGCGCGGATGCGCTTGGGCGTGAGCCTTCTTGAGTTTTTCTGCGGTGTTGTGGGTGTACACCTGAGTTGCTGCCAGCCCGGCATGTCCCAGAATCTCCTTTACAGCATTGAGGTCTGCGCCCCGGTTCAGCATGTGCGTGGCAAAAGTGTGACGCAATACATGCGGACTCCGCTTTTCCTGCGTGGTTGCCTGTCCGAGGTGTTGCCGCACGAGGCGTTGTACGCCGCTGCGCGATAGCGGTTTTCCATCGGGCTTCAAGAGCAATGGGCTCTGCCTTTCAGCAATAGCTGATGGCCGTCTGTCAACATGTGCGCGCAATCGGTCCACCAGACCTTGGCCAATGGGCACGATGCGCTCCTTGTTGCGTTTGCCCATGAGCCGCAAAGTCCCGGAACGACCATCGAAGTCACTCACCTTCAGTCCGAGGAGTTCGGCCAAGCGCATGCCCGTGCCGTAGAGCAACTCGAGTACAAGGAGCTCGACCTGCTGCTTCGGGTCGCTGCTCATCGCCTCCGCAGCGAACATCTTCTCCATTCGGGCCTCTTCCACGAATTCGGGCAGCCGCTTGGGCATCTTTGGCGCATCGATAAGGTCCGTGGGATCCGCCTGTGCCGCACCCACCTGGCGCGCGAAGCGGAAGAACCCGCGAATGGCGCTCAATCGGCGATTCACGGTGCGCGCCGACTCGCCGGCCTCGATGCGGGCCATCACCCAATACCGAATAAGCTGCCCATCAGCATCTTCAATCTTCGGTGTGCCATTCTCGCCCAAATAGGCCATGAAAAGGTCGAGGTCCGCCTTGTAGGCCGTCACTGTATGCGCGCTTACGCGCCGTTCGTGGGCAAGGTGCTCCAAGTACCGATTGATAAGCATGCCGGTTCGGCGAAAGGTAAGCGCTAGAAATGCCGAAGGCGGGAGCGCCTCAGCCCTCCCGCCTTCGCGAACATGCGATAACCCTTACTCCTGAGCGGTCTGGAGCTGCAGCTTATAAGCGGCGCGAATGAGCTCTTTGCGGCGCACAACAGAAGGCTTGGTGAAGCTCTGGCGCTTGCGCAGCTTGCGCATGGTGCCAGTGCGCTCGAACTTCTTCTTGAACTTCTTGAGCGCCTTGTCGATGCTCTCGCCTTCTTTGACCGGGATGATCAGCATGGTCGGTATCCGTTTTTCAATCGGGGCGGCAAATATAGGTGCGTGTTCCGAAGTCGCAAACGATTCAATCAACGTCCCATGAGTTCAGTCAGTCTCGCCTCCAGTGCATCGGCACGCAGCCCCTTGTCCAGCACCTTGCCCTCGCGGTCGAGCAGGACCGTGTAGGGAATCCCGCTCACCCCATACTCCTGGGCCGCCGCATTGTTCCAGAACTGCAGGTCGCTGATGTGCTTCCACGGCAGACCATCGGCTTTGATGGCTTCGACCCAAGCGGTGTGGTCGCGGTCGAGCGAAACACCGAGGATCTCGAAGCCCTTCTTGTGGAAGCGCTCGTAAACGCGCTTCACGTTCGGGTTCTCGATACGGCATGGGCGGCACCAACTCGCCCAAAAATCGATCAGGACCACCTTGCCACGCAGCTGGCTCAGCGCGAAGGTTCCCCCATCAGGTGTATTCTGCCTGATCTCAGGGGCCTCGCTGCCAACCGGCAACAGGTTGCTCAAACGCTTCATCTCTTCCTCCTGCGCCTTCATCATGACCATTTCCTGCTCATAGCGGTCCACATTCTCCCGGAAGCTGCGGAAGAACCCGGATTGAGGCATCGTCTTGCGCAGCTCATCGCGCACTTGCTTGAAGAGCTCGAATTCCTGTTGGAAGTTCAGGCGGCCGAGAACGCTGATCGCCACAGGCGAGCCCTTATTCTCGCGAACGAACTGAATGCAGCGTTCATAATGGTCCGCGCTCGTGGCGTTCAACTCGTCGAGATTGGCTTGGTTGGTTGGATCCTTGCCGAGCGCTGCGCGCAATCCTTCCATCTTCAGCTCGTAGCCCACTGATTCGGCTTGGAAACGCAGCATGGCGTCGGTGTGGCGAGACCCGCTCATGCTCCTCGGTGTCCCGAGCAGCCCGGCTTGTGCTTCGATGCTCAACCCCTCTGCGCTGTCGAGAACAACGATGAGTTGTTCACTGCCCACCGCGATCCGATAGAAATCGAGTGGTAGAGCCGGAACGTTGATCGTGCCCTTTCCAGAACCATCGAGCTTGACGGAATCCACATGGAACGGCCGTCCGTTCTCGAATCGATCGAAGTAGGCCATCTGCCCTCCTGCGCCTTCAACATTCAAAGAAATGGCGCGCCCACCATTGCTACCGCTGCAAGCGGATAGCAGGAGCGCTGCCAGAAAGATGGAGCCTGTCTTATTCATGTTCTTCCGATTTACTGTTCTAGCATCTGGCGCACCACTTCGTTGGTGCGTTTGGGGTCGGCCTTTCCTTTCGTGCCCTTCATCACCTCGCCCATGAAGAGGCCCAGCAGGCCCTTCTGGCCGCTGCGGTAGGCCGCCACCTTGTCGGGATACCTCGCCATCACCTCGCGCATGAGGCCCTCGATCACGTCCTCTTTCGTGTCCTGCACCAGGTCGTGCTTCACGGCAAGCTCCTCGGCAGAGCTCGCGCTGTCCTCGAGCATCAGGGGGAAGAGCCTCTGGCTGGCGACGGTGTGGCTCACCTTGCCGCTGTCGATCAAGGCGATCAATCCCGCGAGGCGATCCGCGCTGATGGGGAACTCGCTGATGTCGAGGCCGCGCTCGTTCACCCAGCCGCGCACATCGCCCATCACCCAGTTGGCGGCGCCCTTGTAGTTGCTGGTGCGCGCGATCACGGCTTCGTAGTAGAGCGCGGTGCCCTTGTCGTCGGTGAGGATGCCCGCATCGTAGTCGCTGAGGCCGAGCTGCTGCGTGTACTTGGCGCGCAGCTCGCGCGGCAGCGGCGGCATCTCGTTGCGAATTGCCTCCTTCATGGCCTCGCTCACGGTGATGGGCTGCAAGTCGGGCTCTGGGAAGTAGCGGTAGTCGTGCGCGAGTTCCTTGCTGCGCATGCCGATGGTGCTGCCCTTGGCGGCATCGAAGGTGCGCGTCTCCATGTGGATCACGCCGCCCGCGTCGAGTATCTCGCTTTGGCGCTGTGCCTCATACTCAATGGCGCGCATCACATTACGGAAGCTGTTCATATTCTTCACCTCGCAGCGCGTGCCGAATTCCTTCGTGCCGATGAGACGGAGACTGATGTTGGCGTCGCAGCGCAAACTGCCTTCCTCCATGTTGCCGTCGCAGATGTCGAGGTAGCGCACCAGGCGGCGGATCTCCACCAGGTAGTCGTAGGCCTCCTGAGCGCTTCGGATGTCGGGCTCGCTCACGATCTCGATCAGTGGCACGCCAGCGCGATTCAGATCGACCAGCGTGTTGAAGGGGTCCACGTCGTGGATGCTCTTGCCCGCATCCTCCTCCATGTGGATGCGCGTGATGCCGATGCACTTGGAGCCGCCTTCGACCGGGATGGTCACATGCCCCTTGGTGCAGATCGGCGTATGGTCCTGCGTGATCTGGTAGCCCTTGGGCAGGTCGGGGTAGAAGTAGTTCTTGCGGGCGTAGTGCATCCACGGCGCGATGGTGCAATCCGTGGCCAGACCCATGCGCACGGCCAGCTCCACCACCTTCTTGTTGGCCACGGGCAGGGTGCCGGGGTGGCCCAGCGTCACCACGCTCACGTTGGTGTTCGGGTGGTCGCCGTAAGCGTTGGGGTCGCTGCTGTAGGCCTTGCTGCTGGTGATCAGCTGGGCGTGCACCTCCAGGCCCACCACCAGTTCGTACTTCTCGCTCCAGTGCGGGGCGCCCGTACCCGTTACGGCTTCCTTCTTGGTGCCCATCTCAGCAGCTGGCGATCAGTTCCTTCATGATGCGCGTGAGCTTGGGCTCGGCCTGCTCGGCCACGCGCTGCACCATCTCGTGCGTGGTCTTCTCGATGCGGCCCTTCACACCCATGTCGGTGATCACGCTCATGGCGAAGCAGGGGATGCCCATCTGCCGGGCAGCGATCACCTCCGGGACGGTGCTCATGCCCACGGCATCGCCGCCGATCACGCGCACGTAGTTGTATTCAGCCGGAGTTTCCAAGGTTGGGCCGGTGAGTCCTACGTAGCAGCCTTCCTGCACAGGTATCGAAGCCTTCGCTGCGATGCTCTTCGCCTTGGCGATCAGCGCATGGTCATATGGCTCGCTCATGTCCGGGAAGCGCGGACCTAACTCATCGATGTTCTTACCGATGAGCGGATTCGGAAAGAGACAGATGTGATCGTTCAGGATCATCAGGTCACCCACTTCGTACGCCGGATTCACGCCGCCGCATGCATTGCTCACGAAGAGGCGGTGGATGCCGAGGTACTTGAACACGCGCACGGGCAGCACCACTTCATCCATGGTCCAGCCTTCGTAGAAATGGAAGCGGCCCTGCATGGCCACAACGGGCTTGCCACCGAGCGTACCGAAGAGCAATCGCCCCGGATGCCCTTGCACCGTGCTCACGGGGAACTCTGGAATCTCGCCGTAGGGAATGGCATGCTTCACCTCGATCTCCTTGCCCAAACCGCTAAGGCCAGTACCGAGGATGATGCCGGTCTCGGGCACAAATCCGCCGGTGGCCTTCTTCAGGTGCTCGGCAATTCGCTTAATGCGGTCCAACATGGCGGCGGATGAGTTCTGCGAATCGTTCCGGTTCATTCAAGATGACGGCCCGCATGCCGATGGTCGCCAGCGGTAGGGCTTCGAGCGGAGTGCCTTTCAGCGAACCCAGCCGTGCGGCGTCCTTCTCCGTGGTGACCAGCGTTTTCGGGCCGGGGGCGAAAGTAGCGTAGCGCTCCGCGATGCGTTCCAGGTCCGCGCGCGTGAAGGCGTGGTGGTCGGGGAAGGGGATGTGCTCCACCGTGCGCGATCGCTGGAGATGGTCCACAAGGG
>JBATND010000511.1:0-2106 GCA_049290175.1 Flavobacteriales bacterium | reverse complement strand
GGTGGACGAAGCACGCTATTGGAGCACTGCGCTCACGACCGACCAGATCCTCGACCACATGTGCAAGAAGGACCTGAGCGCGCATCCGGAACAGGCCAGTCTTGTGGCCTATTACCGCTTCGACGATGGCAGCGGCACGGCGTTGCAGGACCGAAGCGGGAATGGATTGCACGGCACCCTCACGAACATGGACCCCGCAACCGACTGGGTCAACAGCGGCGCTCCCATAGGCGACCTGAGCGCACACACCTATGGCGGCAGCAGTGTCACCCTTACCGATGGCACCAGCTTCACGGCGGACACCTACACGGGTAGCCCCACAGGAGTTCATGTGTACAAGGTGAACGAGGCACCGAACAACGTGACCCTGCCCACCAACTACACCGTCCTTGAGACCAGCGAGTACTATGGCGTTCATGTGGTCGGCGGTACCGCACCCACCTACACAGGTACCTGGAACTACAGCAGCAATACCAACATCGACGGACAGCCCAACGAGGCCGGTGTACGCCTGGCGCGCCGCGCGAACAATGCCGCCGGAGCCTTTGCTGGCTTCAGCCCGCAAAGCAGCGATAACGCCGCCAATACGCTCACAGCCACCGACCAGAGCGGCACGGAGTACATCTCGGGCTTCTTCGATACCGATGGTGATGGTCTGGACGATGGCCTGGACAATTGCCCGGACGACCCCAACCCACTTCAGGAGGATATGGATGGGGACGGCATTGGTGACGTGTGCGACAACTGCCCGCTCGGTGTGGACGGCATCCCCAACTTCGATGAGAACACCTGTGCCTGCGAGTTGGGCTACTTCGCTGAACCCGCGGACCTCCCACTCATTTTCACCTGCACCATCTGCCCGCCGGGCAGCTTCTGCCCGGATGGGGTCAATGCCATCCCTTGCCCGGCCGGATATGCCAGCGGCAGCAGTGGTCAATCCGCGTGCAGCGCCTGCCCGCCGGGCAGCTTCAGCGCCAACAGCGGCCAAGAGCTCTGCGACCTGTGCCCGGTGAACACTTTCAATCCGTTCGACGCGCAGACCGAATGCTTGGCCTGCCCCAACGGTGAGACCAGCGGGCTAGGCGCCATTGAATGCACACCGATCGCGACCTGCACCACCGACCTGGACTTCGTGTACCAAGCCGATGGCGTGGATGACCTCGATTGGGCCATCTATGAGCAAGGCACCAACACCTTGATGCAGAGCGGCGGCGGCGCCCTGATCGGCAACGGCTCTGAAGCCACCTGCCTGCCCGACGGCTGCTACTACCTGGTGGTCACCGACGGTGGCGGCGACGGCATCGTGAACGGCGGCTACCTGCTGAAGATCAACAGCAGCGTGCGCTTGATCGATAACCTGTATGGCACCTTCGGCGAGGGCGGCTTCAACAGCGGCGCTACCAGCGCGATCGACAACAACGAGGGCTTCTGCCTGCCCGTTGGCACCGACCGCCTGATCGTGACCAGCTGCGACAAGCGCGATTGGAAGATCAGCCCCTGCGGCGGCGAGTTCGTGGTGGCCAACGCCAACGCGGCCGTGAGCGCCCAATACGGTGTGAACAACGCCAACAGCGGCTACCAGATGTGGTGGTTCACCCCCAATGGCGGCTACAGCTTCAAGCGCTTCCAGAGCCACAGCACCAACAACGGCTTGGCTGCAAGCGCCACCCGCGCCTGCCACTTCATGCTCAATGGCTGGAGCGGCAACCAACTCGTGGAGGGCGGCTTCTACAACGTGAAGGTGCGAGGACGCGTGAACGGCGTGTACAACACTTGGGGACCTGCCTGCCGCTTGGTGGTGAACAGCGCTGAAGCCCAGTGCCCCCGCACCAAGCTCATGGACCTGCCCGGCAACCAGTACCTGAGCTGCGGACAGAGCCGCTCCATTGGTGCCAACCAATACGTGCATGCCAAGCCCGTCAGCCGCTTGACCAATAGCTGCAACACGCAGCGGGCCAACCGCTACCAGTTCCGATTCCGCATCCCTGCAGAATTCGTCACCATCGTGAAGACCGCACCAGTGGGTTCGGGCAACTACTTCGTGAACACCATGGGCCTCACCTGCGGCAAGACCTACGAGGTTGACGTTCGCGTGAGCTTCGATGG
>JBATND010000510.1:0-4522 GCA_049290175.1 Flavobacteriales bacterium | reverse complement strand
AGGTGCATGTGTGCGACTCACCACGCTGGCGACCGCCAAGCGTTGCGCACGCATGCACCTTGGCACTTTGGCACCTTGTATTCTCATTCGGTCATGCCTTTCGTGATCGCTTCCGGCTCGCGCTCGCTCACCACCTTGATGAAGATGTCGTGCATGCGCGGCACTTCTTCCTGCACGCCGAGGATTTCAACAGAAGGCAGCAGCTGCTTCAGCACATCGTTCAGCTTCGCATCCTTAGCGAGACGGATACGCGCATGGTTGTACTCGTTTGATTCTGTTGCATCGATCAGCTCGCCGGTGAAGGACAGCGCGTTGGCCAGCGCCACTCTGTTGCCCTTGTACTCGATGCGGTAGGTGTTGTCGGCGTACTGGCGGCGGATCTCGCGCACGTTGCCATGCAGCATCAGCTTTGCCTTGTCGATGAGTCCGATGTGGTCGCAGAGCTCTTCGACGCTGGGCATGCTGTGGGTGCTGAGCATCACGGTCACGCCCGCATCGCGCAGGCGCAGGATCTCGCTACGGATCAGTTCGGCGTTGATCGGGTCGAAGCCGCTGAAGGGCTCGTCGAGGATCAAGAGCTTCGGCTCATGCAGCACGGTGGTGATGAACTGCACCTTCTGCGCCATGCCCTTGCTCAACTCCTCCACCTTCTTGTTCCACCACGTGCTCATCTCCCAGCGCTCGAACCAGGCCTTCAATCGCTTTTGCGCCTCGGCCTTCTTCATGCCTTTGAGCTGCGCGAGGTAGAGGGCCTGCTCGCCCACCTTCATCTTCTTGTACAGGCCACGCTCCTCGGGCAGGTAGCCCATGCGCGCCACATCGTCGGGGCCCATCTCGTGGCCATCTAGCAGCACGCGCCCTTCATCCGGACCGGTGATGCGCGTGATGATGCGGATGAGCGTGGTCTTACCAGCGCCATTAGGACCAAGCAGCCCGAAGACCTGCCCCGTGGGCACATCCATGGTGATGGCGTCGAGGGCGGTGTATGCGCCGAAGCGCTTGGAGATGCCTTGCAGTTGCAGCATGAACGGCGGCGAAGGTATCGGCGCGTTGATCGGTCCGTGCTCCGCTCAGCGCAATTGAATGCCGCTGGTGTAACGCGAGCTGATCGATTGCAGGATGGCTCCGGACCGGAGTGGATACCTTGCCCCCATGCCTCGCGGACCTGCCGCCATAATCCAAGATCTCCTGCGCGACGTGGGCGAGCTCACCGCCTTCGCGGGCCGCTTCTTCCGGCAGGCGGTGCATGCGCGCTTCGAGTGGCGCGAGTTCTTCCGGCAGTGCTTCATCAACGGCACGCTCACCCTTCCGCTCGTTGGCATCACCGCCTTTATCATGGGGCTGGTGCTTACCGTGCAGAGCCGCCCGACGGTGGAACGATTCGGCGCCACGAGCATGCTGCCGGCCATGGTCGCCATCAGCGTTGTGCGCGAGATCGCTCCGGTGATCACCGCCATCATCGGCGCTGGCAAGATCGGCAGCAGCATGGGGGCGGAGCTGGGAAGCATGAAGGTGACCGAGCAGATCGATGCGATGGAGGTGAGCGGCACCAACCCGTTCCGCTACCTCGTGGTCACGCGCGTGTGGAGCACCACGCTCATGCTCCCCGTGCTCGTGGTGCTCAGCGATGCCATCGCCATCTGGGCCACTTGGATCGGCGTGAACATCAAGGACGATGTGAGCTGGGACCTCTTCTACCGCCAGGTATTCGAGTCGCTCGAGTTCTCCGATTTCCTGCCCGCCTTCATCAAGTGCTACTTCTTCGGATTCGCCATCGGCATTGTGGGCTGCTACCGCGGATACGCCACACAGAAAGGAACGGCGGGAGTCGGCCAAGCGGCGCATTCCGCCGTCGTCACCGCGTCGCTCTTGATCTTCATCCTCGACCTCATCGCCGTCCAGGTCACCGATATCCTTGGGCTGAACTGAGATGGACACCCTCTTGCAGTCCGCGGCACCGCCGACAACGTTCACCGATGAGCGCGTGGTGGAAGTGCATGGCCTCGTGAAGTCCTTCGGCGCGAACAACGTTCTCAATGGCTTCGGTCTGAATCTGCGACGCGGCGAGAACCTCATGGTGCTGGGTAAGAGCGGTAGCGGCAAAAGCGTGCTCATCAAGTGCATCGTGCGGCTGCTGCAACCCGATGCCGGGACCATCAACGTGCTCGGTCAGGATGTGCTCGCGCTCGACCAGGAAGCGCTCGACCATCTGCGCGTGCGCATCGGCTTCCTTTTCCAGAGCAGCGCGCTCTACGACAGCATGACGGTGGAGGAGAACCTCGAGTTCCCATTGCGCCGCCATTGGATATCGCGCGACCCCAAGCACACCGATGCGCTCGTTGACGAGGTGCTGAATGCTGTGGGCCTTCCGCACACGCGGCGCATGTATCCCAGTGAGCTCAGCGGCGGCATGAAGCGGCGCATCGGCCTAGCGCGCACGCTCATCCTCAAGCCCGAGATCGTGCTCTACGACGAGCCCACCACTGGCCTTGACCCCGTGACCGGCAAGGAGATCGTGGAGCTGATCCTGAAGCTGCAGCGCGCCTACAACACATCATCCATCATCATCTCTCACGACCTCAACGTAGCGAAGCTGGCCGCCAATCGCATCATCGTGCTGCACGAAGGGCGCAACCATGTCGAGGGCAGCTACGACGATCTTCGCGCCTCTGCCGACCCCGTGGTGCGCTCATTCTTCATCTTCATGTAATGGCCAAGGAAGGGAACGTCGCCGTGCGTCTGGGCATCTTCGTGCTCGCTGGCACCGTGGTGCTCGTGCTCGGGCTCTACCTGCTCGGCGGCAAGCGCGGGCTGTTCAGCAGCACCATCACCGTGAGCGCTGAGTTCAGGCAGGTGGGCGGGCTGCGGCCGGGCAATAACGTGCGCTATGCGGGCATCAACGTGGGCACCGTGGAACGGCTCACCATCGTGAACGACAGCACCGTGCGCGTAGAGATGGCCTTGCGCGAGGACCAAGCCGAGCACATTCGCGCCAATGCCGTCGTGAGCATCGGTTCCGACGGCCTCATGGGCAACAAGCTCGTGAACATCGAGCCGGGCGAGGGCACCGGTGAACCAATCACGGAAGGAAGCAGCCTGGCTTCATCGGTGCCTCTTGATACCGACGCCATGCTGGAGACGCTCGACCTGACGAACAACAACCTCGCTGCCATCACCACCGATCTGCGCATGCTGGCCGAGCGGCTCAACCGTCCCGGCAGCGTGCTCGACCTCTTCAGCGACACGGTGCTGGCCATGCAGTTGCGTGGGTCGTTGTCGGAATTGAACGCCACAGCAGAGGCCGCGCGCTCCGCCACTGAGCAGGCCAATTCCCTTATCGCCGATGTGCGCGGCGGCAAGGGCGCGCTGGGCACCTTGGTCGGTGACCCCGTAGCCGAGCAGCAGGTGAAGGACCTCTTGCAGCAATTGCAGCAGCTCAGTGATTCGCTGGCTTATGCTGCTGGCGATGTTGAACGATTCAGCGCGGGCCTCAACGACCCCAAGGGCCTGGCGCATGCACTCACGCAGGATACAGCCGTAGCCAATGATGTGCGCCGGTCCATCGCCAACCTGGAGAAGGGCAGCGAGACTTTGAATGAGAATCTGAAGGCGCTGCAGCGCAACTGGTTCTTCCGCCGCTACTTCAAGGAGAAGGAGAAAGCGGACGACAAGGAGAAGCGGATTAAGCGCGACGGACGCTCGCGGCCCTAGGGAAGGAAGTGCTCCCTCTCCTCCGGCATCGGCAACCTGCACGAATCGTGCTTGCCGAACCAGCGGTATCGATTGCGGGCCACCCAGTCGTACACCGCATCGCGAAGCACGCGTGGGAATATGAACCACACCCGATGCATCGCATGCCAACCACCCAGGTCGATGAGGATGCGCAATGCCGCATCGGATCGCGTGAGTACTTGGCCGTTGCGCAGATAGACCACGCTGCTCAGCGCATCGGCGAGACCCGAGGGAAGCTGCTCCCTTGCGGTGCTTCCTTGCAAAGGCGCGAATAGGAAACGTCCCTCGACATCGATGCGCAGCAGGCGATCCACGAAGCGGTTGCACAGGCCGCAGACGCCATCGAAGAAGATGATGCCCATGATGCGTGATGCGTCGTGATGGATTGCCACGCGACGAAGCTACCGGCCCAGAAGCACGGATGCCCCCTCCTTGCGGAGAGGGCATCCATGATTACAGACCGTTGATTATTGCTGCACCACCAATCTCTCAGTGTAAACCGCGCTGCCGGCGGTGATGCTCACCATGTACATGCCGTTGGCCAACTCGCCATTCAGTGAGATCGTCGTGTTCACATAACCAGCGCTCACACCGATGGTGCGCTGGGCCACGCGCTTGCCGAAGGCATCGTAGATGTCAACGTCCACCGTCTCAATCGAAGCGTCGATTCCCGTGAGGTTCACGAAGAGCTCGTTGCCTGCATTCGGATTGGGGTATAGCAAGAGTCCTTCCTGCTTCGTGCCTCGCAGTTCGGACTGACCGGCTCCGTTCGCATGTCCACCTTCTTGTG
>JBATND010000509.1:0-1727 GCA_049290175.1 Flavobacteriales bacterium | reverse complement strand
ACAATGCGACCTTCGCCTTAGGTGCCACTGAAACACCGCTCGAGGACGATACCGATAACAACACCTACCTGCGCAATTTCGAGGTGAACAACGATTGGTACACGCTGGACGGCATCGGCAACCACCCTGCTGGTTATGAATCCCTCACCTCCATCGGCACCAACAGCTTCACCGACGCCTCCGATGGCTTGGTGCTCTTCAACTACTACCAGATCAATACCGCCTCGACGATCTACGGGTTGGAGATCGGCCTCACGAGCACATCGCAGGCGGGGGCTTACTTCTTCCCTGCCGTGTGGGACACCGCTTTCGATGCCAACATCCAGCTCACCACGCCTTTGTATGAGAACCAGAACGTCACGGAGCTCAACGCAGGCCATGTGGCTGATGGCAAGATCACGGTGTTGTTCGAGACGCCTTACAGCATCGCACCGGGCGGCTACTACATCGGCATTAAGATGTACAGCAGCAACGTGACGCACATGCGCGTGATCGACGACCTCACGGTGCCCCAGCCGGGCTACGCCTCAGGCATCGAGATCCCGCAAGACCGTGCCTACACCAACGGCAATGCCTTCCACATCCGCTTGGGCCTTAATCCGTCGATCGGCATCAGCGAAGTGGGCGAGCTCACCGGCATCAGCATCTTCCCCAACCCGAGCACCGATGGCATGCTGCAGTTCCGCGCTGAGCAAGGCGGCAGCTTCAGCATCCAAGTGACGGACATGCTGGGCCGCGAGGTGATGAACACCCGCACCAACGGCAACTCCACGATCGACCTCCGTGGCGAAGCCGCCGGCATGTACACCGTGCGCGTGAGCGATGGCAAGGCCAGCACCGCACAGCGCATCGCCCTGAAGTAAGCGTTTTCTCTTCGAGAGAAGCCCCCGGTGCCTGTGCATCGGGGGCTTCTTCTTGATGGTGTTCCGACTCGGTGAAGTGCGGACTAAGCGCCCATCGCCTTCTTCACGTGGCGCATCAGGCTGCCCGCGAAAACGAACTCATTGAGCTCCTTGTTCTCGCTGTGGAGCAGTTCCTCGCGGCTGCCCTCCCACCATTTCCGGCCCTTGTGGATGAAAAGGATATGCTCACCGGTCTCCATCACGCTGTTCATGTCGTGCGTGATCACCACGGTGGTGATGCCGGCCTCCTCGGTGATGTCCTTGATCAACTCGTCGATCACGATGCTGGTCTGCGGATCGAGACCGCTATTGGGCTCGTCGCAGAAGAGGTATTGCGGCTCCATGGCAATGGCCCGTGCAATGCCCACGCGTTTCTGCATGCCGCCGCTCAGCTCAGCCGGGTAGAGGGCGTCCTTGTCAATGATGCTCACGCGCTTCAGGCAACTGTGCGCGCGATCCTGCATCTCACTGCGGGCCATCTGCCCGAACATGCGCAACGGGAACATCACGTTCTCGATCACCGTGAGGCTATCGAAGAGTGCTGAACCTTGGAAAAGCATGCCGATGCGCTGGCGGATCATGCGCTTCTCCTCGGATTCCATGTCGTGGAAGGACCGCCCTTCATACAGCACGCGGCCCTCTTCAGGCTTGTGCAGGCCCACCATGCACTTGGCCAGCACGCTCTTGCCTGAACCACTTCGCCCTATGATCTGATTCACCATGCCCTTGCGGAACTCGGCATCGATGCCCTCGAGCACCTGCACGGTGCCGAAGCGCTTGCCCAATCCTTCGACCGTGATCATAGCAGGAGCATCTGCGTGAGAA
>JBATND010000508.1:0-6442 GCA_049290175.1 Flavobacteriales bacterium | reverse complement strand
GCTGGGCACAGGCTCCAGCGTGGGATGGTGGGATGGCTCAACGCTGCATCAGCGCTTCCCATCGCTGGGGTATGTCTTAGGCGATGAGGGCAGCGGTGCCGATATCGGTCGCGTGCTCTTGCAAGATGCCTTCTATGGTCGCATGCCGAAGCCCGTATCAGAGGCTTTGTTCGGTGCACAGGGGCCATCGCTCACGGCGGTCATCGACGATGTTTATCGCTCGCCATTCCCTTCGAGAGCGCTTGCGGCCTACGCCGGACGGATGGCGCAGTTGATCGAAGAGCCTTACGTGCGCGAACTGGTGAATTCGCGGTTCGAGGCGCTCATCGAGGCCTTCAAGCCATTCCATTCAATGGATGAGCGCATCCGCGTGCGCGCAACCGGGTCCATTGCATGGGTCTTCCGGGAATGGCTTTCCGACCGTCTGTTGGAACATGGCATGGAGCTGATGGCGGTGGAGCGCGACCCGCTCAACGGGCTTGTGCGCTGGCATCGCCAGGGCTGAGCAACTCCTTCAACCGGGCGAACGCAGCGGTGTTGCCGGGACCATGCACCGATCGCAGCACACGCTCGCGCTCCACGCGCGTGAGGTGCCAGCTCAAGGAGATTCGCTCTTCGGCATCGTGCCAGAGCTGCACATCGATCACTTCAAGCGGCACGTCGCCCACAGGCTCGAAGAGGCGCAGCATGAGGTCGTAGTCCTGATCCTGCACGCGCACGAAGTTGTCATAGACGCTGCCCACGGGATCGAACATGCGGCCGATCAGCGAGCCGCTGCTGGGTGATACCTCCATTTGCTTCTGCGTGTCGCGCAGCTGCAGCACCACCACGCCACTGGTGTTCTCTGCGATCCATTCACGGAAGGTGGCAAGCCAAGCGATGGTGGTGCGGTACCCGTAGTTATCGCGCACACCGGCATCCATCACGCGCATCGGCGGCACACTGGGCAAGGTGGTCACGGGTGTGATGTAGGGGAAGCTCGCGCTCATGCGCAGCGCGCTGGAGAGCTTGAGGCTATCTGGTGCATGTGCTGAGAAGAGCCTGCGGAACTCAATGGCCTCAGCTTGGCTCTCGATGTTGATGCTGGCCGAAGGTGTGATGGCAGTGAGGTACGCGGCCGGGTGGGCAGTGATGACCACACGACGCCCATCGTTGATGCTGGTGGGGCTCAGCGCCAGCATGGGCACTCTCGCTTCACGCTCCGCTGCCGCCATATCGCCTAAACGCACATCGAGCAAGCCACGCGTGCTGGTGTTCAGTTTGCGCTCGAAGGCCGTGGCCCGGTCGAGGGTGTAGCGCCGCTCGCCATCGCGCACGCTGCGGTAGCGGACGAACATGTCGTTGGTGACGAAACTGAAGGCCACCGGATTGAGCATATCACCGCTGAGTTCGCGCAGCACCTCATGGCTGAAGCGCTCCTTGGTTCCTTGTTGCTGATCGTGCAGGTAGCTCTGGCGGTAGTACGTGGCGCCGATCAGCCCGCCCGAGGAGCCGGTCATGAGGGCAGCGCGCTGCATCAGGTCGCCGCCCACCAGGCTATCGGCCAGTTGCAGGCAGCGATAGCTCCAGACCATGCTGCGCAGTCCACCGCCACTGGTATTGATCACCACCAGCTTGGGTTTGCCCGAGGGATCGGCAAAGGCCGCATTGGCCGTTTTCCAATTCTCCAGGGTGGCCAGCATGGCACGCGCATCCCGTGTTGCCGCAACGGTATCGTTGGCCATGGAGGTGAGCATGCCACGGGTGTATTGGACTGGAGGGGGGCTATAATCCAAGCCATAGGCGTGCGTATCGTACAAGAAGCGCTCGGTGCGCTGGCTTAGCATGTTGAGACAGACCACCAGCAGGATGATCAAGGTCCCTGTCCAGCCTTGCAGCCAGCTGAACAGCGCGCTCACCAGCATGAGCACGATGGTGAAGAGCAGGAAGGCGCTGGCTCCTGCGGGGATAGCGAAGAGCGGCACATCGCTGAAGGCACCGAGCAGGATGAAGGTGAGCACCAGTACCACTTCGAAGATGGAGCCGTTGATGTGGTTCTGCCAGAGCACATCGCGCAGCAGTTCCTTGTCGTAGTGGGCGCTGCTGCGGGCGAGCATGATGCGCAGGCGAGGCGTGAGGTAGGTCTCCACGCGCCACTTCTCCGCACGCTGCTGCCGGCGCAGCCAGCGCATGGCTTTACGCTGCTCCCGAAGGCGTTGCGGCGGGGCATCGTGCTGCGGCCCTAGGATGTCCATGAGCGGCTCTTCGGGGCGATACTCCTCGGCGGACTTGCCCAAGAGCTTCACGATATCGGTATTGGTGCGCGTGAAGTAGAGCAATGCCAAGCCCAGGAAGCCGAGGATCCCAACAAGCAAGCCCGCCAGATGCAGTACGATGCGCGGCGCTGATACCAATTCCTGCGTGTACTGGAAACGCGCGGCGCAGCACAGGTAGGTGAGCACGAAGAGCGCCGGGATCACGGCGTTGTTCACATTGAACTTGAGGAAGGGCCGGGCAATGGTGGCAATGAAGGGGAAGCGGTACCCGTGCATCGCATAGCTGTACAGGTTGAAGGCCGTGATGAAGCCGCCCAATGCGAAGCCGGTGATCAGGTGCGAGAAGAAATCGACCCGGCCGAAGTACTCCGGGAAGAGGAAGAGGTAGGGCACCCCATACTTCACACCGAGGCTCTCGGTCACGTAGGCGAAGAGAACCAGCCACGCCAGCAGCAGCAAGTGGTTCTTCTTCACATGCAGCAGCAGCAGCTGAAAGGGGAAGAAGTAGAGCACGCGGCGCCACCAGGTACGTATGGTCAGACGGGCGGTCATGGGCGCGGCGGCATCTGCCAATGATACGCGCGACGAACCAGCGGTGTTGTGATCGCGGGCAGCCTTCGTCAACGCATGGCGGTTGAAGGCGTAGCTAGGATGGCCGCATGGGCAGTACGTTGGCGCCGGTTTAGCCTCAAAGTACTTAGGGTGCGCATCCTCCTCATCGACAACTACGATTCCTTCACATGGAACCTGCACCATTTGCTGGCGCAGCATGCCGAGGTGGCCGTGGCTCGAAACGATGCCATCACGGTGACAGAAGCTGCTGCATTCGATCGGGTCGTTGTATCGCCGGGGCCGGGATTGCCGAATGAGGCTGGCATCACCATGGAGGTCATACGGGCTTTGCTGCCCACGCACCCGCTCATGGGCGTTTGCCTAGGCATGCAAGCGCTGGTGGAAGCATGCGGCGGAAGCCTCTACAATCAAGGCCAAGTGAGGCATGGTGTTGCGGTGCCGTGCATCGCTGAAGACCCGCTCGATCCGCTCTTCGCAGGTCTTCCTTCACCGTTCGACGCTGCGCTGTACCACAGTTGGGCAGCTGATCGGGATGTCCTGCCGAGTGAATTGAGCATCACGGCCAAGAGCACCGATGGCGTGATCATGGCCGTGCGCCATAAGTATCATCCCGCATGCGGCGTGCAGTTCCATCCGGAGAGCATCCTTACGCCGCATGGTGCGCGCATCATCAGCAACTGGTTGGCGAGCTGATCACGCCAGCGGATCGGCGAGAAGCAACTCCAGGTACTCGAATGGCTCGCTCGCTCCCGGCGCATTGCCAACGCCTTCTTTCCCCAAGAGCGCTTTCACCGGATGCGCGGCCATGGCTTCGGCTGGGTAGGACTTGATCAGCCGGTTGATGGCTTCCTCATCCGCAGCGCTGTTGATCGGTGCCAGCCATAATTCCTCTTCGGCTTCGGTGAGGATCACCGGCATGCGTGGCCCTTCGAGCTTCGGGTTGTTGTGGATTCGCTTCAGCAGGTCGTTGCCCTCGGTGGTCACGATGCTGAAGGTGTGCAGCGGTTCGCCGGATTCCTTGTCGTTCCATTCCTCCCACAACGCGGCCAAGGCGAATTGCGATCGGTCCTTCAGGTGGATGAAGTAGGGGTAGGTCTTCTTGCCGAAGTGGTGGTGCTCATAGAACCCTTCGACATGAACGATGCACCGCTTGCTCTTGGCCGATGTGCGGAACGCGGGTTTCTCGAAGATGCTCTCGCCGCGTGCGTTCAGGGTCTGGTTCCACAGTTGGTTGCGCTGCTCAATATCCTTCGCCCAAGCGGGCACCAGCCCCCAGAGCGAGAGTTGCGGTTCGCGTGGCGCGGCATCGGTGTACACCACCAATTTTGGGTGCGTGAATGCATTGCCGTAATGCAGGTCGAATTCGGGGTAGGGGTTCAGCAGGCGCGCGAGCTTCTCCGCTGCTTCGATATTGCCCCTGCTCTTCGCGATCCGCAGCGACATCTCCGTTCGGGCCTTCACGCCATAGCACATGCGCCAAAGGTGGCGATGGCCTTGCTTTGCACGCATGCCTGCCACGCATCGCTACCTGCTGGTGATCCCGCCTTCGCCCCAAGTGAGCGCGGCCGTGGTGGCCATGCGCGAGCAGTTGCATGCGCGCATCGGCGGTTTCGGCGGGCGCAATCTGATGCCGCACATCACCTTGTTCTTCTGCGATGCGGCCGATGGATTGGAGGATGAACTCCTCGCTGCGATTGCGCCAGCGGCGAAGCGTTCAGGAGGATTCGGTCTTTCCTATCAGGGCATCACCCACTTTCCCGACCAACGCACCATCTACATCGACCCGGTGGAGAAGGCAGCTATCGCCTCCTTGCGAAAGGAGCTTGCCCTTGTTGCTAGGGCCATCCCACGGATTCAAGCTGGCCTTCATGTCACGGACCATCCGCACCTGACCATCGCCGCTGGTCTGAAACCCGCTCAATTCGATCAGGCTTGGAGCACGCTGGCGCCGCATGCGTTCGCCGAAGTGCATACCGTAGGTGAATTGGTTTTGTTGAAGCGCTCCTTGGCACCCACCGGTCCGTATGCGGTGCTTGCTACTATTCCGCTCGGAGCCACCGACCAATAGTTCGGTCATTGGGGTTCGGCGATAGAAGCCCGTCGCTTGTCGAAACCCGCTCGTCGTCAGCTTGTAGCGGTTAAACCAACGGGATTAGGTCATGTCTATCCGCGTGTCAAATTTGCCTCAAGCCAGTATGAAGTATCCGTTACCCTTGCGGAACTCACTGGTGGAACCAAACCCATTCCCACGCGCATGCAATTCCGCATTTCCCATGGCCTTATGGCCGTGTTGGCCATAGGCCTATGCAGTCACGCTTCAGGTCAGGCCTTCGATGGCTTCGCGCTGTACGGTACCAGCAACAGCACTACTGCGCGTTTGATCAACGCCAACCAGCAGATCGCCTACACCTGGACCTGCCCCACCAATTACAGCTATGCCATGGCCTTGAAGCCGAACGGCAACATCGTGCGCACGGCAGTGAACAGCGGCAACCAGATCAACACGGCAGCGGTGAGCGGGCGCGTGCAGGAGCTGAATCCGCAAGGACAGGTGGTTTGGGACTTCATCTATTCCACCGCTGACTACGTCACGCACCACGATATGTGCCTGATGCCGAACGGCAATGTGCTCTTGCTTGCTTACGTGCGCCGCACCGCCGCCCAACTCCAAGCGTTGGGCTATTCGGGCAACTCGAACAAGTATCCCGGCCGCATCATCGAGATACAGCCAACCGGTAGCACAGCGCAAATAGTGTGGCAGTGGGAGATGCAGGATCGTTTCATCCAGTACGTGGACCCCAACAAACCGAACTACATGCCCATCGCTGAGAACCCGCACCGGATGAACATCAACGTCGCGAATTCCGGCGGTGCGAATGCCATTGACTGGTTCCACGAGAACGGCATCGATTACAATGAGGAGCTGGATCAGATCGTGTTCAGCGCGCGCTACCTCAGCGAGATCATCATCATCGATCACAGCACCACCACGGCTGAGGCAGCGGGCCACACCGGGGGAAACAGTGGCCGTGGCGGAGACTTCCTCTTCCGCTGGGGCAAGCCTGCGAACTATGGCGTTGCCGGAACCCAGCGCATCACGGCTGCTGTGCATGATCCCAAGTGGGTGCGGGGCGGCGCCATGGACGGCTGGATCTCCTTCTTCAATAACAGCGGTGGCACCAGTAACTCTTCTGTCGTGGATGCCATCAATCCGGATCGGGACGGCTACACTTATCCTTGGACGCCCGGCACGGTATGGGGGCCTACCACTTAACAGTTCCGGCATAATTGCTTGGCCAATGCGAGCGGCCAGAGCGCGCAGGAACTCATGCCCAACGGCAACGTGTTCTGCGCGGTGAGCGGGCAGTACATGTACGAGGTGAATAGCAGCAATGCGGTGGTGTGGCAATACAACGCGGGCCCGCAGAAGGGCTTCCGCTACTCATGCAGCCATCCCGGCATCATCAACCTGCTCAATGACCCATGCGGCATCACCACGGATGTGCCAACGGAGGAAGAGCTAGCAGCATTCAACATGTATCCCAATCCTGCCGCCGAGCAAGTGAGCCTCGCAGGCGTGAATGTGGAGACCTTGCGCGCATTCGTGGTGCTCG
>JBATND010000507.1:0-2744 GCA_049290175.1 Flavobacteriales bacterium | reverse complement strand
TCCAAACCGAACGGATAACAAGCATGAGGGGGATAGTTACTGCAATCTGCTGCGTAGGGATCGCGAGCGCCATGTACGCTCAGCAGGATCCGAAACTCACGCAGTACATGTTCGATCGCCTTTCCATCAACCCTGGTGTGGCTGGCACCTCTGGTGAGTTGTGCGGCACCTTGATGCTCAGGCAGCAATGGACAGGTTTCGACGGCGCTCCCAAAACGGCGCTGCTCAACGCCCAAGGCAAGATCTCCAAGATCAGCTCGGGGGTTGGCCTTTCGGTGTTCATGGATGAGCTCGGCCAACAGAAGAGCACCTACGCTCGCTTGAGCTATTCCTTCCATCGCAGGCTCGGGCCGGGCACCCTTGGAATCGGTCTCGCTGCCGGAATGATGAGCCATACGCTAGGCAATAAGTGGGTGGCCACTGACGGTGTCACGAACGACAACGCCATTCCTTTCAATGGGGTTTCTGATATGGGATGGGATTTGGCTGCAGGTATCTACTACGTAAGCCCGACCCTCTGGGCTGGCATCAGCAGCACGCACCTCACCGAGGTTGAGCTGCGTAACGTGAGCATCCAGCAGCGCAGGCACTATTTCGTGCAGGCCGGCTACAACTGGAAGATCCAAGGCAATCAGAAGTACGTGCTGCAGCCAAGCGCCTTGGTGAAGACCGATGGCACCTCCACGCAGTTCGATCTCACGGCCAACTTCCTCTATAATAACATGGTTTGGCTGGGCGTTTCCTACAGCACGAGCGACTTCATCGCACCGCTCATCGGGTACCAGTTCAAGCCCACCACCAAGTCGTTGCTGCGAATCGGCTACAGCTACGACGTAACCACCTCGAAACTCAGGAATTACAGCAGCGGCAGCCACGAGATCATGCTGAACTTCTGCACGTTGCTCGTGAAACCACCAAGTGTCCAACGCCACAGCAGCGTGCGTTTCCTCTGATCCACGACCGAAACAACCGAACCTCCACTGCCGTAAAGTGCCTGGCTCAAGGTGTTCGCTTACCCGAAGTGCCTGAAAGCCAAGGGTCCCTGCAAGGAAGAACAGATCGGCAAAACAGGAAGAACATGCAACGTCCCATCTTGTATCTCGTAGCCATCGGCTTGCTGGCGAGCTGTGGCGGAGGCGGCCAAGGGCAACTCACGGGTGCCCTTGGAAGGCCGGGTTGGTTTCAAGTTGATCCCTATGGGATGAACTACATCCCTATGGGCAGCTATGTGATGGGCCCCAGCGATCAGGATGTGCCCTACGCCATCAATGCGAAGAGCAAGACCGTATCGGTGCAGGCCTTCTACATTGATCAGACGGAGATCACGAACAATGAGTACCGCCAATTCGTGGAATATGTGCGTGACTCAATCGCCAAGCGGATCCTTGGAGACGAGGACATCGGTGAACATGTGACTACCGAGGATGAATTCGGCGAGGAACTGGATCCTCCGGTTCTTAACTGGAAGACACGCATCAATTGGTGGGGTGACGAAGAGCGCGAAGCTCTGGCGGACATGTTCCTCAGCGAGAGTGAGCGATTCTATCGCCGAAAGGAGGTGGACACCCGCAAGCTCATGTTCGAGTACTACTGGATTGACCTGAAGGAGGCTGCCCGGAAAGGCACCCCAAGCAATTGGGCGCGTGATCTGGACCTGAGCTACACCAATACCAAAGGCCAGAACAACGCCATCCGTGGTCACAGCGACCGCAGCAAGTTCATCATCAAGGAAGTCATCAATGTGTATCCTGACACACTGGTGTGGGTACATGACTTCACCTACTCGTTCAACGAGCCGATGACCGAGAACTATTTCTGGCATCCGGCCTACGATGATTACCCGGTGGTAGGCATCACTTGGGTGCAGGCCAATGCCTTCAATGTGTGGCGCACGCAGCTCATGAATAGCTGGCTGGAGCATAATGGAGAAGCCTTCGTGAATCGTTTCCGCCTGCCCACCGAAGCCGAATGGGAGTATGCTTCCCGCGGTGGTCTGGACTTGGCTCCGTACCCATGGGGCGGTCCGTACGTGCGGAATCGTCAAGGCTGCTTCTTGGGCAACTTCAAGCCCTTGCACGGCAACTATGTTGACGATGGCGGCTTCCACACCGTGCCTGTTGACAGCTACACCCCGAACGATTACGGCCTTTACCAGATGGCCGGTAACGTGAGCGAGTGGACCAGCACTGCCTACGACGAGAGCGTGTATGATTTCGCACACGACCTCAACCCCGAATACGCTTACGATGCGCTCGCAACCGACGCACCAAGCCTGAAACGCAAGGTGATTCGAGGCGGCTCGTGGAAGGACATCGGCTACTACATGCAAACGGGCACGCGCAGCTACGAGTACCAGGACACCACGAAGGCTTACATCGGCTTCCGCTCGGTGATGACCTTCTTGGGCCGTGGCAAGGCCGTGAACGCCGAAGACCTCTAGACCATACTGTGAACCGCGGCCGTTACCGAACCAGCGCTGCCGCATTCAACAGCCATTCCCTAAACCTTCAGACGAACCTCTAAACGCAAGGACGAACGATGAAACCAGGCAGCAAGAAGTGGAAGAACTTCATGGCCAAACTGTACGGACTCGGTGCAGCGGTCGTGATCGTGGGCGCGCTCTTTAAGATCCAGCACTGGCCCTTGGCCGACCTTTTCCTGATCCTCGGCCTGAGTACCGAGGCGATCATCTTCTTCTTCTCGGCATTCGAACCGCCCCATGAGGATCCGGATTGGAGCTTGGT
>JBATND010000506.1:0-4694 GCA_049290175.1 Flavobacteriales bacterium | reverse complement strand
CGCCTCGCAGCGCGCCTTGGCGGAACTGCGGATCCTCCTGCTTGCTCTTTCGGAAGAGGCGGTCGGCCAAATCAGGTTCCTTCTTCTGGGCACGCAGCACCTGCGCCAACAACAGCGCTGCGTGCGTCCGGGAGCTATCAGCACGTAGCACATTGCGTAGCAGGCTCTCCGCGCGCGGCATGTCGAGCGTATCGGCAAAAACCGCGAGCACTTCCGCCAAGTTGTGCTGCGCCCCGGTAAAGGCGCTGTCGATGCGCAATGCGCGCTCGAATCTTCGTTGCGCCTCGCCTACCCGTTTCTCATACAGAGCTACTTGGCCCATCGCGTCCCAGACATCGGCGCGGGAGCTGTCGGCCCGGAAGGCCTGCATGATGAGTTCCTTCGAGCGCTTGCGATCAAGGTTCGCCGGATCGTGAATGTCGCCCACCAGCCGGGCCAGCGCCAAGCACCAGTCGGCGTTGCTCGGCTCCAGCATCACGGCCTTCGCATAGAACCCGATGGCAGCGGTGCTATTGCCATTGGCATCGAGCACGAAGCCCATGCGCGAATTCGCATAGGCGTTGTTCGGTTCGCGCGCCAGCACGGCCTCCAACTCGCGCATGGCCGGGGGCAATTCACCCGCTCGATGATGGCCGATCGCCCTGTACAACTGCACAGAGGTGAGGCCCTCTGGCGTTACCACAGGCGTGGTGTAGAGCATGGCCAGGGCCTCCGAATCGCGCTTCGCCTGGAACAGCGCATAAGCCATGGACAACTCTGTGATTGTGTGCGCTGCAAGCAGTGTCTTGATCGCCGCGCTATCGGCTAGCGTGCGGAAGGCCCTCGGCTTCAAGGTGCCTTTGTAGGATTGCGCTGTGAGCGTGTCGGCCCAGCGCAGCTCTATGGTACCGCTGTCGGTTGCGGTGGGTTCCACCACCTCGCCGTAGAGCACGATCCGCACGCGATGGTCGCGCGCGCGGCTTATGGCCTCTTCCTCGGTGATTGCGACAGGGCCTCGTGCGCTATCGATCACCACGGTGAGCGGCAGTGGAAGAAGCGCCGCGCGATCATTCAATCGCTTGCGCAGGGCATCGTGGATGCCCACCTCCAGCATGGGGTTGTCCTGCAGCACCGCGAAGGGGATCACCAGCACACGGAACTCATCCTTCAACAATGCAACGGGCGACGATGCGGGAATTGTCCGGTCGCGGTCCATGGCCCACCACACTGATGCCATTACAATAACGACCAGCGCGGCCACCCACGGCCACCTGCCGCGCCGGGCAATCGGCTTGTCTGCAACCGAGGGCATTGCTGCCAATGGCTGTGCCTGCGCCAAGGACCGGCTCAACTCATCCGTGATCTTCAGCTGCTCGTTGATGCGATCCTCGATGGCGCGCAAACGGGCATCGCGCTCCTGCGCCACACGATCCAGTTCGGCGGCTTTGGCCCGCTGCTCCGCTTCCAGCTTGTCGCGCTCCTGCTGCTTGATGGCTTGCGCATGAAGAAGTTCTTCACGCTCGCGCTTGAGCTGGCTCAACGGATCGGAAGACCCAAAGGCATCGCGGACAGCCTTGGGCAAGGGGGCGTGGATCACCTCATCGTGCAAGCGCTGCATCACCACGCGCAAGGCCGCAACGCCCAACTCAGCATCGTGCGCGCCAACCGCCTCGCCGTGAGCTGCCTTGTTCCCTGCGCTGCGCAGCACATGCAATGCGCTCAGCAGGTCAGGCGGCATCAGTCCATTGCGCTGCACCGTATAAAGCAGGTCCTGCAAGCTGACGCCTGCCATGGCCTCTGCCGCCCGGCTCGCCGACCACGCATGCCCGATAGCCACTTTGCACGCCAGCTCCGCGCATAGCCGCGCA
This sequence comes from Flavobacteriales bacterium, assembly GCA_049290175.1. Lineage (GTDB taxonomy): Bacteria > Bacteroidota > Bacteroidia > Flavobacteriales_F > PHOS-HE28 > PHOS-HE28. The sequence continues at coordinate 2,847 of JBATND010000506.1, read as the reverse complement.
CGCATCAGCACTGCACGGTGGTCCGCAGCGCTCCTGCGCTCCAGTACCGCCAGGCATTCCGCCTGCAACTGCTTCCGAAAAGCATCCGCTTCGTTCCGCATGGCTCGCGAAGATGCGCCACCCGATGCAACCCGATACGCCATTGTTGCGCACTGCGAAGAGCGAATGGGACGTTCTGGCACCAACGCACGAACTTCACCTGCCAGAAGCGCCGCTATTGTGCGGCGGAGCGGGCATTGATAGGCGGAGAGTAATCTCAAAGCTCACGAGCCTGCTTCGCTGCGCCTTCCTTCGTCAGGCTGGCTCGCAGTGACCGGCTTCGCGGTCAACCATCAACCCCCAACCATCCAACTGATGGACCTCAACAAATTCACCATCCGCTCCCAGCAGGCCATCCAACAGGCGCAGACCATCGCCAGCGGATACGGCCAGCAGATGCTCGAGAACGGCCACCTGCTCAAGGGCATCCTGGAGGTGGACCCCGACGTGACGCCCTTCCTGCTGAAGAAGCTCAACGTCAACGTGCCCGCCATGACGCAGGCGCTCGACCGCATCGTGCAAGGCTATCCGAAAGTGAGCGGCGGACAGATCTCGCTCTCCCGATACAGCAGCGATGCGCTCACCAAGGCCCTCGCCGCGCTGAAGGAGTTCGGCGATGAATTCGCCAGCGTGGAGCACATGCTCATCGGCATCCTCGACAGCGGCGACACCGTGAGCCAGTTGCTGAAGGACAACGGTGTCACCAAGAAGGACCTGATCGCGGCCATCAAGGACCTGCGCAAGGGCAGCAAGGTCACCAGCCAGAGCCAAGAGGAGACCTACAACGCGCTGAACAAGTACGCGAAGAACCTCAACCAGCTCGCCAAGGACAACAAGCTCGATCCCGTCATCGGCCGCGACGAGGAGATCCGCCGGGTGCTGCAGATCCTCAGCCGCCGCACCAAGAACAACCCCATCCTGATCGGTGAGCCCGGCGTGGGCAAAACGGCCATCGCCGAAGGCATCGCGCAACGCATCGTCAGCGGCGACATCCCCGAGGACCTCAAGGGCAAGCAGGTCTTCAGCCTCGACATTTCTGCATTGATCGCCGGCGCCAAGTACAAGGGCGAATTCGAGGAGCGCCTGAAGGCCGTGGTGAAGGAGGTGATCGCCTCGGAAGGCAACATCATCCTCTTCATCGACGAGATCCACACCCTAGTTGGTGCGGGCGGTGGCGAAGGCGCCATGGACGCCGCCAACATCCTGAAGCCCGCACTCGCACGCGGCGAGTTGCGCAGCATCGGCGCCACCACGCTCAACGAGTACCAGAAGTACTTCGAGAAGGACAAGGCCTTGGAGCGCCGCTTCCAGAAGGTGATGGTGGATGAGCCTTCACGCGAGGACGCCATCTCCATCCTGCGCGGCCTGAAGGAGAAGTACGAGAGCCACCACAAGGTGCTGATCAAGGACGCCGCGATCATCGCCGCCGTAGAACTGAGCACGCGCTACATCGCCGATCGTTTCCTGCCGGACAAGGCCATCGACCTCATCGACGAGGCCGCCAGCAAACTGCGCATGGAGATCAACTCCAAGCCCGAGGAACTCGACGAGATCGACCGCCGCATCATGCAGCTGGAGATCGAGCGCGAGGCCATCAAACGCGAGAACGACGAGGCCAAACTCGCCGAGCTGAACAAGGAACTCGCGGAGCTTAGCGGCCAGCGCGATGGCTTCAAGGCGCGTTGGGAGAGCGAGCGCCAATTGGTGGAGCGCATCAACAGCGCCAAGGACAAGATCGAGGAGCTGAAGCACCAGGCGCAGCAGTACGAGCGTGAGGGCGACTTCGGGAAAGTGGCCGAGATCCGCTACGGCCGCATCCAGGAGACCGAGAAGGAATTACTCGCAGCCAAGGATGAATTGCTGAAGCTGCAGGCGGAGAGCAAGATGATCAAGGAGGAGGTGGACGTGGAAGAGATCGCCGCCGTGGTGAGCCGCTGGACCGGCGTGCCGGTAACGCGCATGCTCGAAGCTGAGCGCACCAAACTGCTGAAACTCGAAGATGAACTGCACAAGCGCGTGATCGGTCAGGACGAGGCCGTGCATGCCGTGGCCGACGCCGTACGCCGCAGCCGCGCGGGCATGGGCGATGAGAAGCGACCGATCGGTTCCTTCATCTTCCTTGGCACCACCGGCGTCGGTAAGACCGAACTCGCCAAGGCGCTCAGCGAGATCCTCTTCAACGATGAGCACGCCATGACGCGCATCGACATGAGCGAGTACCAAGAGCGCCACAGCGTGAGCCGCCTCGTGGGTGCGCCCCCGGGCTACGTGGGCTACGACGAAGGCGGCCAACTCACCGAGGCCGTGCGCCGCAAGCCCTACAGCGTGGTGCTGCTGGACGAGATCGAGAAGGCCCATCCCGACGTGTGGAACATCCTGCTGCAAGTGCTGGACGATGGCCGCCTAACCGACAACAAAGGGCGCGTGGTGAACTTCAAGAACACCCTCATCATCATGACGAGCAACATCGGCTCGCACATCATCCAGGAGAACTTCGAAGGCCTGAAGGACAACAACATCGAAGAGGTGATCGAGAAGACCCAACGTGAGGTGATGGACCTTCTGCGTAAGACCGTGCGCCCCGAATTTCTCAACCGCGTGGACGAGCTGATCATGTTCCGTCCGCTGAGCCAGGGGGATGTGCGGGAGATCGTGAAACTGCAACTGCACATGCTCCTGCAGAAGCTGGAGGAGAAGGACATCCACCTCTTGCCCAGCGAGGAGCTGATCGCGCACATCTCAAGCACGGGCTTCGATCCACAATTCGGCGCGCGGCCGATTAAGCGTATGATCCAGAAGGAACTGCTG
>JBATND010000505.1:0-5132 GCA_049290175.1 Flavobacteriales bacterium | reverse complement strand
AGGCCAAGGCCTACCAGATGGCCATCGATGCCCACATGGATGCACGTCCGCACTGCATGGGCACCTTGCTCTGGCAACTGAACGACTGCTGGCCGGGGCCGAGCTGGAGCATCGTTGATTACGAGGGCAATCCGAAGCCGGCGTATGATGCCGTGAAGGCGGCCTTCGCAAGGCCCTGAGGCATAGCCGTAATGCCCATCTGGCGGAGCCTTCCAACAAGCACTGTTGACAGGTAGTTCGTGTACGCTGAGAAGGCAGGATCAAAAAACTACCTTCGGCGCCAACTTCACGGACCTAAACCCAAGACCATGTCTCGACTTGGACGCCTGCTCGGCACATTGCTGAGCGTTACGCTTCTAGCCTCCGCACCCGCCTTCGCTCAAGGCGACTGCCTAAATGAATTCCTGTTCCCATCGGGCGCCATTACACCTGATGCTGGCGGTGCCATTACCCTCATCTCCACTTGCAGCTACGAGTCTGAGTACTCGCACGTAACGGGCATCGAGGACGGGGCCACCTACCGCTTCAGGCTTTCATCCGGCGGTTACATCACCGTGCGAGAAGGCGCACCAACTGGGCCTGTGGTCGCGCAGGGCTATGCCGTTGTGGATGTGCTCGCCGTGGGCACTGCTGATCTGTATCCGCATTGGACCATCAACGACGCCTGCGACCAGCAGAGCGCATGCGTTGAGACGGACGTGCAATACTTCGGCGGTTGCGCCCCCGTGCTCGCCTACGCCACGCTGAATGAGGATTGCGCCGGCGGCTTCTTCATGATCAACGTCGATGTGGTCTCCTTGGGCAGCAGCGCTACGGTTGACATTGTGTACGACGTGTTCGGTTTCGTCCAGAGCGTCGATGACGTAGGGCTGGGCGTAACGGAGCTTGGGCCTTTCTTCCCCGGTGAAGAGGTCGCCATTGTTGTGGAGCATGATTCCGACCCCGGTTGCAGCATGGACCTGGGCACCATCGTGGAGAGCGGCGAATGCCCCGTGTTCATCTTCTGCGGCGATCAAGCCCAGAGCTTCGGATACTGCTATGCGAACAACGAGACGAAGGTGTGGAACTACACTTCGCTCGGGGGCAGCGGCTCCATGATCCTCGACTTCATCAGCGGCACCATCGATGCGAGCTTCAATGATGTGCTCACCATCTACGACGGCACCGACGATACCGCCCCCATCCTCTTCCAGCATACCGGCGATGCCAACTTCGATCTGGGCAATGTGTTCGTGGTGAGCACCTCGGGCTCCTTCCACATGAGGCTTACAAGCACGGCCTTCGGATCTTGCGCCGATGGACAATACCAGAGCTGGAATTGGCAGGTGCAGTGCCTGAACTGCCAATTGCCCCAGGCCACCGCCACCAACGTGGACGATTGCGTGAACAACAGCTTCGATGTGGAAGTGAACGTGGCCAGCACCGGCGATGGCAGCACGGTTACCATCGTGTATGCGGTCGATGGCGGTGATCCCGTATTCCTGCCCGGCGTTGTTGCGGGTATCACGGTACTGGGCCCCTTCACCATCAATCAGAATGTCTCGGTTTTCGTGCAGCATGAGAGCGATCCAGCGTGCAACCTCGAGTTGGGCTTGATCACCGATGGCGGCGATTGCCCCAACATCATTGTGTGCGGCGCACCTCCTTTGGAGGAGACCTATTGCTACGAGCCCAACGACCTCCGGAGTTGGAGCTATCTCTCCTCGGGCACTGGAACCCTCCGGTTGCGCTTCATCCGCGGCACCATCGAGAGCAACACATTTGATGACCTCCGGATCTATGATGGCCCGGATGCCACCGGTACGCTTGTCTTCGAGCACAACAATGCCACGACATACAACCTTGGGCCCGTGGGCAGCGCGATCAACAACGCACTCACGACCTACTACGGCGTTGAGATCTACAGCGTGACCGGTAACCTGTACATGGAGATGAGTTCTGATGGGTCGGTGCAATGCGGTGGGCCATTCCCCACCACCACCTACGATAGCTGGGAGTGGGAGGTGGTCTGCTTGGATTGCGAGATCCCGCAGGGCACCGTGACCGTCGTTGACGATTGCGCCAATGACCAATTCAGCCTTGCCGTTGATGTGACCAGCACCGGTGATGGCGCCACGGCCTCGGTGATCTACACCGTTGATGGAGGCGCTCCGCAGACGCAGACCGGCCTGCCGTTGGGCATTACCAATGTGGGGCCCTTCAACTTCGGCGAGATCGTGAACCTCACCCTTGCGCACGAAAGCAACGACCTCTGCAACATCGCGAAGGGCAACTTCACCGATACCGGCACCTGCCCCACCCTGATCGACTGCGGCACGCCTGCTACCGTGAGCTATTGCTATGCGAACAACAACGACGTGCGCTGGTACTATCAGGGCACAGGCACTTTCCCGCTCGGGATCCTTTTCACTGGCGGAACGGTGTTCGCTGGCGACGTGGTTGAAGTGTATGATGGCGGCGACATCAACGCCCCGCTGATCTACTCCGGCAACGGCAATGCAACCGACATCACTGGGCTCTTCTTCTTCACCACCAACCCGGAGCATCGCATGACCGTGCGCGTGCTGGCCAACGGCTTCACCGACTGCGCCACCAGCGCTGTGCAGAACCCTGTGCAGTTCTCCGTCGATTGCCTCGACTGCGTGCCGCCGGCCGCCACCTTCAGCATCGTGCAGGATTGCGCCAACTTCCAATACTCGGTTGCGGTGAACGTGGCCAGCATGGGTTCGGCCACAACATTGAACATCACCAACACCGGTGGCGCCCCAGACGTGGTCGCAAATGCTGCTGGCACATGGACGGTTGGTCCCTTCACCAGCGGAACGCCCACGAGCGTCACGGCGGCTAATCCGGCCAACAGCCTGTGCAGCGTATCGTCGGGCACCTTGGTGAACCCGCTGTGCCCCACTTTCCTGTGCGGGTCCGCGCCGCTCAACGAGACCTATTGCTACATCAACAACGAGAACCGCGCATGGGCATGGGAAGCTCCCTCAGCCGGTGCCACCCTCAACCTCGCCTTCGTGCGCGGCACCATCGAGAGCAACACTTGGGATAACCTGCGCATCTACGATGGTCCTGACGCCACTGCGCCTTTGCTCTTCCAGCACGGTGCTGGCACTCAGAATCTCGGACCCACAGGCAGCGCGGTTTTGGGCGTCGGCTTCCCTTACGAGACCATCAACGTCACCAGCACTGGCCAGAACCTGTACATGACCCTGACCACGGATGCTTCGGTGGCATGCATTACTTCCACCACCAACTGGGATCCATGGGAGTGGAATGTGACCTGCACAGGTTGCGCCGCGCCTGGCGTGAGCTACAACCTGATCGAGGATTGCTTGCACCGCAGCTACATGGCTGAGGTGATCGTGACCACCCCGCCGAGCAGCGATGGAATGACCATCGAGAACGTGGTCACCGGCACGTCGCAGAGCGTGAGCAATGTGGGGATCTTCACGTTCGGACCCTACGGGCAGGATAGTCTCAGCATCTTCGGCATCACCGACCTGAGCGAGCCGGGCTGCACTTACCTGAGCGATTCGCTCACCTTCCCCAGTGATAGCTGCGTGATCGTGAGCTGCGGTTTCGATAACTACGAGTACTGCTACGAGAACAACGAGGACCGCTGGTACACCTACCGGTCGCTCCTGCCCGTGCCCACCACCATCGCCTTCCTGCAAGGCCCCATGCTCGCGGGTGACCGTATCGTGGTGTACAATGGCGCCGATGAGACCGCCACGGTGATCTACCAAGGCAACAACGGCGGCAACCTCGCAGGCTTCGCGGTAAACTCGCAGAACGCCAGCAATACCATTACGATGCGCATACAGACCAATGGTGCTGGATCGTGCGATGATGGCCTGGTGCCTTTGCCCTTGCGTTGGTCCGTAGGCTGCGGCGCAGTTGGTATCGAAGAGCAAGGAACTGGAGGCTTCACGGTGTACCCGAACCCCACCGATGGCCTGCTCTACATCAGCTTGGGCGCAACCACTGGTAATGCCCGTGCGCGCGTGATCGACATGAGCGGACGCACGGTGATCGATGCGCCGATCAATTTGCTGCAAGGCGCTGTTGGCACCATTGACATGAGCGCACTGCAGAGCGGCCAATACGCTGTGCTGGTGAGCACCGCCGATTGGACCAAGGTGCAGCGCGTTGAAGTGATGCGCTGATCCGCACCGAACGAATGAGCGAAGCCCCGGAGCGATCCGGGGCTTCGTTGCTTTAGACGAGCGCCTGGCGGATTGCGTGAACGAACGGGGCTGGCTGAAGGCTTGGCGGCGTAGGCAGGAGCGCTGAGATCGGGTGACATTGTGGAGGACACGGGCATGCTGCCCCTTGTTCCTCGAAGTCCTCAACACCATCATTGAGTTCCGGAACAACGGTCCTGGGCGCTAGTGGCCTTCGCTCATGAAAGAGCAGCGGTTCGGGAAACGCAAAGGGTAGCCCAAGGCTACCGTGTTCCTGTTCATGTTGAGCGTAGGCGCAGCCTACGCTCAGCTACCGGCGCGATTGCGCACGCTACGCGCAGTTGGGTGATGAACTGATCAAGCGTGTGATCGGGTTGCCTTTCGATGCGGCCAAGTGGTTCGGGCCGGAGATCCTACAGGGGCTTTAGTTCCGTTGGTCCGGATCACAGATCCGAACCAGCAACATCCGCGCTAGCGGGGGCGTTTAGTGTTGCTCGGCATGTATCCGAGCCTTCCAAAAAGAAATATCGAGAGGTCTACCTTGACTCATCCAGTCAGTGCATCCGGCAGGCTGGTATTGCTCCAACGCTGTTCCATCAACTGAATTACTGTAATACAAGAGCAGGTTCGCGTTCCAAGCGACAACTGGATTAGAGTCGTTCAGCAGTTCGAATAAGATTGGGTTCAGCTTAGGTTCATTCACTAACTCGATTAGCTTTCTTTTCCCTTCCTCGTCAAGATAGATTGCGTGCCTCATGTAACTGACAACTTGATCGGCACTGTCGCGAACAGCGGAAGGCATTGATAGCTTGAACGTGAGGTGGTCGGGTTGAACTGGACAGGATTCAGACAAGGTTAATGTGTTTGGTGCTGTTGTTTTCATGGGGTCCAGGGGACTCATAACTCGGCGTTCTTGTTGAGAACTCATGCGGCCAACGGCAA
>JBATND010000504.1:0-3250 GCA_049290175.1 Flavobacteriales bacterium | reverse complement strand
GCAACCGAAAAGGACGCCTGCCGCACATTGCGGTAATCACAGGCGAACCCACGCCCAGCCGCATTGCCTCCATTGCTCTCGGAACCGGCGACATCGACCATGTGTACCACTTCGCGCTTCATGAACTGCTAGATACCGTGAAGGACCTGCGCATGGGCGATGCCGAGGATTCACTCAACATCATGGTCCAAGGCAAGCGCCTGCGCGACATTTCGGACTTGCCGCTTGACTTGATCGTTTGAGGTCAGACACACCCAGCCCATCTTTGGCCGCATGCGGAGGTGGATCCCTGGGCGGCGGTTCTGGTTTGTTGCGGTGCCATTGGTGCTCTGCCCTATTATCCCTTCCTCCGTTCACTGACCTCCACAGGGCCGCAAGCCCCAATTTAGCCGTCGCATGCAACAGCACATTGCGATCATCGGCGGCGGCGCGGCTGGCTATATGGCCGCCATCAGTGCGAAGACGCATAGGCCCGATGCTGAAGTGCTTTTGTTGGAGAAGAGCGACAAGCTGCTGAGCAAGGTGCGCATCAGCGGCGGCGGGCGCTGCAACGTGACGCATGACTGTCCTGAGCCGCGCAAGTTGGCGCGCCACTATCCGCGCGGCGAGGCGTTCCTGCGCAAGGTGTTCGCGCAATGGGGCCAGCCCGAAACGGTGCAATGGTTCGCGCAGCAAGGCGTGCAACTGAAGACCGAGTCCGATGGGCGCATGTTCCCCAGTACGGAAAGTTCACAGACCGTGATCGATGCGCTGCAAGGCGCTGCGGAGAAACTCGGTGTGCGTGTCAGATTGAGCTGCGCAGTGTCGCGCATGGAGCGTGTTGATGAGGTTTGGCAACTCGCAACACCTCAAGGAAGCTTGCAAGTGGACCGTATGATCGTGGCCTCGGGTGGCTCACCGAAAGCTGAAGGATTGGAGTGGCTGCGCGCCCTCGGACACGAAGTGGTGGCGCCCGTGCCTTCGCTCTTCACCTTCAACCTGACCGATGAGCGCATTCGCGAATTAATGGGCGTGGTGGCGCCGAACGTGCGCTTGCGGATCGAAGGCACCAAACTCGAGAGCAATGGTCCGTTGCTCATTACGCATTGGGGATTCAGCGGACCAGTGGTGCTTCGCCTCAGCGCATTCGGCGCGCGCGCGTTGCACGAACGCAACTACGCATACACGGTGCGCGTGCATTGGCTCGGCGATGTGAATGAGCAACAAGCACGTGAGCAACTGCTAGCAGAGGCCGCAGCGCATCCCAAGCGCCAACTCGCCAACGCAACAGGCTTTGGCTTGCCAGCACGCTTATGGAGCTACTTGCTCGAACGATCGGGCCTTCAACCAGACAAGCCCCTGAGCGAGCTCGGCCCGCGCTTGCTCGCGCGTTTGCTCGATGTGCTCACCAACGATAAGTACGCGGCGCAGGGCAAAACCACCTTCAAGGAAGAGTTCGTGACGGCGGGCGGGATCTCGCTCGCGCAGGTCGATCCGCTCACATTGCAGAGCACCGTGCAAACGGGGCTGCACTTCGCGGGTGAGGTGCTCGACATCGACGGCATCACGGGCGGCTTCAACTTCCAAGCGGCCTGGAGCACGGGGTGGCTGGCGGGGCGGTCGGCAGCGCTCGACGCGATTTGATGATCAACTCTTCAGCAACGCATTCGCCACCCATCCTTTCTCATCCGCGCTGTACGTTTTCTTCAATCGCAGCGCGAAGTACATCTGCACTTCGCCCTTGCCCTTCACCTTGATCGGCCCGCGCGGGACCGCTTCGATGTATTGCATCACCTGGGCATACACGGGCCCGCTGATGTTGATGCGGCCGGCCTCGCTGTTGGCTTCCATGCGGCTGGCGAGGTTCACGGTATCGCCCCAGATGTCGTAGGCGAATTTGCGCGTGCCCACCACGCCCGCCACAACAGGACCGCTGTGCAGGCCGATGCGGATGGGCCATTCCTGCAAGCCCTTGGAGCGGCGCTCAGAGTTGCTGCGCTCAACGGCCTCGAGCATGCCGAAGGCCATGAGCACGGCATCCAGCGCGTGCCTTGGTGAAGGCTCGGGCAGCCCGGCCGCGCACATGTATGCATCGCCAATGGTCTTGATCTTCTCGAGGCGATGCTGCGCGCAGAGCTGATCGAATAGGCTGAAGTAGTGGTGCAGCTCGCTCACAAGTGTGTCGCTGTCCATGCGGCTGCTGAAGGTGGTGAAGCCCTTGAAGTCGCTGAAGAGCACAGTGCAATGATCGTAGCGTCGCGCATCGGCGCGGCCCTTCGATTTCAGTTCGGCGGCGGTGGAGGCGGGAAGGATGTTGCGCAGCAGATCCTCGGAGCGGTCCTTTTCAAGCGCGAGTTCTTTGGTGCGCTGCTGCACGGTGTGCTCCAAGCGTTCGCGATCACGGTGCAAGCGACGCTCACGTAGGCGAGTGAATCCGAAGAAGCCCAGCAAGAGCATGGCGCCACTCGCTAAGCGGAAGCTGGTCGTTTGCCAGAAGGGCGAATCGATGCTGAAGGTGAAGCTCGTGGGCTCCTCGGTCCATACGCCGCTGGCGTTACGCGCCATCACCCGGAAGGTGTAGGTGCCGGGAGGGATGTTGCTATAGGTGACGCGGTCGGTGGCGGTGATGGGGCTCCAGTCGGGATCGTGCCCTTCGAGCAGGTAGCGGTAGCGGACCTTCTCCGGGAAGGCGAGGCTGATGCCGGTGAAGGCGAAGGTGAGGTGGTTCTTGTCGTAGGGCAGGCGGAGGTCGCGCGGCAAGCCATGGCGGTCGTGGCTGCTGCACCAAGGCGTCCAATCGGGCTTCTCGAAGAAGAGCCGGATATCGGTGAGATGCACGCGGGGTTCAGGCTCATCGAAGATCGCGCGCCGCGGATCATGCCGTGTAGCGCCGCGCACAGTTCCGAACCAGAGGCTGCTGTCGGCATCGAGCAGGCAGGCATTGCGGAAGCACTCGGCGCCGATGAAGCCATCGTCGGGGCCATAGAGCAGGATGCGCAGCACGCGGTCCTGCAGGGCATCGAGTTCAATCATGTTGATGCCGCTGCGTGTGCCTATCCACACGTTCTGCACACCATCGAGCAGCACTTGTTCAACCGCGCTGCTGGCAAGGCCATCGGTAGGAGTGATGCTGTCAGCGCGTGAGCCGTTCAGGCGAAAGAGGCCATGCGCCTCGGTGCCGATCCACAGGTTGCCGGGATGGTCGCGTGCGATGCAGGTCATGGAATGTCGCGGCAGTTGCTGCACCGGTTGCAGCACCCATGGCATGCGA
>JBATND010000503.1:0-1611 GCA_049290175.1 Flavobacteriales bacterium | reverse complement strand
GTCTTGGAAACGCGCGACCGCGGTGAGGAGCCCAACATCGACAACGGACCCATGTGGATCAGCACGGATATTTGGGTGAGGCGTGATATCGATGACGGAGTCTTCTTCCAAGAGCATCAGAACCCGGACCACTATGAGCTGGGCGGCACCAACTACGTCTATGTGCGTGTCAGGAACAGAGGCTCACAGCCGTCTCCCGCAGGCTTGCCGCTGAACTTATACTGGTCCAAAGCGGCTACCGCGTTATCATGGCCTGTGCATTGGGATGGCTCCATCACATCTCCGGCACTAATGGGCGATCAGATTGGTACGACTCATTTGCTCCCTTCCATCAAAGCAGGCGGCTCGCACATTGAGGTGTTCGAGTGGAATGCCCCGGACCCGCAAGTTTACGCCGCCGCGTACGACTTGGAGCCAGGCAGCTTCTTCGCTAATGAACCCTGGCATTTCTGCTTGCTTGCCCGTGTTGAGGACGGATTGCCAATGCCCGAGACCGCTGACCTGAACGGCAATGTGAAGCAGAACAACAACATCGTTTGGAAGAACGTCACCGTGGTTGACATCGAAGGGAACCTTGCGGGAGGGACATGGGCTGACGATAAGCTCTATGGCGCATCAGTGCTGACGGGTGATGCGTGGGGGGACGGAGGCACCTACGACCTCGTGTTCACGAATCCAGAGTATTACAAAGGGAATCCTGTAACCGCTGAAGCCGAAGTTCGCGTGACACTTGATGCGCCCCTGTGGGATCTATGGTTAGCTGGTGGAATGCAGGCGGAGAACATGGTGATTTCTCGTGTGGACCGGCATCAGCTAATTGTTACGGGCTCTCCTGCCCGATTGAAGAACATCACCTACGCGCCGGGGCAGCGAGAGTTGGCTCATGTAGGGTTCAATTTCCTGTCTCGGCAAATGAGTGGCCAGCCCAAGTTCGACTACGACCTCGTTCAAGAGAGGGATGGCCAGGCTGTCGGCGGCGAGCGCTACCACATCATCGTGCCGGGTCGGCAAGGCTTTTACGCCGATGCGGGTTCGGACAAGCATATCAGCCCGAACACCAACGTGGAACTGAGCGCGAGCCCGATTGGCGAAACAGCCATCTACAATTGGTACGATCCCGAAGGCAACCTTGTCCATACCGGTTCCGACATCACGGTTACACCTGCCATCAGCACCAAGTACAAGCTGGAGGTAATCGCCGACGTGGATGGCGTGAAGGACTACGACTTCGTGGAGGTGAAGGTCAAGGAACACGAAATCACGAATGTGGCGCCCAACCCGGTTTCGGGGACAACCATGGTGAGCTACCGGCTCACCAACGCAAGCTCTGCGTATCTGGTCCTCTCGCAGACCGCTGGCAGCGGAAGCAACCAATACATCTTGAACGTTGCGAGCAACAGCACTACGCTGAATTTAAGTGACCGCCAGCCAGGCATCTACAATCTGGTGCTCGTTGTGGATGGACAATTGGTTGATCTGCACACGCTCACCATTCTTTGAGGTTTGAGCGAGGAGCCTTGCCACTCGCACGGATGAGCTACCGAAGGAATCGTGGACAAACGCTACTGCCGAGCAAAATGCAAGGAGCACGAGCACGCAATGGTGGTGTCA
>JBATND010000502.1:0-4349 GCA_049290175.1 Flavobacteriales bacterium | reverse complement strand
CCTCGGTTCCGTCCGAAAGCCGGATCCGCAGGATCTCCTTCTTGCCTTTGGCATCCTCCACATCACACGAGGCGATGGTCACCTGCTTCACCTCGGTGGTCGTATTGCTTTCCGCCTCATCAGTATCCTTCTCCTTGCCTTGCAGCTCGTCCATCAGGTCACCGATATCCTTGTAACCGCGGCGCTGGTTCATGTGGTAGAGCACGCGTCCGAGGTCCGGTAGGCTGATGGGCTCGTCCACAGCGCGCGCACGGAGGTTGTACAGCTCCATGGCGGTGAGCAGTGTGTCGCTTGGCCGCAGGCTGTCACCCAACTCATCCGGCCATGCGCCGATGAGCTTCAGAACCTTCACCAAGTTGGCTCTGCGCAACTTATAGCGGTGGTTGTTGCGGCGCATGCTGCGATAGCGCCTCCGGTCGGCGTTGCGCGTTTGGGCCTTGCCCTGTTCAAAGTTCTTGGTATCGTCGTTGCTTGGGATGATTCGTGAGCCCATGGCATGGAGGTCCACGAGTTCATTGCCCTTCATGGTCACCACGGCCCAGCCCACGCTGTTACTGCCGATATCCAGACCGATAATCTTCTCTTGCTTGTCCATTTAGTGTGAGGTTTGATAGTTCAATGTTGCCCCTTCCAATTGGTCCAATGACGCGGGAGGGTTTGAAAGTAGCTTTTCATGTTTACATTCGTGCCGACCTGAAGTCTTTCACAATAAGGATTATTCCGTTGTGAGAACTGGGCTAACAGGCCAACACCGCGGCGCGCAAGCGTCGCGGTTCTTCTTTACACCCATGGACCGCCCCACCTTCCTCCGTTCTCTCCTTGGCAGCACGGCCTTGATCACCTTGCCGCCGCTGGAACTATTGGGTTCGGCCGAGCAGGACCGCTTGGCCTGGACCCGCGATTGCCACCGCATATTCGTGTATGATGGATTCGTGCGAGGCTTCCAATACCACGAGGGCGCTGGGGTGGTCGCACGCATGAAGGACAACGATGAGCTTGACTTGGTGCGCGAGTATGCCAATGAGCACGACCCCGATGCCGTCGCGGTGTACTGGCAAGGCCACAAGCTGGGCTACTTGGCCATGGGCGAGAACCGTGCACTTGCCAACCTCATCGACCACGGCATGCTGCTCTCGGCGTATGTGGCCTATACCGCTCCCGAGTTGGAGCCGTGGGAGCAATGCTATGTGGCCATCGACCTGCTCGTTCCGCTGAACGACAGCTTCGACGCGTACATGGAGCATTACTTGGCGCGCCCCGATGCGGGCTACAAGCAGCATCGGCATTTCGGCGGTGAGTTGCCCGAGTGAATGGCCTTGCGCATGCGCGTGCATCCGCGTGTGTGAATAGCGCCCTTCCGCTCCCCATCTTCGCGCCCCATGCACATCACCACGGCCCATTCCCTCTGGCTCGCGCCCTTGTGCGTGCTGCTGGGCGTGGCGCTGGCGTGGTGGCTGTACCGCAGGCAGCAGGGGCGGGAGGGTTTCGAGCCGCGCATGAACCTGTTGCTAGCGGCGCTGCGGGCGCTCGCCGTGGCCATAATCGCCTTCTTCTTGCTGGAGCCCATGCTGCGCATGCTGGTGCGCGAGGTGCGCAAGCCGGTGGTGGCGGTGCTGCACGATGGCTCGGCATCGCTGATGCTGGCGGGCGATACCGCTGCCTTGCGCAGCACCTATGCCGAGGAGCTGCGGCGCCTGGAAGAGGAACTGGGCCAGCGTTTCGTGGTGCGCGCCTTCACCTATGGCGATGCCTTGCGCGAGGGCATCGGCTTCGCGCAGGATGCCGTGGCCACCGACCTGAGCACCGCGCTGCGCGCGATGCACGACCGTTTCAGCGGTCCCGACCTCGCCGCCGTGATCCTCGATGGCGATGGCATTGTGAACCGTGGCCGCGACCCGCGCTTCGATGCCGATCGCTTGCAAGTGCCTGTGTTCACCATTGCCTTGGGCGATACCGTGGTGCGGCCCGATCTGGTGGTGAAGGCCGTTGACCACAACCGCATCTGCTTCCTGGGCAACGAGTTCCCGGTGCGTGCGCGCATCGCCGCCAGGTTCTTGAAGGGACAGCGCACGCGCGTGCAATTGAAGCGCGGCGCCGAGGTGGTGGCGAGCCAGGAACTGCTCATCGGTACCGATCCCTTCATGCAGGAAGTGGCCTTCAGCGTGAAGGCCGAGAAGCCCGGCACGCAGCGCTATACGGTGGAGGCCGTGGCGGTGCAGCAAGAGAGCGGAGCTGCCAACAACCGCATGGATTTCTTCATCGAGGTGCTCGATGCGCGGCAGAAGGTGCTCATCCTTGCCGCCGCGCCGCACCCCGATCTGGGCGCGTTGCGCACCGCCCTCAGCGGCGTGGTGGGCTATGAGGTGGAGTTGGCCTTCGCAGGCGATTTCAGCGGCACGCCCGGCGGCTACGACCTGATCGTGCTGCACCAAGTGCCCGGCAGTCGCGCCGATGCCAATGCCTTCGTGGAGAGCGCGCGCGCCAAGGGCATTCCTATGCTTCATGTGCTGGGGCAGAACACGCGCATGGATGCCTACAACGCCATGCTCGCCGGCGTGCGCGTCACCGAGCCGCGGCCGGCGATCACCGATGCGCAAGCGGTGGCGGCGCAGGATTTCTCCTTGTTCACTTTGGAAGCCGACCTGGTGCAGGCGCTGGAGCGTTTCCCGCCGCTGCAAGTGCCCTTTGGGCAATACACCCTGGGGCGTTCCGCATCGGCCCTGGCGTGGCAGCGCGTGGGCGTGGTGCGCACGCAAGCGCCGCTGATTGCCGTGGCGCAGCAGGATGGACAGCGCAGCGCTACCATCTGCGGCGAGGGCCTCTGGCGCTGGCGCTTGGCGGATTACCAGATGCACGGCTCGCATGACCGCTTCGATCGCTTGATCCGGAAGCTGGCGCAGTTCCTCGCGCTGAAGGCCGACAAGAAGCGTTTCCGCGTGGACCATGCGCCCGTGGTGGCGTCCAATGAACAAGTGCTCCTCACGGCCGAGGTGTACAATGCGTCCTATGAAGCGGTGGACGATGCCGAGGTCGCGATCACGCTGAAGGATGAGGAGGGCCGGGACTATCCTTTCGCGTTCACGCCTGCGGGTAATGGCTACCGCGCCAGCGCCGGCATGCTGCCCGTGGGGCGCTACAGCTGGAAGGCCGAGGCCCTGCACAAGGGCGAGCGCATGACCGCGCAAGGTGAGCTCTTCGTGAGCGCAGTGACCTTGGAACAGGTGAGCACCGTTGCCGACCATGCCTTGCTGGCCGACATCGCGGCCCGCACCGGCGGTTTGATGCTGCGCCCCACCGAGACCAAGCGGATCATGGAGGCCTTGGATGTGGATCAGCGGTCGGCATCGCGCTCGTACACGCAGCCGCGCTTCACCGATCTGATCGAGCTGCGCTGGATCTTCTTCGCAATCCTGCTGCTGCTTGCTGCGGAGTGGACACTCCGGCGAAGGAGCGGAGCTTATTGAGATGGGATCGACTCAGCCCCGCGAACGATCACGCGCTGTGCGTTGGATGTGGCGCATCGGGGTGCTGCTTGCGATCCTGCTGGGCTGTTTCCTCTTGCGCGTTCAGTTCCTCAGTGCCCTTGGCAATTGGCTCATCGCGGAGGATGAATTGCAGAAGGCCGATGCGATCGTGGTGCTGGGCGGCGCACCGGTTGAGCGAGGCCCGGTTGGCGCACAGCTGTTGCGCGAGGGTTGGGCGCCGCTGATGATCTGCACGGGTGAGCGTGTGCATGATGTGCTCGCACTGCACGGCATCATCCGCTCCGAGGCGGCGTTGAGCCTGGATGCGGCCCAGCTCGATAGCGCATGGCTTCGGAAGGTCGATTTGCTCCAGGTCGGCACGAGCACGCAGGAAGAAGCCATGGCCATCCGCGACTTCGCGATTGAGAACAGCTTGAGCTCCATCATCGTGGTCACAACGGAGTTCCACACGCGCAGGGCGGGCAAGGTGTTCCGCAAGGCGCTCGGACCGGACGTGCAGGTGATCATGCGCGCCGCGCCCGGCACCGATTACGTGGCGGAGCGCTGGTGGGAGAGCGAGGCGGGCCTGATCATGGTGAACAACGAGTGCATGAAGACGCTCTACTACGCGGTGAAACACTGAGGCATGTGCCGCGATAGTGCATCAGGGCTCAAGTAGGGAAGCGATATTGGCAGCACGCAAGGCGTGATGATCGGAGGCGTCCCGTAGGGACGCGATACCGGTTGAACAGAATGACGCGCAATGATCGGAGGCGTCCCGTAGGGACGCGATATCGGTAGCACGCAAGGCATGAAGATCGGGGGCGTCCCGTAGGGACGCGATACCGGTTGAACAGAATGACGCGCAATGATCGGAGGCGTCCC
>JBATND010000501.1:0-6025 GCA_049290175.1 Flavobacteriales bacterium | reverse complement strand
CAGCATCACCGATCCGCTCGCTTTCGTGCGCACCAACGTCTTCGGCACCGTCACCTTGCTGAATGCAGCAAAAGAGGCGTGGAAAGGCGCGATGGATGGCAAGCGCTTCTACCACGTGAGCACCGATGAGGTGTACGGCTCGCTGCACAACGACAGCCTCTTCCTGGAGACCACGCCTTACGATCCGCAGAGCCCTTACAGCGCCAGCAAGGCCGCCAGCGATCATTTCGTGCGCGCATACGGCAACACCTACAAACTGCCCTTCGTGCTGAGCAACTGCAGCAACAACTACGGCAGCCACCACTTCCCGGAGAAGCTGATCCCGCTCATGATCAACAACATCCGCAACAGCAAGCCGCTGCCCGTTTACGGCAAGGGCGAGAATGTGCGCGATTGGCTCTGGGTGGAGGATCACGCTTCGGCCATCGACACCATCTTCCACACGGGCAAGAACGGCGAGACCTATAACATCGGCGGGCACAACGAGTGGAAGAACATCGACCTGGTGCATCTGCTCTGCCGCATCATGGATAAGAAGCTCGGCCGTGCCGAAGGCGATAGCGCCAAGCTCATCACCTACGTCACCGACCGCGCCGGGCACGACCTGCGCTACGCCATCGATGCGAGCAAGATCGAGCGCGAGCTAGGTTGGAAGCCGAGCATCACCTTCGAGGTGGGCCTTGAGCGCACGGTGGAATGGTACCTCGCCAACACTGAATGGCTCGACCATGTGACCAGCGGCGCCTATCAGCAGTACTACTCCGCGCATTACGCGCAGCAGTGATCATGGGCCTTTTCAGCGGATTGTTCGGGAAGAAGGAGCCGGCCTTAGGGCCTGCTGACCTCTCCGTGCTCCGCTGCGATGTGCATTCGCATTTCATCCCCGGCATCGACGACGGCGCGCAGAACCTGGAGCAGAGCATGGAGCTGTTGCGTTCCATGCACGAGCTCGGCTACCGGAAGGTGATCACCACCCCGCACAGCATGGCCGATGGCTACAAGAACTCGCCGGAGATCATCCTTGGTGGGTTGGAGAAGCTGCGCCGTGAGATACAGGCGCAGGGCCTCAGCATCGAAGTGGATGCCGCCGCGGAGTACTACCTCGACCACGATCTCGAACGCAAGGTGATGAAGCGCGAGGTGCTCACCTTCGGCGATAACATGCTGCTCTTCGAGCTTCCCTTCATCAGCGAACCGCAAGTGCTGCTCTCGCTGATCTTCACTATGCAGACGCAGGGCTATAAGCCCGTGCTCGCGCATCCGGAGCGCTACACCTATTGGCACACCGACTTCACGAAGTTCGAGAAGCTCAAGGATCGCGGCGTGCTCTTCCAACTGAACATGGTGGCACTTTGCGGCGCTTACGGGCGCAAGGCGCAGGAGATCGCGGAGCGCCTCATCGATGCCGGTGCGTACGAGTTGCTCGGCAGCGATTGCCACAACATGAACCATGTGGAGGCGATCCACAACACCTTGGAGAGGTCATACCTGCACAAGATCCTCGGCAGCGGCAAATTGCTGAACGCTACCCTGTGAGCCGGGCCTGCCGCCTGTGAAAACTCGTTACCGATCCGCTGCCAGCAGATGATTGCTGCTTCGGGCGGATAGCTTCGCGGCATGTCGTTGCGCGGAAAGCTGATGACCGCAGTCGTGGGGGGGCTTCTCCCAGTGGCGCTATGCGCACAGATGAGCGCGCCGCTTCCTGCCGCCAAGGTCGATTCGGTGGTGGCCTTCGGACAGCGATACTTGGGCAAGCCTTACCGCTATAAGGCTCCGGGCGCTGGTACGCTCGACTGCAGCGGCTTCGTTTGCCACATCTATGGTGAGCATGGCATGGCGCTGCCGCATTCCTCGGCGGCCATGGCGCAAGTAGTGCAACCCATCGACCGGGCAGAAGTGGCTCCCGGTGACCTGCTCTTCTTCAAGGGCCGCGATGCACGCAGCAAGCATGTGGGCCACGTGGCCATGGTGGCCGGCGTGAGCGATAAGGGCGAGATCTGCATGATGCATAGCTGTCATCGCGGTATCCGCTACGACACGCTCTCTGCCTCTGCATACTACACGCAGCGCTTCGTGAAAGCAGGGCGTGTCGCGCACGCGGGCATGATCGAGAAAGCCTCGCTTGTCCAGACGAATGAGCCTGTCGTGCTCCTTCAGGACACGTTGCCGCGAGACTCGTTGCGGGCAGACACCATCGTCATCATCGGCGTGGGCGACATCATGCTCGGCACCAACTACCCCGATGCGGGTTACTTGCCGCCCAAGGATGGCATCGAACTGCTTGCTCCGGTCGATTCGATCCTCCGTGATGCGCACCTCACCTTCGGCAATCTTGAAGGCGTTCTGCTGAATGGCGCAGGTCAGGTCAAACAATGCAAGGACCCCTCGAGCTGCTACGCCTTCCGCTCGCCAGAGCACTACGCCGCTTACCTGAAGGACGCGGGCTTCGATGTGCTCAGTGTGGCCAACAACCATGTGGGCGATTTCGGACAGCCGGGGCGGGATGCCACCTTGGGCGTTCTCGATTCACTTGGCTTGCAGTGCGCGGGCATGCTCAGCAGGCCAAGCGTGGTGTTTGAGCTCGACAGCATCCGTTACGGCTTCTGCGCGTTCTCGCCGAATACCGGCACCGTCGATTTCCGCGACATCGAAGGCGCGAAAGCCATTGTAGCGGCGCTCGACAGCGTGGTGGATATCGTCATCGTCTCCTTCCACGGCGGCGGTGAGGGCAAGAGCCACCGCCACATCACCCGGCGCAACGAGGAATTCCTCGGCGAGAATCGCGGCAACCCACATGCCTTCGCGCGGGCGGTGATCGATGCTGGTGCCGATATCGTCTTCGGCCATGGCCCGCACATCACCCGCGCCATCGACCTGTACAACGACCGTTTCATCGCCTACAGCCTCGGCAACTTCGCCACCTACGCGCGTTTCAACCTAAGCGGCCACAACGGCGTGGCGCCCATCGCACGCATCCGCGTCGATCGCGAAGGCCGCTTCATCGATGGCCGATTGATCGCCGTGAAGCAGGAAGGAGAGGGCGGACCGGTGCCCGATGAGGAGGGGCGGGCCATCAAGGAGGTGATCGAACTGACCAAGGCCGACGTGCCCGAGGCCCCGATCACCATCCACGAGGATGGCCGAGTGACACGCAACGATTGAGAACTCCTGGCGGTTGGCAGGAACGCGTTCGGCCGAGGGTTCTACATTCGCCGCGCGAACGCTTCCACCCCGTTCGTTGTTGCTAGAGCATCATGGCACGATCAGCGATCCTCGGTTCCTCTCTTGCGAAGAAGTACTGGATGGCCCTCACGGGCCTTTTCCTTGTCACCTTCCTGATAGCCCACTTGGCCGGCAACCTGCAGCTGCTCGACATGAGCCCCGAGGGCCAGCGCAAGTTCAACGAGTATGCCCGTTTCATGACCACCTTCCCGCTGGTGAAGGCCGTGAGCTACCTGCTCTACTTCAGCATCCTCTTCCACGCATTCGATGGCTTTCTGCTCACCATCCAGAACCGCAAGGCGCGCCCCGTGAAGTACGCCAAGGAGAACGCAGGTGCCAATCGTAGCTGGGCCAGCAACAACATGGCGCTACTGGGCACGCTCATCCTCGTGTTCCTCGTGATCCACATGAAGCACTTCTGGTACGAGATGCACTTCGGAGAGCTGCCAATCGTGAAAGACAGCCAAGGGCAAGAGATGAAGGACCTCTACACCATCGTTGCTGCGGCATTCACCCAGCTCTGGTACGTAGCCCTGTACGTAGTGATGATGGCCGTCCTCGCCTTCCACCTGCTGCACGGCTTCCAGAGCGCGTTCCAATCGCTTGGCATCAACCACGCGCGCTACACCCCGATCATCAAGAGCGTTGGCGTCTTCTTCGCCGTTGTGGTGCCGGTGCTCTTCGCCCTGATTCCTGTCTGGATGTTCGTTAACCGATAAGCCGCTCGGCCACGTCCGAACACATTCCGCATTCCATGAGCAAGCTCGACAGCAAGATCCCTCCCGGCCCGATCGACAAGAAGTGGACCTACCACAAGGGCCACATGCGCATCGTGGCGCCCGCCAACAAGCGCCGTATCGACGTGATCGTGGTGGGCACGGGCCTCGCCGGTGGCGCCGCCGCCGCATCGCTGGCCGAGATGGGCTACAACGTGAAGGCCTTCTGTTTTCAGGACAGCGCCCGTCGCGCGCACAGCATCGCCGCGCAGGGAGGCATCAACGCCGCGAAGAACTACCAGAACGACGGCGACAGCACTTACCGCTTGTTCTACGACACTGTGAAAGGCGGCGACTACCGTGCGCGCGAAGCCAATGTGCATCGCCTAGCGGAAGTGAGCGCGAACATCATCGACCAGTGCGTGGCCCAGGGCGTTCCCTTCGCCCGCGACTACGGCGGTTTGCTGGACAACCGCTCCTTCGGTGGCGTGCAAGTGAGCCGCACCTTCTATGCGCGCGGACAAACCGGACAGCAGTTGCTGCTCGGGGCGTACAGCGCATTGATGCGTCAGGTGGGCAAGGGCGCTGTGCAGATGTACGACCGCCACGAGATGCTCGATGTGGTGATCGTGGACGGCAAGGCGCGCGGCATCATCGCACGCAATCTGATTACCGGCGAGATAGAACGGCACGGCGCGCATGCGGTGCTGCTGTGCACGGGCGGCTACGGCAACGTGTTCTTCTTGAGCACGAACGCCATGGGCAGCAACGTCACCGCCGCATGGAAAGCCCACAAGCGCGGGGCCTTCTTCGGCAATCCTTGCTACACGCAGATCCATCCGACCTGCATCCCGGTGAGCGGCACGCACCAGAGCAAGCTCACATTGATGAGCGAGTCTTTGCGCAATGATGGACGCATCTGGGTGCCTGCGAAACTTGAGGACGCGAAGGCGATCCGCGAAGGCAAGAAGAAGGGCAGCGACATCCCTGAGGCGGATCGTGATTACTACATGGAGCGCCGTTACCCGGCCTTCTGCAACCTGGTGCCGCGCGATGTAGCCAGCCGCGCCGCCAAGGAACGTTGCGATGCGGGCTTCGGAGTGAACAAGACCGGCGAGGCCGTGTACCTCGACTTCTCGGCAGCCATTGAGCGCTATGGGAAGCTGCAGGCCAACGTGCTGAAGATCGAGAACCCCAGCAAGGAGAAAATCACTGAGTTGGGCCGTGCCGTGGTGAGCGAGAAGTACGGCAACCTCTTCGACATGTACGAGAACATCGTGGGCGAGAACCCCTACGACCACGCGATGAAAATCTACCCTGCCGTACACTACACCATGGGCGGCCTGTGGGTGGATTACAACCTGCAGACCACCGTGCCGGGCCTGTTCGCGCTGGGCGAAGCCAACTTCAGTGATCACGGCGCGAATCGCCTCGGAGCATCAGCGTTGATGCAAGGCCTGGCCGACGGCTACTTCGTGATCCCCTACACTGTAGGTGACTACTTGGCTGATGACATCCGCACCGGCCCCATCGACACCAAGCGCGCCGAGTTCGATGCTGCTGAGAAAGAGGTGACGGATCGCATCAATCACTTCATCAATAACAAGGGCACCAAGCCCGTGGATGAGTTCCATCGCCGCTTGGGCAAGGTGATGTGGGACAAGTGCGGCATGGCACGCAACGCGCAAGGCTTGCAGGAGGCGATCGTAGAGATCCGCCAGATTCGCGAAGAGTTCTATCGCGATGTGCGCGTGACCGGCAAAGCCAATGAGTTCAACCAGGAGCTGGAGAAGGCCGGTCGCGTGGCCGACTTCCTGGAGCTGGGCGAGCTGATGTGCATCGATGCGCTGAACCGCAACGAAAGCTGCGGCGGCCATTTCCGCGAGGAGTATTCCGAGACCGAAGGCCCGCAGCAAGGCGAAGCCAAGCGCGACGATGCCAACTACGCGTACGTAGCTGCGTGGGAGTGGACCGGCGATGCGGGCAAAGCGAACCTGCACAAGGAACCGCTGACCTTCGAAGAGGTGAAACTGACGCAGCGTTCATACAAATAGGCTCGCGCAAATCCCCGATCAACGCACCCGTAC
>JBATND010000500.1:0-2187 GCA_049290175.1 Flavobacteriales bacterium | reverse complement strand
CCTTCATCACCTTCTGCACCGGATGCAGGCGCTTGCCGCTGAAGCCCGATGAGATGCGGCTGAACTTGAGCGGTGCTTTGAGGAAGGCCTTGCGCAAGCTGTTGCCCTCGTCATCGAAGTAGGTGGCTTCCTTGCCTTCGCCGAAGCGGAAGGCGGCCTTCACCTTATCACCGCTCACGTAGCGCGCGGCCAATATGCGGGGCGTGCCCACGCGTTTGCCTTCCACCGATTGCTCGGCATACACCACGCTGAACACATCGCCTTTCTGGATGCGGTAGAAATCGACCGTCCATGCGAACACCTCGCTGAGCAGCACGGCCAATACGGGATCAGCGCCTGCACGCGCGAGGTCGTTGTACAACGCACCGGTGACCGTTGCAGCGATGGCTTGCTGTGTGAACACGCTCGGGCGCTCGCCAAGCGTCACGTATTCATTTCCTGCGAGCAGATGGAAGACCACGTACTGGATCGGGTCGGCCTCGTAGATGAAGTAGTGCGGTGCGCTGCCATCAGCATCGGGAACGATGAAGGCGTACGGATGCCCCGCGCGCAGCTTGCGCACATCGAAGAGGCCATGCGCTTTCGACACCAGCGCTTCGATCACGCTGGCCGAGATGCCCTCCGCGCTCAGCAATCCGCCGAAGCTCGCGCCGGCTTTCACGCGCCCTTCGCGCAGCACCATGCCCTCCATCGAGACGCCGAAGGCCATGGGCGGCGGCATCGGCACCGTGGTGGTGTCCTCCACAATGGGCTCCTCCACATACTGCTCGCGCGGCCGCAGATCCACACCGATCAGCATGTACACGATGATCGCGACGGACACCAATCCCAGACCCCAGCTCACCCAGCGCTTCATGGTGGGCAAGAAAGTCCATGGCGCCTGTGGTGCGGTGCGAACAGCGCGAAGCGTTTCAACGATGCGGTGTTACCACAGGATGAGAGCCGAACGGTTGGCGTTGTGAATCGCGCGCTGTCATGTTAGGCGCGTTCGTTCCTCAAGCGCGCTGCGGGCAGGTTAGCGATTGCCTTATGCTCTGCCAAATTCCGGACACCCCTGTTAAAGACCCCTCTTCCAGCGAAAACAACCCCCTTGGCGTGTGCGCGAAGCAGGGACTTTAGCGATGCGGGAGTGAGGGACTGATGCGCATGGCCGCATGTGCGCCAGTGGAATAAGAATCATCTCCTGCGCACCGCAGCATAGTAGCACGTGGACATGCTCCATAGTCTCAACCAATAACCCAAGCACTATGGAAAGCGCCATGCTCGACAATCCGTACGTGGACACGATCATCTCCTTGGTGCTGGTGTACGCGCTGCTCAGCATCCTGGTGAGCATCCTGCTCGAGAGTTGGAACCGCAGGGTGAAGGAGCGCGGGGTCTTCCTGCAGAAGGTCATCTTCCGCCTGCTCGACGATCCGCTCAACAAGAACTACGGTTACCTCATCTACCAGCACCCCATCATCAACAAGATGCGGCGCGATGAGCACAGCTATCCGCATTACATCCCTTCGGAAGGCTTCGCGAACGCGCTCATCGACACCTTGGCCGAAGGCGGCGTGCAACTCAAGACTGCGGCCTTCCTCGATGGCAAGGAGGTAACGGTTCGCTTGGCCACGCTCTCGCCGGAAGAACGGGCTCGCTTGGAGTACAAGCCGGTGCAGGCGGAACAGGAAGCGCTGGCCAAGCGCCTCGATGCCGGCGTGCGCAGCATGAAGGAGAGCGAGCTGAAGCGGCTGCTCGTGAATTTCCTTGATCGCAACTACGCCCGGGCGCAGCAGGGCGATGGCGGCGCGCAGCAGCGAACGCTCGATGTTGAGAAGCTCAAGGACGAGCTGGGCCGCTGGTTCGATGGCTACATGGAACGCGCCAGCGGCGAGTACAAGAACAACCAGCGCAAGAAGCTCATCTTCCTCGGCTTCGTGGTGGCCATTGGCCTCAACGTCGATTCGCTGCACCTGGCCAAGGTCTTCCTGCTCGATAAGGACCTGCGCGACCGCATGGTGGGCGAGGCCGAGCGCGTGGCCGACAACTACCAGAAGATGGCGCAGCAGGCCAACGACTCCTTGGATGCGGCGCGCTTGATGGAGGCGGTGGGCGACACCGGCATGGTGATGCAGGGGCACCGCGCAACAAGCAAGTGGCAGCAGCGCGTGAGCAACCTGGCCTTCGCCGATTCGGTGTATGAGC
>JBATND010000499.1:0-3128 GCA_049290175.1 Flavobacteriales bacterium | reverse complement strand
GCCTGAGCGCCATGGCCCTGCCCGAACTCATCGCACGCATCGACGAGCTGCAAGCGCGGATCGCTGCGTCCGGGCCACTGTCCGCTTCCGCCAAGGAGATACTCGACATGCAATTCCGCTTGGAGTGGAATTACAACAGCAATGTGATGGAGGGCAATTCCCTCACACGGCAAGAGACCCGCACCCTGATGCTGGGCAACGTGAAGATCGCCGACAAGCCCGTGAAGGATGTGATGGAGATGATCGGCCATGACAACCTGGTGGCTGAATTGCTGCGCATGGCAAAGGGCGAGCACCAACTGAGCGAATCGAGGATCAAGCTGGTGCATCGCGCCATCATGCATGCGGAGAACGCCGACCAAGCGGCATGGATCGGTGAGTGGAAGAAGGTGCCGAACTACCTGTACAACTTCAAGGGCGAGCGCATCGACTTCACCCCTCCCGAGCAAGTCGTCGATGCCATGCATACTCTGCTCGACCGGACCAAGGCTGGCATCGACTCCATTGAGCGAGGATCACGGAACGCCCCCCATCCGGCCTTGCTCTCCTTCGACTTCCACCGCGAGTTCGTTTCGATCCACCCGTTCAACGATGGCAATGGGCGAACGGCACGGATCTTCAGCAATGTGATCCTCTTGCGCCTAGGGTATCCGCCATTGATCGTGAAGATGGAAGAGAAGGAAGCTTACAACCGCTACCTCGCCGAGATACAGGGCTATGGCGCCGAACCGGATCTGTTCAACGAGTTCATGGCCGGTTTGCTGATTCGGTCACAGCAGAGTGTCTTGGATGCATATGAGGCTGGGCATCCTTGAATACAGCGTTTCTGCGCCTCACCCATGTGATCATCGCAACCCGGGCGAGCTCCTGAAACGAACCGGAAGCTGCCATTTGCAACCTGGAATCAGGAATCAGGAATGAGCAATCAGAAATCAGCAATCACGATTTCCTAGGCAGCGTCTTTCACCCTTGCTCCGTCATAACGCCAATCCGCTTGCTCATGATCCGGTCGGTAGTCCTTTCTGTCTCTCTTGGCCTCGCTGCATTCACCCACGCGCAGACCTTCTTCTACATCGACCAGATCGCCGTGAACCCGCAGCCGGCCACCACGGCCGACAACATCAGTATCGACCTCATCGGCGGGCTCAGCAGCACGGGCGCTTCGGTTACCAGTGCCAGCGCGCAGGTGACCGGCAACATCGTCACCATCAGCATCACGGCTCAGGATTTAGGTGGCTTCACGGTGATCGTACCGCATACCGAGACCATCCAATTGGGTCAACTCCCAGCAGGCACTTACACTATCGTGATCAACGGCACTTTCGTGGGCGACTTTGCGCCAGCGCCACAGCACGAGTTCGTAGTGCTTGGCGGCGGCTCTCCTTGCGACAACCTGGGGATCGTTTCCGTACAGTGGCATGCCTTCACTGATACCGCCATCGTTGTGCGCGTGACGAACAGCAATCCCAACGAGATCTTCGACTACCCCAACTTCATCCTCTTCGACACGAACGGCGACACGCTTGCCGTTGAGACCGTCAATTTCTTCGGCATCGGCGACGAGAGCATGCATGTGCTTGCCATCCATCCGGATGCCACTATGCCTGTGGGGGCTTTCTCGGGCACCCTGCAGCTCTGGTCGCTTTTCACAACTGAACTGGCCTGTGAGTGGAGCTTGAATATTGACCTGTGCCCGCCTGAGCCTTGCGCCACCATCATCCCCAACATGCAGAACCTCGGTGGCGCGCTGGTGATCGGCGACTTCAACTACACCATCTTCGATGAGAACATGGATCTGGCGGCCAGTGGAACGTTGAACATGATCAGCGACACGCAGTTCGATGCCGATACGCTCTGCCTTCCTCCTGGCCAGTATTCCATGGCCTGTATTCCCCTGCAACCTTCAACCGGCGGTGGCCCCTATTTCAGCGTGATGGCACCGGGCTGGATCGCTGGACCCGGACTCTTCATCTTCGAGGGCCTACCGGTGCTCACACCTTTCACCTTCTACGAGCCATGCATCGATGGCACCAACAGCATTCCTGATACCCGTCGGCCCGGGTTCTCGATCCAGCAGCACGGCGATGTGCTCCGTGTGCTGAGCGGCAATGGATCTTCTCTCGGGCCTATAGAGCTTTTCGATGCGCAAGGCCGCTTGCTCACGAGCACGCTGGCCGCGGGTGAGAGCGCTGACCTCAATCTCTCCGGAATCGGCGCTGGCGTAGTGCTGGTGCGGGCTGGTGGGCAAAGCCTCCGCTGGGTTGTTCTCCGTTGAGTTAGACGAATTGTCGATAGGCAGTTGCAAAAACGCCGTGCGTGCCTACATTAGGTCCGTGGGCAGCAAAGCACAACCGATACAGAAAGGCAAACGCACGCGTCGATTACCCGACGAGTTGCTTGTAGCCGTGCGCTGTGCCAAACGGGGCAAGGCCAATTGCGTAGCGCTTCAATGGCGCGATGGCGCTGGCGAACTGCACATTGAAGTGCTCAGCCCTGCGCAGAGTTGGCCGTACTTGAACTAAGAAGCGCGCGCATGGACGCCGCTTCAGCACGCGACCTGCTGCTCAGCATGCCCGGCATCACGGAGCATGCGCACTTCGACAAGCAGTCCTTCCGGGGCACCACACCTAAGCGCAAGCCTTCCAAGATCTTCCTCACGCTTTGGGTCGAAGAGAATCGCGCGGTGCTCCTGCTCGACCAAGAGGCGCAAGCCGAATTGCACGCGCAGCATCCGCTCATCTTCTTCCCCGTGCCGAATAAATGGGGCGAGAAGGGCGCCACGTTCGTGGAACTCACGCGATGCAGTGAGCGACTCTTCCGCGAAGGCGTTGAGGTCGCGATGCGCATGGCGGGGTGCGCCTGAGGACGACGCACGTTTCGTCACAGCGAATTTGAGGGTGGGCCGTGTACGCATCGAAGCAGCGATCAGCGATGATGTGCTGTCATGCACTTGAAACAGACTCAACACATGAAATCGAATCTCCTCTTGACCTCGCTGGCCTTCTTGGTCTTCGCTTCTTCAGCACTCGCGCAATGCCCGCACGACCCCGTGATCACGCCCGATGAGGTGATCCTCTGTCCGAATGAAGAGCTTGAGCTCAGCACGCAAGAGGCCGACTCCTATCAAT
>JBATND010000498.1:0-1708 GCA_049290175.1 Flavobacteriales bacterium | reverse complement strand
GCGCATGTGCGTGCCCAATGCCGGCAGTGTGATCAGCCAGCCCCATTGCGGCATCGAGCGGAAGGTGATCGCCGTGAATGCGATGAGGCACAAAAGCGCGGTTGCGATGAGGATGCCGTGATAGCCTTTGGCACTATCGAAACCGAGGCGCACGGCCATGGTGATCTTGCCGCTCGCCTTGTCGTTCTTGATGTCGCGCAGGTTGTTCACGTTGAGCACGCCGGCGCTGAGCAGGCCGAAGCCGAATGCGGGCAACAGGATAAGTGGCTCGAAGTGCTTCGTATGCAGATAGAAGGTGCCGCACACACCAACGATTCCGAAGAAGAGAAGCACGCTCACGTCTCCAAGGCCTGCGTAACCATAAGGATTCTTTCCGAAGGTGTATTTCACCGCCGCGCCGATGGCGAGCAGCCCGAGCAGGAGGAACACGAACGTGGTGACTGAAAACCCGAGTGCCGTGATGATCAACGTGAAACCACTGACAAAGGCGAGTCCTCCGCAGATGAGCATGGCGCGTTTCATCGCGGCAGGCGAGATGGCGCCGCTTTGCACGGCGCGCTGCGGGCCCACGCGTTCCTTATTGTCGGTGCCGTGCTGGTGATCGCCGAGGTCGTTGGCGAGGTTGCTGAGGATCTGGAGGAGGATGGCGGTGAGGAGGGTGAGTGCGGTGATGATCCGCCAATCAGATCCGTACGCTGAAAACCGAGAATGCTCGAAGGCCAACGCACTTCCCACGATGATGCTGCTCACGGCCAAAGGCAGTGTGCGAAGGCGGAAGGCGGAGAGCCAGTGCTTCATCAGGCTACAAGTTCCAGGTGACCGAGGTAGGCGTTCACGAGCTTATGGTTGGTGGCCGCGCGCTCAATGGCGGGCCATTGCCGATAGAGCCAAGCAATGAACGCTGTTCGGCGCATGTTGCCAACTCGGATGTGGGCCACCCGTGGCGGCGGTCCATCGAGTTGAATGCGGTGCAAGAAGTCCGCGTCCTTCGTTACAATCAATAAGTCGTTTTGCCGCGCATGCTCCCAGATCGCGGTATCGTCAGGCTGTTGGCCAAGCTGCCGTGAATGAACGATGGGAAGCGAGGTAGGAAGCGCTGTTGGCAGCGGCAGGTTCTCGTCGATGAGCAGGCCCTTCATGCCAGCGGCAAGCTGGTGTAGCCATTGCCAGTGAGCCGCGCGGCGAACTGCAGGCTGGCCAGCACATGTTCTTTGGAGAGCGAAGGGTAGGCTTGCAGCACATCGTCGATGCTATCGCCTGCGGCGAGCAGTTCAAGCACGGACTGAACGGTGATTCGCGTGCCTTTCAGCACGGGCTTGCCGTTGCACACTTCCGGTTTCATTTCGATGAGTTCCGGTTGCATGGCCGAAAGGTAGGCAGAGGCACTGGCAGTGCTTGTGCTTTAGACTCGGAGCTTCTCGAAATACTCCCGCAGCACCTTCGGGCTCAGCTCCGCATCCGTGCGCACCACGAGCACCGCTGGCTTCGATTGTTCGCCATAGAGCCAGTCCAAACCTTCGCGTAGCGCATCGGTATCCTTCGCTTCGCGCCGTGGCAGGTCGAAGGATTTCACCAGCGCCAGCGGATCGCGTCCGTGCGGCGCCTCGAACCACTTGAGCAGTTCCGGATTCTGGTCAGGCCCTTCGATGTAGCGGAAGATGTTGCCGCCGCCGTTATCGATCACGATCACGCGCAGGAGCGGGGAGAG
>JBATND010000497.1:0-1960 GCA_049290175.1 Flavobacteriales bacterium | reverse complement strand
CGTTGGCCACGGCCCCGCGCGCCTTCGCCCTCGACCAGATGCGTGCCCGGTAGCTGGCGTCGTCGAGCATGCGCTGATCCACGATGAGCACATCGGGCCGTCGTCCTTCGGCGTATTGCCGCACGAGCAAGGGGAAGCCGTCCATCTCACCCGCCACGATCAGCACCGCATCGGGATCAACCGAGAGCAGGATGTCGTCGGCCATGGAGTAGAGACCCTGGGCCACGCCCCCACGCAATTTCATCTCACGGGCCGCCGGCACCAGCTGCGCGCGATCGTCGTGGCGCAGCGCCCGGGTGAGCAGCGGGCCGAGCAATTCGTCGCGCGCTGGTTGCAGCCGTGCAGCGGCATCGAGGTGCTGGTAGGCCGCAGGGGCGGGGAACTCGGCATAGAAAGCGGTGAGTTCGCCCTCGAAGCTGCCGGGATGTATGGTGTTCAGCTCGGCGGATTGCTTCTTCAACTTGGCGCGATCGGCAGAAGGCAGCTGCCCTTGGTTGCGGATCAATGCGCTGTTGCGCTCGGCCCGGAAACGATTCAAGCCGTCGGCTGGCGAGAGCGATGTGATGGTGCTGGTGAAGAGGTCCACATCGAGGCGAACGGTATCGGACTTCTCCTTGGAGCGATAGGAGGGGCTTTCGGCCCAAGCGCCTTGGTAGGCATCGCGCACCGACGCGGGTTGACGCTTTTCCTCGGTGGCCTGCGCGGCGCACTGGCCTGCAATGAGGAAAGCCACTGCGATTGCGGAGTAGGGAAGGATGCGCGGATTCATGGTTCTGGGATGCTGTACACGGCAGGGCGCGGCAGGTTCAACAGCGGGCTACCTTTGGCCAAAGTTGCGCCATGCTCAGCGATGAAGCGAAGGAACGGTTGCGGGATAGCCTGGGCAAGATCCATGATTGGCCTTCTGTTTACATGTTCAAATTCATCTTGGAACCGGAAGAAGCGCGCTTGAAGGCCGTCCTTGACCTGTTCGACAGCGAGAGCGAGATTCTGCGCAGGTACTCGGCCAGGGGCAAGTACCTCGCCATCACGGTGAAGGAAGTGATGCTCAGCGCCGATGAAGTGGTAGCACGCTACGATCGGGCCTCGGAGATCAAGGGCCTCATCACCCTCTGAGCCATGGATCTGATCACGCTCCGTACCGCGCTGCTCATCACGCTTTCCATCCTGTTGGTAGTGGTGCTTTTGCAGCGCTTCCGCCGCAAGGTGATGGCCACCGACCTGCCCGCGCCCCAGCATGCCGAGCTGCGATCGCTCGAAGTGGCCTACCACCCGGAACGGCTCTTCGCCGAGGTCTTCCTGCCGATGGACCAAGTGCTGCACACGGCCCTCAGCGACGAGCAGCATGCACCGCTGCACCAATGGCCCGATGAATCCGCCACCAGCGGCACCAAGCGCATCGAGCGGACGCTTCCACCCCTCGCCGCTGGCACCTACCACTTCGAGATAGCCACTTCCACGCAACGCACCGTGCGGCGCTTCCGTCTTCAAACCTGATGCACCGCTCCGTCACGCTCCTCGTCTCCTTCCTGATCATCACGCAATCGATGGCGCAGAAGGGCAAATTGCCCGATGTGAGCAGCACCATCAAGGGCGATCTGAATCTGCCCATTCCCTGGAAGAACCCGCTGTTCACCGACTACACCGAGAACATCGGGCAGGCGGGCCTGGGGTTCCAGTACCCGGTGTATCAGGGCCTCGGCATCGGCATCGGCGGCGCCATGTGGTGGACCACCCTGAAGGAGCGCACCCTGCAACCTTTCGTACCCAATGGTGATGTGCGGCGCACCATTGCATATGGCAAGTTGGCCTATGAGCGCTACACGGGCCCGGTCACCTATTATGAAGCAAGTTTTCGTGCCGGCATGGCCTGGTACGATTTCGATTGCGGCACCTGCGCCGGAGCGCGCGATGGAGTGGCTTATTGGGCTATCGGCTTGGGCTATTATGTGCATGCCAC
>JBATND010000496.1:0-9134 GCA_049290175.1 Flavobacteriales bacterium | reverse complement strand
GCTTCATCCATCCCGACCCTGAGACCGGCAAGATGAGCATCGCGTTCCAGATCACCACCCCCGGCGTGAACTTCGACTTGAGCCATGCGGGCAAAGGCCCCAGCGAGGGCTGGTTCTTCTTCAGCTGCTACAATACCGAACAGGCATACAGCCTGCTGGAAGTGAACGCCAGCCAGCGCGACAAGGATTTCATCATGGCGGTGAACTGGAAACTGGCCGAACAATTGGCCAAGGAGGGTAAGGGCAAGCGTGTGCCCGGCAAGCACCACAGCAACTGGTGGAACGAGAAGACCCACAGCGCAGAGACAACGATTTATGAGGATGTGCTGCAATTGGACCCTAAGGACCACCCGGGACTGGTGTACTTCATGCCCTGCCCGAAGAGCCCGCACGGCTGCGATGTGGACCCCACAGGCAAATACATCGTTGGCAGCGGCAAACTGGCTGCGCTCATACCCGTGTTCAGCTTCGAGAAGATCCAGAAGGCCATTGCTGCGAATGAACTGGAAGGTGATTTCGCCGGCATCCCGGTGCTGAAGTATGAGAGCGTGCTCCACGGCGAGGTGAAGAAGCCCGGCCTCGGCCCCCTGCACACCGAGTTCGATGCCAACGGGAACGCCTACACCAGCTTCTTCGTGAGCAGCGAGATCGTGAAGTGGAACGTGGAGAAGCTCGAGGTGCTGGATCGCGTGCCTACCTACTACAGCATCGGCCACCTCTGCGTGCCCGGTGGAGACAGCAAACAGCCTTGGGGCAAGTACGTGATCGCCTACAACAAGATCACCAAGGACCGCTACTTGCCCACTGGTCCCGAACTCACGCAGAGCGCGCAGCTCTATAGCATCGACGGCGACAAGATGGAGTTGCTGCTCGACTTCCCCACTACCGGCGAACCCCACTATGCGCAGGCCATTCCGGCAGACCTGGTGAAGGCACGTGAAGTGAAATTCTTCAAGATCGAAGAGAACCATCATCCTTACGTGGCCAAGGGCGAGAAGGACGCGCGCGTGGAGCGTAAGGGCAAGGAGGTACACATCTGGATGACCACCATCCGCTCGCACTTCGCACCGGACAACGTGGAAGGCGTGAAGCTCGGCGATGAGGTGTACTTCCATGTGACCAACCTCGAGCAAGACTGGGACGTGCCGCATGGCTTCGCTGTGAAGGGCGCTGCGAACGCGGAACTGCTCATCATGCCCGGCGAGACGCAGACGCTGAAGTGGATCCCCACCAAGGTCGGCGTGCAGCCCTTCTACTGCACCGACTTCTGCAGTGCGCTGCACCAGGAGATGCAAGGCTACATCCGCGTGAGCCCCGCCAACAGCAACGTGCCGCTGAACGCTTACACGGTGAGCGTTGACGCTGAGCTGTAACCGCAGGAAATGAAAGAGAGGGAGGTCAAGGAGGTTCCAAGGACTTCCTAGGCCTCCCTCTCCTTCTTCGACTCGCATCGCACACATACCCGCATATACATGAGAACCATTTCCCGCGTGATGATCGCGATAGCTGCTGCGGCACTGCTCATCCTGCTCTTCGCGCCCATCTGGCGCATCGATCTTCAGGCACCGCAATACCCCGAGGGGCTCTACATGCAGATCTGGGCCGACCACTTCTCCGGCGATGTCGAGAAGATCAATGGCCTGAACCACTACATCGGCATGGCGCACATCAAGGATGAGATGTTCGCCGAGTTCACCTACTTGCCCAAGGTGATCATGGTATTGGCCGCGCTTGGCCTTGTGGCCGCCGCATGGGGAAGGCGCATCCTGCTCGTCGGCGGTTTGGTCGCCCTCTCGCTCTTCGGGGCATGGGCGCTCTGGCGCATGTGGGACTGGGGCTATAAGTATGGCCACGAGCTCGATCCGCGCGCGGCGATCAAGGTGGAGGACATGGCCTATCAGCCTCCGCTCATCGGCCACAAGCAGTTGCTGAACTTCGATGCATGGAGCACGCCCGACACCGGCGGATGGATCCTCTTCGGCGTGATGGCGCTGCTCGCAGGCGTTTACTTCATGGAAGTGCGCGACCTTCGGCAGAAGCTCGCCGCGCGCAAAGCCACAGCCTCATGAATCGGATGCTCGCATTGATGCTCTTGCTCTCCGCTACGCTCCTATCATGCGGACAGCGCGCACCCATCATTGAGTTCGGCAAGACCGAGTGCGCGCATTGCCGCATGAATGTGGTGGATCAGAAGTTCGGCGCGGCCATCACCACCGTGAAAGGTCGCCACTATGCATTCGACGATGCGGCCTGCATGGTGCAGTTCGTGGCGAAGGGCACCGTGGCCGAGGATCAGGTGGCGGGCTGGTACGTGTGCGATCATGCGCATCCCGGTATGCTCATCGATGCCACGGCGGCTCAATACAAGTTCGGCGCAGCTTTCCGCAGTCCCATGCGTGGCGATGTGGCCGCATTCGGCACAGCAGCTGAGCGCGACAAAGCGGCCGATGGTGAACCGCTGGATTGGCAACAGGCCCGCAACCGCCTCCTAGAATGAGATTGCCCGCGCTTCTCGCTTCGCTTATCACCGCAGCATGGTGCAATCACGCTGCTGCGCGCACATGGCGCGTGGCACCCGGCACCGTTTCGCTGCAACAGACGATCGAGCGCGCGGCCGAGCGCGACACCATCCTGATCGAAGGCGTGATCGCCGAAGGCACAATCTCGATCGAGAAGCCGCTGACCCTGATCGGGAAGCCCGGCGCTGTGATCGATGGCGGGCAGAAAGGCCATGTGGTCCTGGTGAAAGCCGATGATGTCACCATTCGCGGCCTCACGGTGCGCGGCACCTTGGTGAGCAACCTGTACGACTATGCCGGCATCCATGTGAACGAGGTGCATCGCCCGGTGATCGAGGGCAACACGCTCGACCGCTGCTTCTTCGCCATCTACCTCAGCGGCGTGCAAGGTGCGCGCGTCATTGGCAATACCGTGATCGGCGACGATGCCTTGGAGGAGCGCATGGCCAACGGCATCCACCTGTGGAAGTGCAAGGACGCCACCATCGAAGGCAACCGCATAGAGAAGCACCGCGACGGTATCTACTTCGAGTTCGTCACCGATTCGCGCATCGAACGGAATGAGGCGCGCAAGTGCGTTCGCTACGGGCTCCACTTCATGTTCAGCCACCGCGATGCCTACACCAACAATGTGTTTGAGGACAATGGCGCTGGCGTGGCCGTGATGTTCAGCCATCACATCACGATGACGGGCAACCGTTTCGCAACCAATCGCGGCGGAAGCGCCTACGGCCTCTTGCTGAAAGAGATCAACGATGGCGAGATCACGCGGAACGAATTCACAGACAATACCACCGGCATCATGGTCGATGGCTGCAACCGCATCCAGGTGGAGCACAACCTCTTCCGCATGAATGGCTGGGCCTTGCGCCTGTATGCCAACGCGACCGCTTGCACCTTCATCGGCAATACGTTCTCGGGCAACACCTTCGACATGAGCACCAATGGCTCATTGATGCTCAACCGCATGGAAGGCAATTACTGGGACCGCTATACCGGCTACGACCTCGACCGCGATGGCCATGGCGATGTGCCGCATCGTCCGTTGGGTTTCTTCACTATGCTGGTTGAACGCATGCCGCACGCCCTGGTGTTCTCGCGCAGCCTCTTCGTCTCATTGCTCGATCGCGCGGAACAAGTGGTGCCTTCACTCGCCCCCGACGCCCTCAAGGATGATCGCCCATTGATGCGACCTCCGAAACCGCAAGCCTAACTTGTGCGAGTATGACAGAGCGCATCAGCATCAAAGGCTTGGGCAAACGGTACGGCCGTCAATGGGTGCTTCGCGGCGTGGACTGCGAGTTCTCTCCCGGCGAGGTGATCATGCTCATCGGGCCGAACGCCAGCGGCAAGACAACCTTGATCAAGTGCCTGCTCGGCTTGGTGCGCCCAGCCGAAGGGAGCATTGCCATGGGCGGCACCACCATCACCTCCGGCACGGCGCCCGATCCAGCGTACCGTGTGCGCATCGGCTACATGCCGCAGATCTCTCAGTTCCCCGGCGCGCTCACCATCCGCCAGCTCCTGGAGATGATGGCCGATATCCGTGGCATCGCACCCGGCGAATTGGACGATGAGCTGATCGAAGAGCTCGGCCTTCGCGACCAACTTGACAAACGATTGGGCGCGCTCAGCGGAGGCACGCGCCAGAAAGTGAGCGCCATCCTTGCCTTCCGCTCGCGGCCCGAGGTGCTGGTGATGGATGAGCCCACCGCTGGACTGGATCCAGTGACCGCTTCCCGCGTGCTGGCCCGCGCTGGACGCTTGCGCGATGCGGGCGGCATCGTGCTGATCACCTCGCACTTGATGGAAGAGGTGGAATCGCTCGCCGATCGAGTGGCCTACCTCCAAGAAGGCCACCTTCGCTTCTTGATGCCGGTGCGCGAGATGCTCGAAATCACCGGCGCGCAACGACTGGCGGTGGCGCTGCCGCGATTGTTATCGAGCAACGAACGAACCACGGTCGCGCAATGACCCAAACATCAACGATTTGCTGAAGGTCTTCAAATACACGCTGATCGATCTGTTGCGGAACCGCTTCGTCCTGGGCTATGCGCTGCTGCTTCTCGCCATCGGTCAAGGTCTCTTCTTGCTCGAGGAGGATCCGATGAAGGCCATCCTGAGCCTTGTGCAGGTGGTCATGGCCCTGGTACCGCTAATCGCCTTGGTGTTCACCGTCGTGTACATGTACGACACGCAGGAATTCACGCAGTTGCTCGCCGTGCAGCCCATGACGCGGCGTTCCATTCTCCTGGGGCAATTGCTCGCCATGTGCGTGGCCATGCTCGTTGCGCAAGCCTTCGGATTGGGACTGCCATTGCTCGTGCATGCGCCGGGTTCAGCCGCCTTGCTGTTATCGCTTTCCGGATCCGCACTGTCCATCGTTTTCGTAGTGCTGGGCACGCTCATCGCCACGCGTTTACGCGAGAAGGCGCGCGGCGTGGGCATGGCGCTGGTGGTTTGGCTGCTCTTCGTCCTGGTGCATGATGCGCTCCTTCTCGCCCTGCTCTTCGCACTGAGCGACTATCCCATCGAACCGTGGATCGTGCCCTTGGCCGGCCTCAACCCCATCGACTTAGCGCGAATCATCGTGATGCTCGAGATCGACCTGGCCGCGATGATGGGCTATTCGGGCGCGGTGTACAAGAACTTCTTCGGCAGCAACATGGGCATGCTCGTGGCGGCGCTCATCATGGCATTGTGGGCGCTGTTGCCAGGCTGGGGCGCGATGCGCGCTTTCCAGCGGAAGGATCTCTGAGTCTTCCGAGGTACCGGTGCAAGGTCATGCAAGCAGGTGACGAAGGTCATTAACCGGACGGGTTCATCCTTGTTCTTTCGGTGCGTCAGAACGAACCAACACCACCTGCCATGAAACACCGTTTGAATGTCCAAGTGCCCATCGCGGCGCTCATGTTAGTCATGCTCGGCGCCTGCGGAGGCGGCCAAGAACCCGTTGCTGATGCCGGAGCCATTAGCAACGCGCCAGCACCGGGCCAAAGCGCAGTGAAGGATGATATGTCGAAACAGAACGTAGTGCAGATCGCAGTTGGTTCTCCCGATCACACCACACTGGTGAAAGCCGTGCTGCACGTGAAGTATGAAGATGTGCTCGTGAATGCGGGACCCTTCACGGTGTATGCGCCAACGGATGCTGCCTTCAATGCGCTGCCTGCCGGAACACTGGATGATCTGATGAAGCCGGAGAACAAGGCCGCGTTGCAGGACATCCTCGAGTACCATGTAGCTGTTGGCGTATTCGCTCCGGACAAGATGGCCAACGGCCGCAAGCTGAACATGGCTAACCTGGCCGATACGAAGTTCACGGTAGGCGATGATGGCACGGTGATGATCAACGACGCGAAGGTCCTTGGCACTGCACCTGCCTCGAATGGCTTGGTTGTGGTAATCGACAAGGTGCTTCTGCCGCCGCAGTAAACGATGGGAAGTCGCTGGTCCCAAGCATTGCGACGGGCTGGTGAAAGTCAGCAGGGGCGTCCGCAAGGGCGCCCTTGTTGCTGAAGGCGATTCGCAGCCTTGAGATCAGCGGTGAACGATGATGGATGTCAGGCCGCCCTCACTACGCACCAATTCCTTGCGCGCCATGAAGCACAGAACCATCATCGAGCCCTTCCGCATCAAGAGCGTCGAACCCATCGGCATCAGCACCGAAGCCGAACGCGAAGCGCATTTGAAGGCCGCGCACTACAACCCATTCCTGCTCCGCTCGCGCGATGTGATCATCGACCTGATGACTGACAGCGGAACGAGCGCCATGAGCGCGCACCAATGGGCCGGGGTGATGGAAGGCGATGAGGCCTATGCTGGCTCCCGTTCATGGGAACGAATGGAAGAAGCGGTTCAGGAACTCACCGGCATGGACCATGTGCTGCCCACGCACCAAGGGCGCGCGGCGGAGCGCATCATCTACGGGCACCTGGGCGGACCAGGCAAGGTCTTCATCAGCAACACGCACTTCGATACTACGCGCGCCAACATCGAATTCACCGGCGCAACCGCCATCGACATCCCCATCGCCGAAGGCCGCGACCCCGCAATTCAGCACCCCTTCAAGGGCAACATGGACGTGGCCGAGCTGGACCACCTGCTTAAGGAGCACAAGGGCAAGGTGGGCGCCGTCATCCTCACCGTCACCAACAACAGCGGCGGCGGGCAACCCGTGAGCATGGCCAATGCCGAAGGCGTCGCAGCGATCTGCAAGCATCACGGCGTGCCTTTCCTGCTCGATTGCTGCCGTATCGCGGAGAACAGCTGGTTCATCAAGCACCGTGAGGAAAGCATGGCGGCCCTCTCCTACCGCCAGATCGCTCAACACATGTTCAGCTTGGCCGATGGCGCTGTGATGAGCGCCAAGAAGGATGCACTCGTGAACATGGGCGGTTTCCTTGCGCTGCGTGATGGAGCAATGGCAGAGGCTTGCACCAACCTGCTCATCATCACCGAGGGCTTCACCACGTATGGCGGCCTCAGCGGACGTGATATGGAAGCAATCGCCATCGGACTCGAAGAGGTCTTCGATCCGCACTACCTCGATTACCGCATCCGCAGCACCACTTTCCTCGGCGAGAAGCTGCATGCCCTTGGTGTGCCCCTCATGCGCCCCATCGGCGGCCACGCGGTGTACGTTGATGCCAAAGCGCTCTATCCGCACATCGCGCCCCACCTGTATCCTGGGCAGGCCCTCGTTGTTGAGCTCTTCAGGTTAGCTGGCATCCGCGCTGTCGAGATCGGCTCCGTGATGTTCGGCACTTATGCAGCAGATGGCAGCCTGAAGCCTTCAGCGATGGAACTGGTGCGCCTCGCCATTCCGCGCCGCGTGTACACCCAGAGTCATATCGAATACGTGGCTGAGACCTTCGAGGAGATCATGCGCACCCGCGAACGGGTGAAGGGCTACCGCATCATCAAGGAGCCAAGGTTCTTGCGGCACTTCACGGCGCGGTTCGAGCCGGTGTAGGGTCACTCCTTCACCAACCGCGATCGCGTGGTGCGCCCTTCGCCTTGCAGTTCGACGAGCAGCAGGCCTTGCGGCAGGGCATGGATGTCGATAGCACCTTCATTGCTCGCGGTGCGCGCTTCGTCCTGGAGCACGCGCCCACGGGCATCAATGATGCGGATGCGCTGAACCGCATGCTCGGTGCGGTAACGAACGGTTGTGCTAGCAGGTGATGGGAAAACGGACATCGTGTGGTGGTGATGATCGGCAAGGCTCATTGTCGGGTCCTGCACGATGTACTGCAGCATCATCATGTTGTCCTCGTGCAGCAGGTTGTGGCAATGGTACATGAAAGGCCATCCGTCGGTGACCGCACCGAAGCGCATCACCAGCTTCACCGTCTCGAAGCGATCAACGAGTACCACA
The DNA here is from genome assembly GCA_049290175.1 of Flavobacteriales bacterium. Taxonomy (GTDB): domain Bacteria; phylum Bacteroidota; class Bacteroidia; order Flavobacteriales_F; family PHOS-HE28; genus PHOS-HE28. The sequence goes on along the minus strand of JBATND010000496.1, from coordinate 1,235 downwards.
TCCTTGGGGCCGCGCTCGTGAGCGGGCGGTGGCACGCCGTTACGCGCGAGCACCTCGAACGATACGCCGTGGATGTGCATGGGGTGCGCCATGTTCGAGTTGTTCACGATGTTCCAGACCTCGACGGTGTTGAGCTGAACGGTATCGTTCACCACGTCAAGGTCGAACATGAGGCCATTGATCATGAACATGCCCATGCCCACCATGCCCATGCCGGTGATGGTCTTGGTGCGCGTGCGGATACTCTCCGACTCCGTTGGCATCGGTATGCCGAGCAGCGCTGCGGGCACTTCGGTGATGGGCTCGGGTGTAGGCGCGGCGACACGGATGCGGAGCACAGGGAAATTGACGCCGTTGAGCAAACTGCTCTCCCAAAGCATGTTGCCAGAGCCAGGCACGGTGTTCGGCAATTCGCCGCCGTAGCTCATGAGCATGAGGCTATCGCCTTCCATGCCGGTGAGATCGAGCAGCACCTCGGCGCGCTCGCCGTTGCTCAGCCAAAGGCGATTGGTGCTGGCGGGTGCTGGAAGCAGTCCTGCATCGCCGGCGATCACCTGCATGGCTTGGCCGTTGTCAAGCCCTAGCGCGTAGATGCGCGCGTTCGACCCATTGAGCAGCCGCAGCCGAACCACCTGCGCCGGGCATTCCAAATAGGGCCGTGGAGTGCCGTTCACCAGCACCGAATCGCCGAAGGGATAGAATGCGAAGTCGCCACTCGCATGGAATTTCCGGTCCTGGATCACCACGGGGAAATCGTCCACGCCGTAGGTGCGCGGCAAGGCGAGCTGCTCTTCCTCATCATCGCGGACAATGATGAAACCCGCGATGCCGAAGTTGGCCTGCTCGGCAGTGAGCTCGTGCGGATGCGGGTGGTACCAATAGGTGGCCGCCGGGTTCTTCACTTGGAATTCCGCCATCCACGAATCGCCGGGATCGATGACGCGCTGTGGCCCGCCATCCATCTCACCGGGCACATGCATGCCGTGCCAGTGCATGCTGGTCATCTCGGCCAGCTGGTTATGCACCCAGATGCGCGCAGTGTCGTTGCGGTGCAGGATCAGCGTGGGGCCGAGGTATTCCGCGCTGGCGCCGTAGGTGTTGGTGTTGATGCTCGGATAGAATTGATGCACGTGCTCATCGGTCACCAAGTGAAAGGTGTCGAGGTCCAGCGCTGGCGGAATGGCGAGCGGGTTCTGCGCGAAGCCGGTTGACGCGACGAGCAGCAACGGGAGAAG
>JBATND010000495.1:0-1505 GCA_049290175.1 Flavobacteriales bacterium | reverse complement strand
CGCACCTCCACTTCGATCTTCAGGTCGAGTTGTTTGCGATCCAGGTAGGCGCGCACCGCCGCGATGGCCTGCGGGATCCCGCCGAGCATGTCGTGGTGGTTGTCCTTGATCATGATCATGTCGTAGAGCCCGTGACGGTGGTTGTGGCCGCCGCCCAGCTGCACGGCCCATTTCTCCAGAGCGCGCAGGCCCGGCGTGGTCTTGCGCGTGTCGAGGATGGTGCAGCCTGTGCCTTCCACGGCATCGACGTATCTGCGGGTGAGCGTGGCGATACCGCTGAGGCGCTGCATGAAGTTGAGCAGCACGCGCTCCACCGTGAGGATGGATCGTTGCGGGCCGATCAGGTGGAAGGCCACATCACCAGGCGACACCTGTGCGCCGTCCATCAAGTAAGGGCGCATCTGCAAGCGCGGGTCGAAGTGATGCGCGATGGCTGAGGCGAGTTCCATGCCCGCGAGAATGCCGGCTTGCTTCACCAGGAGCCGGGCCGAGCCCTTGGCATCCTCTGGAATGGTGGCCAATGTGGTGTGGTCGCCCGCGCCGATGTCTTCCGCCAGCGCGCGGGAGATGAGGTCGTCAGTGCCGGGGGGCAGCACGCTCAGAAGTCGTTCTTGCTGTTCTCGATCCGCAGCTGCTTCACCAAGAAGCCGGTCTCGCCCTTCTTCAGGAAGAAGGTGGTGCGGAAGTAGCCGGTGCGCGTGCGCAGTATGCCGATGTAGTACTTGTCGCCGCTCTTGCTCACGCCGCTGTGCTCGATCACCACATCAACAGGCGGGTTCTCATTGAAGAACTTCCTCAGGATCTGCTCAGCCTGTGCCTTGCTGTACACATCGTTGGCGTCCTTCACCGTAAGGTCGATGCTGGAGATGAAGAGCGCGGTGAGTTCCTTGGCATCGCCCATCTTGATCGCGTCCAGCACGCGGTCCTTCTCGGCATCTTGCGCCCAAAGGGCGAATGCAGGGAGCAGGCAGAACGCAAGGATCAGGAGGCGTTTCATGTGTGCTTGAATTGGCTCCCAATTTTGCAACAACCGGGCCAGCGTCTGGCGACCAGAGAGCGATGATTTACCAACAACCATAAGCCATGAGGATCAGGCTCTTGTTCGTAGGGCGCACGGAACGCGGTTATGTGGCCGATGGCCTGGAGGATTACCTGCACCGCGCCGGGCGCATGGCCGAGGTGGAGACCATCATCGTGCCAGAGGAACGTGGCGCTGATCCCGAGCGGCAGCGCGCCGAAGAAGGCCGCCGGCTGCTGGCTGCACTGAAGCCCGGTGAGCGCTTGGTGGTGCTCGATGAGCGCGGCGAGTTGCTGCAGAGCATGGCATTCGCAGGGAAGCTTTCGGCTTGGCGCGACTCGGGCACGCGGCAGATCGCCTTTGCGGTAGGTGGCGCATACGGCCATACTGATGAGCTGCGCGCGCGCGCCGACCTGATCCTCGCCCTCTCCCCCATGACCTTTCCGCATCAGCTCGTGCGGCTGCTCTTCGCCGAGCAGCTCTACCG
>JBATND010000494.1:0-3511 GCA_049290175.1 Flavobacteriales bacterium | reverse complement strand
CTGCGATAACGAGGCGGCACTTCAGTCAGATCGAGGCCGTGCTTCGCCAGTGCCCTCTGTTCAAACGCAGCGACATCGGCAACGAGCGGCGCATCGGCTGGCAGGCTATGCCACTCCAGATCGATGAAGGCCGCCGCGAGGTACTCTACGGTGCGATAGCCCTGGTTGAACGTGCGTGCCTTGCGCAGCTTCTCCGCGAGCTCATGGGGCATGGCCTCGCCCGTGCGGTGATGCTTGGCGTAGCGCGCGAGTACCTGCGGGTCCAATGCCCAATTCTCGTTCACCTGCGAGGGGAACTCCACGAAATCGGTGCTGGTGCTGGTGCCGCTGAAGCGCGGGTACTTCTGCGCGCTGAGCATGCCGTGCAGGCCATGGCCGAACTCATGGAAGAGGGTGATCACATCGTCCCAACCGAGCAAGCACGGCTGTCCCGCAGCGGGCTTCTGGTAGTTGCACACCTGCGTGATCACCGGGTGCTGGCCCAACAGCTCGTTCTGATCCACGAAGGTGCTCATCCACGCGCCGCCGTTCTTGTTGTCGCGCGCATAGAAGTCGCCGTACACGAGGCCGATCACTGAGCCATCCGCATCGATGATGTCGAACACGCGCACATCGGGATGGTACACGGGCAGGTCCTTGCGCTCCTTGAAGGCGAGGCCGAAGAGGGCGTTGGCCGCATAGAAGACACCGTCGTGCAGCACACGCTCGAAATCGAGGTAGGGCTTCACGGCCGCTTCATCGAAATCGAATTCCGCCTTGCGCACCTGCTCGGCATAGAAGTCCCAATCCCACGCGGCGAGGCGCGGCGGCGTGCTTCCCTGCGCCGATGGATCCGCATCCATCATGGCTTGCAGCTTCTCGGCCTCTTTGCGGGCATTGGCCGCAGCCGCCGGTGCGAGGCGACCCATCAGTTGCATGGCGTTCGCGGGATCCTTCGCCATCTGGTCGTCCATGACGTAGTGCGCCCATGAACTGAAGCCGAGCAGCGCCGCCTTCTGCGCGCGCAATTGCGCCAGTCGCGCGATGATGCCGCTGTTGTCCCACGCATTGCCACGGCCGTTGCGCGCCACCGAAGCTTCCGTGATGCGTTGCCGCAGCGCGCGGTTCTTCAGCTCGGCGAGCACCGGCTGCGTGGTGGTGTTGCGCAGATCGATCAGCCACTTGCCCGCATGCCCTTTCTCGGTTGCAGCCAGCGCGGCGGCCTCGATCGCTTCGGCGCTGAGGCCATCAAGTTCCTGTTCAACCTCAACGAGAACGCCCGATGCCGTGCGCTCCTTGAGGATGTTCTCCTCGAAGCGCGCCACCAGCTTGGCCTCTTCTTCATTGATGGCCGCCATCTGCTCCTTGCCCGTGGCATCGAGCAGCGCACCGGCGCGCACGAAGCGCGTATAGTAGCGATCGAGCAAACGCGCATCCACGGCATCGAGTCCGAGTGCGTCGCACTGCTCGTGCAGGTGCTTGATGCGCGCGAAGAGCCGATCGTTGAGGGTGATGGCGTCGTTGTGCGCGGCGAGCTTCGGCGCCATGTCGGCCTTTACGGCTTGGAGCGTTTCGTTGGTGGCGCTGCCCACCAGGTTGAAGAAGACGCTAGCGGCTCTATTCAGGTCCTGGCCCGATCGCTCCAATGCCACAATGGTGTTCTCGAAGCTGGGCGCCTCTTCGCTATTGGCGATCACATTCACCTCAGCGCGGTGACGTTTCATGCCTTCGGCGAGCGCGGGCCTGAAGTGCTCGTCGCGTATGGCATTGAAGGGTGGCGCTTCGTACGGCAGCGTGCTGGTCTGGAGCAGCGGATTGGTCATTGCGGTGGATTCTGAAACGGCCGTTGGCAGCTACTTCGATGCGATGGACGAACCATCGGCAGCGAAGCGTGGCGCACAGGCATGAGGCCGCAAATATGCGCGCGCCATCGCACGCGGCACCGCAGTTCGGAATGTCCTTATGAACGATGCGGGAGAGAGGAACGAGCGCCGTTCAGCGCACTGGTTCGCGTGGCTCCCCCGCCCTCACTCATCCAGCCCCAACTCGATCTGCTTGCCCGGCTTGTAGCCGCCGATGAGCGGGTCGTCGGGGCTGATCACGTCGGCTGATGTGCTCTTGGCGCGCTTCATCTGCTTCATGGGGCTCTCTTCCAGGCCCTCCTCTTCGGGCGCTTCAAGGTTGCCGATCTCGTCGTCGGTGATGAGCATGCCTTGCACCTCTTCGGCTTCGGGCGTGAGCGGCACGAAGACCGGCGTGTTCAGCGTGAGCTCCTTCACCTTATGCGGCGTGAGGCGGTTGCCGAGGGCCTTCACGCCCTTCACGCCTATGAAGCCCGCCAGGTCGATGTCCTCGTCGGCGCGGCTGGTGCTGCGCTTGTCGTAGGCGATGTGCAGCTCCGGCTCTGCCACGATGCTGTGCAGCGTGAGCTTGCTATCGGGGTGCTCGGTGATGAAGACGACGGCATCGCGCGAAGGCTCCACTTGGAAGCGCTTCACCATGAATTGCTGCTTGTCGCCATCCCAGTACACGGCCGTCACCACCTCCTTCGGATTCCACTTCACCACGGTGAGGGCATCATCGGGGAAGTGCGTGCTGAGCACATAAGGGAAGAGCTGGTACTTGCCGCTCTTGCTGATGCAGAGGATGCGGTCGTCGCCCTTGAAGCGGCCCAGGTAGCGGCCATGCCCGGTATCGTTGAGGCGGCGCACGGTCTCATCGTACCACACGGGGATGGCGCCCAGCGTGCTGGTGCCTCGCTCCTTCTGCGTCACCTTCTGCACGGCGTAGCGCGTGAGCAGGTTGCCCTTGCTGCCGCGCCCTTTCACGGCCAGCTCGGCGAAGTCCACATCGAATTTGGTCTTGCGCAGGTTGGGCCTCGGCTTCAGCACCACGGTGAGCACCTCGCTTGCGCCATCGGGATTGCAGGTGAAGTATTCCATGGTGCTGCCGGGAGCGCCGCCCGTAAGATCGTACTCCTTGTCGCGCGTGATGCCGGTTACCACGAAGCGCTTCATGAAGTAGGGCCCCTTCACGCCGTCCTGATACACCATGTGGTAGATGGTGCGCTCGTCGTTCTTCTTGAAAACGGCGATGTGCTCGATGCCCTTGCCAACGAATTTCTTGTCGGCCATCTTGGTCACCGTCATGCTGCCGTTGATGCGGAACACGATGATGTCGTCGATCTCGGAGCATTCGCCCACCAGTTCGGCATCCTTCAGGCTCCAGCCGAAGAAGCCCTCCTTGCGGTCCACGTAGAGCTTCTTGTTGGCCACGGCCACCTTGGCGGCCACGATGGTGTCGAAGGGGCGCAGCTCGGTCTTGCGCTCACGGCCGGCGCCGTACTTCTTCTTCAGTTCCTTGAAGTAATCGACGGCGTGATCCACGAGGCGGTCGAGCTTGCCCTGCACCTCGGTGATCTGCTCGGCGAGCTGCTTGATGTGCTCATCGGCCTTGAAGCTGTCGAACTTCGAGATGCGCTTGATCCTGATCTCGGTGAGGCGCACGATGTCCTCTTGCGTCACCGGGCGCT
>JBATND010000493.1:0-6968 GCA_049290175.1 Flavobacteriales bacterium | reverse complement strand
ACACCTTGAACAGCGTGCTCACCAACAATGGCACGATCAACTGGAACGGCGGTGTCGTGACCACGACGACACCGTCCACGTTCAGCATCCAGAACTCTAACGGTGCAGTCTTCAATATCGGGGTTGGTGCGGCCGAACAGTTCTCCGTGCCCTTCAACAACCAAGTCGGTGCCATAGTGAACCAGAATGCTTCTGGAACCTTCGCTACACACTCGAATCCGCCTTTCGGTGCATTCACCAATTCAGGGACCATCAATCTCGTGAATGGCAACTGGAACTTCGTAAGTACTAACTCGCACAGCTCGAGCAGTGTGATCAACATCGCAGCCTCGCGAACCATGGCCTTCTCGTCCGCAGCGTTGCTAGCCGGAACGATCAACAATTCCGGCACCCTCGCCGGCACCATCACCTCCTTCACCGGCCCCACCTTCACCAACAACGGCAGCGTAACGCTCACGAGCCTGCCCTTCGCTGGCACAGCAGCACAAACATTGGATGGCACCGGGTCCATCACCAACCTCACGCTGAACAATGCCAACGGACTCACCCTGGGTGGCGCGCAAACGGTGACGGGCACGCTTACCCTCACCAACGGCAGGATCACGCTCGGCAACCATGATCTGGTCCTGAGCAACACGGCGCTCGCGGGTCTGGTGGGCGGCAATGCGACCAACCACATCGTCACCAACGGCAGCGGTTCCTTCCGGCGCAATCTGCCCATCGGCGGCGCCAACTACCCCTTCCCCATCGGCACGGGCGCGAGCTACCTGCCGGCAACCCTGAGCAATACCAGCGGTCCTGCCGAGCGCTTCGGTGCACGCGTGGCGAACGATGTGCACATGGAGTACAGCGCACCTGGCGTTCCCCAAGGCGCCGTGGTGCAGAACGATCAGGTGGAGCGCACCTGGACGCTCTCCGAACAGACCGAAGGCGGCAACCAGGCCACCGTGCAGCTGCAATGGAACGCTGCGGATGAAGGCGCGAACTTCGATCGGGCCAACAGCGGCCTGCATGCCTACAACGGTAGCGACTGGGTGGCCCTGGCCTTGGGCGCAGCTGCTGGCAGCAATCCCTACACGCGCAACGCCACCGGTGTCTCGTCCTTCCGGGAGTTCACCGTGGCCGATGGGGAGAGCACCCTGCCGTTCAGCTGCCCCGGCGGTGTGATCCCAGGCATGGCCTGCGATGACGAGGACGCTTGCACCACGAACGATGTGGTGAATGCCGAGTGCGACTGCGTGGGCATTTTCCAGGATAGCGACAACGATGGCACCTGCAACGCCGACGACGGCTGCCCCAACGATGCGAACAAGACAGCACCCGGCGCCTGCGGCTGTGGTGTAGTGGATGTACCCCAGATCTACTACGTGGACGGCGATGGTGATGGCTTCGGCGCCGGTGCTCCCGTGGATGGCTTCGTGTGCATTGTGCCGCCGGGCCATGTCACCAACAACACGGATTGCGATGATGCGAACGCGACCGTGTACCCGGGCGCGCCCGAACTCTGCGACGCGCTGGACAACAATTGCAACGGCCAGGTGGATGAGGTCACCAGCTTCTCCAACGGATTGGTGGCGCAATGGCTCTTCAACGGCAACTTGAACGACAGGACCACGAACGGGAACAACGGCTCCGCACCGAGCGGCGCATCCTATACGACCGGGATGGACGGTGTTGCCAATGGCGCGTTCCAGTTCGGTAGCAGCCGCTACGTGCTGGTGCCCGACCACAGCTCCCTGGCACTGGGAACCGGCGATTTCACGTATTCGGTCTGGCTGAACTGGTCCGCAGGGGGCCTGGCCAACATCTTCGACAAGGGCGAATCGTGCTGCGCGCCCTACCGAGGCCTGCAATGTTTCGTGGACTTCCCCAGCTCCGGTGTCTTCCACGGCCGCAACAACACAAGTAAGGCCATAACAAGCACTGGTGGCCTTGGCAACAACACCTGGCACCACGTCGTGTACACCCGCAGCGGCACAACGATGCGCGTGTACGTGAACGGTGTGCTCAATGCCACCAGCACGCATGCCGTGGAGAACATCACCACAACGGTCCCGCTCCATATCGGCCGGAACTCCGCCAGCGCGATTCAGTTCTACAACGGCCGCATGGACAACCTGCGGCTCTACAACCGCGCACTCACGGCGCAGGAGATCGCGGATCTGCGCAACCATGAACTGGCTGGCAACGTGGACGGCGTGAGCGATGTGACCTACTACACCGATGCGGATGGTGATGGCTACGGAGATCCGGCCACGCTGGCATCGGGTTGTTCCCAGCCTCCGGGGACAGTTCTGCTGGGCGGCGACTGCGACGATACCAATGAGAACATTTTTCCCGGCGCGACCGAGGTGTGCGACGGCCTGGACAATGATTGCGCGAATGGCGTGGACGATGGCCTGACCTTCGCGACGTACTGGCCCGACACCGATGGCGATGGCTTCGGTGATGCCTCCGCCAACAGCGTCTCTGCCTGCGCACCTCCTGCGGGTCATGTGACCAACAACACCGACGCCTGCCCCAACGACCCGCTGAAACAAGCGCTCGGTGCCTGTGGCTGCGGCAATGTGGAGGTTGATACGGATGGCGACAGTACGCCCGATTGCATCGATGCCTGTCCGAACGACCCGCTGAAGATCGCGCCGCTGCAATGCGGTTGCGGCAATGCGGAGACCGACAGCGACAACGATGGCACCGCCGATTGCGTGGACGGTTGCCCGAATGATCCGCTCAAGACAGCTGCCGGTCAGTGTGGCTGCGGCAACGTGGATACGGACAGCGATAGTGACGGCATCGCCGATTGCGTGGACAACTGCCCAGGAGTGGCCGGCACGATCGGTTCACCCTGCGACGATGGTGATGCCACCACCGGCAACGATGCACTGAACGCCGCGTGCGAATGCTTCGGCCAATTGATCGATTGCAGCGGCGTGCCCGGCGGTAGCGCATTACCCGGAACCGCGTGCACCACCAGCGGCCTCCCTGGCATTTGGAGCAACAGCTGTGTGTGCGAGCTGGAAGGCCCTGATGTTGCCGTGCAGAACGTGAGCGCACCGAACGATACCATCGCACCGGATCAGACGATCACGCTGAGCTGGGAAGTGCTCAACCTCGGCAATGCCGAAGCCACGGTGAATTGGACCGAGCGCTATTACATGGAATCGGGCACCGGCCAGAACCGCGTGCAATTGGGGCAGGCCACGCATAGCTCGGGCACTCCCTTGGCACCGAGCGCCATGCTCTCACGAAGCGTGCAACTGGTGATGCCCGCGCTGATCAACGTAGGCGACGAGGCGCGCTTCGTGGTGGAGATCATCCCCGGTACCGGCCTTATCGAGTTGCCGAACAGCGCGACCAACAACACCGGCACGCAAGCACAGACCTGGGTGGTTCGCAAGCTCATCAAGCTGCTGGTGCCTCAGACGAGCATCAACGAAGGCAGCCTGGCCGGCATCCCTATCGTCGTGCAGCGCACAGGATCCATTGCCGCAGCGCAAGTAGTGAGCATCGGCATCGACGAGTCGGAGCGCTTCGACTTCCCTCCCACCCTCACCATCCTTGCTGGGCAAAGTGCGCGAAGCTTCACCCTGGTTGCAACGGAGAACGCATTGCTCGAAGGTCCCATCCCGGCGGTGCTCACCGCATCGGCGAGCGGCTTCCTGTCCGCAACGCGCAACCTCACCATCATCGACAACGAATCGCCAGCGCTGTCCATCACTGGCCTGCCAGCCACCACCGGCGAAGGCACGAGCGTGACCTTCCAGGTGAACACCACCTTCGCTCCCACGGCCGCTCTGCAAGTCTTCCTGACCAGCAGCAACCAGGCCCGCTTCGCGGTGCCCGCGAGTGTCACCATTCAGGCGAACACGACCACCGCGAACGTCACGGTGAACCTGCCGCAAGATCAGCTGCCGGAACTCGACATCGACGTTACGATCACCGCCGGTGCGGCGAACCATTCACCCACCACGGCCACCTTCGCCCTTACCGATGACGATGTGCCCGGCCTCGCGCTGTTGCTGCTGACGGACACCGTGAGCGAGAGCGCAGGAGCCTTCGCCGTGCAGGCCACCTTGCAGCGCACCGCAGGCAGCAGCCCCATCGCCTTCACCGCGCAGTTGAGCGCTAGCCTGCCCAATACGCTGCTCCTTCCCGCCTCCATCTCGCTGCCCGCGAACGCGAACCAGCAGACCTTCACCATCGGCGTGGTGGACAATGCGCTGGTCGATGGATTCCGCAACGTTATCATCAACGCGGCCGTGCAGATCGCAGGCTGTGGATGCGGCGCACCACCGGCAACAGCCGGGAACGTGAATGCCACGTTGGTGGTGGCCGACAACGATGGTCCATCCTTGAGCGTGAGCGTGAACCCCGCCACGATGGCCGAAGGACTGGCCAATGCAGGCACCTTGCGCGTGCAGCGCAACACCGCAACGACCGAGGCGCTGAGCGTGACGCTGTTCTCCTCCGATGTGAACGAGCTCACGCTTCCTGCAACGGTCCTCATTCCCATCGGTGCGAGCTTCCTCGATGTGCCCATCACCACCGTGAACGATGGCACCCCGGATGGCAGCAAACAGGTCTATGTGCAAGCCTCTGCTGGCGGCTTCTCCCCGGGCATCACCTGGTGCATCGTCACGGACGTGAACCAGCCCGATCTGATCGTGACCGCAATGAGCGCCAGCAGCAGCCCGTGGGCCGCGCTGACCACCATCACTTGGCAGGCCACGGTGGCCAATACGGGCTTCGCCAATTCGATCGTTGGCGTCCCTGTTCGCGGTGTGCTCTCACAGAACAATAGCGTCGATGCGAACGACATCATCCTCTTCGACTACACGATCAATACCCCCATCGTGGCCGGCAGCAACGTGCAGATCAGCGGCGCAGCCCTTGTGCCGAACACGCCCGGCACCCATAAGCTGCTGATCCAGGTGAATCCCACGGCCAGTGTGAGCGAACTCACCTTCACGAACAACACCTCGGCACCGCTCACGGTGAACATCGCACCGAGTTATACGGCCCTTGCACAGGTGGCAGGCACCACCTTCCTGCGCGGCACCACGATACCGGTCACCGGAACCGCAACCCGTCCGGATGCGAGCCCCGCTGCGAACGAGCCGATCGAAGTGTATGTGCTCACCAATGGCCTACGTCGCGAAGTGCTTACCACCAGCGATGCCTCGGGCGCCTTCATAGCGAGCTTCGTCCCATTGGCGAATGAAAGCGGCCAATACACCGTGGGAGCCAGCTTCCCCGGCATGCAACTGACCGCCGAGCAGGACGCCTTCGATATCCACGGTGTGCGCATCAACAACGGGCAATACCCGCAGTTCGTGACCTTGATCGGTGATACGCTCACCGGCACGTTGACCATCCAGAACTTGAGCAATGCGCCGCTCACCAACCTCACTCTAACACCCTCGAACCCTCCAGCAGGATCGAACTTCAGCTTCAGCACGATCCCCACGCTTGCGGGAGGAGCAAGTGCGACCGTGACCTATGAAGTAAGCGGAACCGCCCTCAGCCCGGGTTTCAACTTCCAGGCGGCAACGCTGAATGTGGTGAGCGACCAAGGCAGCATCCAACAGCAGCCTTCATTCTACTACTGTGTGGCTCCAGGTGGTCTGATCAATGCCAGCATCAGCAGCATCAACACCACCGTATCGCAGGCCATGGGGCAACAATTGGTCGAATTCAAGGTGCGCAACATCGGCGCAGGAAGCACCGGAGCGTTGAGCCTCTCGCTTCCGCAAGCCCCCTGGTTGAGCGCCATGACGCCGGTGAACATGCCCTCCCTTGCACCCGGGGACAGCGCCCTGGTGATCCTGCGTTTCCTTGCCCACGCCAGCGTACCCTTCGACTTCCCGGTGAACGGAACCGTTGTACTGAACGGAGCCAACAGCAACAGCCTGGTCATCCCCTTCAGTTTCATGAAAGTGAGCGTGACCACTGGCACCCTCACCGTGGACGCCGTGAACCAGTTCACCTTCTTCGATCCGGCCGAACCGCACGTGGCCGGCGCGAGCGTCGAGGTGCGGCACGCCTACTCGAATGCGCTCCTCGCATCAGGCACCACGGATTTGAACGGCCTTTTCACGGCGACCAACATCCCGGAAGGCACGCACCGCCTGACCGTGAGCAAGCCACAACACCTGACCTACGATCAGCCAGTGACCATCAACCCTGGCGCGACATTGAACAGGACCGCCTTCCTGAATTACCAGGCCATTACGTTCAGCTGGAACGTGGTGCCGACCCAGATACAGGACCAATATGATGTATCGCTCACGATGCAGTTCGAGACGAACATCCCGATACCGGTGGTAACGATAGACATGCCCGATACGATGCCCCAGCTTTTCGGCAATGAGGTGTACGCGTTCAATGTGACGTTGACGAACCACGGCTTGATCGCTGCGCGCAACGTGCAGCTGCTGTTGCCTGCCTCCGATCCTGAGTATGAATTCTTGACGAACTATGCCACCGGTGACATCGCGGCGCTGCAAAGCATTCAAGTCCCAGCGCTCATGCGTCGGCGGACAGAACCACTCCTCGTGCCCGGAGGACCCAGTATTGAAGAGGTTTCCCAGTTCCTCAGCATGGATGAAGAAGCCTACCGGAACTTGGACGGCTTCGGCATCCAGTGCAAAGCTTACGCATTCACCGTGTATGAGTATGACTGCAACGCGCAAACCGGCATTGTTGAGCAAACAGGTAAGGAGTTCAACTTCGAAGCGCGCATCTGCGAATTCTCGATCGTCTCGTGGCAACCTGTGCCTCCGCAGCAAACCGACGGGCCGGAAGGCGATTGCCTGTGCTGGCTTTATCCTGATTGCTGCGGGGCAGTGACCACGCCATCAGGACCTTGGATCAACCTCCCCCAGATTGAATGGGATCAAGTCCAACGCAACTGCAAGAAATGCGCTCAAGACCTTCTGGGAGTTGCCGGATGCGTCCCAGGCCTTGGC
>JBATND010000492.1:0-14947 GCA_049290175.1 Flavobacteriales bacterium | reverse complement strand
CTTGATCCCAGCGTGTTTGCGTTGGAGATGTTCTCGCCTGATGAGCTGGTAAACGCCGGCAACTCGTCGCTGGTGAACTTCGTCGGCTACGATTACCTGGGCAACAAGCTCACCCGCAAGCCGAGCTTCGATGACTTCTTCACGCAGAAGGACGACCGCGGCGTGAACACCCGGGCGCAAGCGCCCTTCCAGCCCATTTACATGGCCGGTTACGTCATGGACAAGTTCGCCTTCGACGACATCATCTTCAACGTGGGCGTGCGCGTTGACCGCTACGATGCGAACCAGAACGTGCTGAAGGACAAGTACCTCTGGCGCGAGGCGTACAGGGCTGGTGATCGCGTGCCGAACTCCGGCATTCAGTCCACGCTCGATAATAGCCGCCCGGAAAACATCGGTGATGACTTCGTGGTTTACGTGGACGACTACGATGATCCGCAATCGGTGCGGGGTTATCGCGATGGCGACACGTGGTACAGCGCTGCTGGTGTTGAACTGAGTGATGGCAATGCAATCCAGCAAGGCGGTCGCATCCGGCCTTACCTCATTGGCGGCGACGACCGCAGCGACCTGAATGGCGAGTCTCCGCTGAGCCGCTCTGCTTTCGCGGACTACAAGCCTGTGGTGAACGTGATGCCCCGCGTAGCCTTCTCATTCCCCATCAGTGATGAGGCCGTGTTCTTCGCGCACTACGATGTGCTCACCCAGCGCCCCAATGCCGTGCAGAGCCGTGCCGACCTCGTGAGCTATGCATTCATCGAGAACAACAGCCCGGTGCTCACCAACCCCGACCTGAGGCCCACAAAGACCATCGACTACGAGCTCGGCTTCCAGCAGGTGCTGGGCAAGGCTTCGTCGCTGAAGATCGCTGCCTTCTATCGCGAATTGCGCGACCAGATCCAGGTGCGCAATGTGCTCAACGCTTGGCCCCGTGACTACCGCACCTTCGACAACTTCGATTTCGGCACAGTGAAGGGCTTCACCACCACCTTCGACCTGCGCCGCACGGGCAATGTGTGGATGCGCGCCAGCTACACCCTGCAATTCGCCGATGGCACAGGTTCGGGGCCGAACACGGGCATTAACCTGGTGAACAGCGGACAGGCGAACCTGCGTACGATCTCTCCCCTTGATTTCGATCAGCGCCATCGTTTCCAGACCACGATTGACTTCCGTTATGGCCGTGGCAAGGACTACAACGGCCCGATGCTCTTCGGCAAGCCCATCTTCCAAGGCATGGGGGCCAACGCGGTGAGCATTCTCGGCAGCGGCACACCATACAGTCGCAGCTCGCAAGTCGTAAGCGAAGCTACCGGCGCTACCAACCACCGTCTGGATGGCACGCTGAACGGCGCTCGTCTTCCATGGCAGTTCACCACCGACGTGCAGATTGACCGCGATATCCCGCTCACCTTCAAGGGCAAGGATGGCGACAAGGCCAAGAGCGCAGACCTGAACGTTTACGTGCTGATCACCAACGTATTCAACACGGAGAACATCACCGGCGTGTACCGCTATACCGGTTCTCCAGTGAACGATGGTTTCCTGGCACAGCTCACGGACCGGTCGCAGACGGATCCCGATGCGTACCGTGATCTGTACCAGATCAAGAACAACAACCCGAACAACTTCGGCGCCCCGCGGACCATCCGTCTGGGCGTGCGGATCAGCTTCTAGAACACTGATAACGAACGACCATGAACGGCCAACAAAGAGCAACCACCAGAACCTTCGCTCTGAGCATTGCCGTGCCCCTCTGCCTGATGGCATGGGCGGCCGGCCCGCCGAGCAACGGCGGGACAGCCCAGCAACTGCGCGCGCAAGGCGCACCGAAGGCTGGCGCTTGCTCCCCCGCGACGCAGGTCACACAGCTCGCATACAACAACGTGCGAGCGGTTGTTGAGAATGGCGGCAACATGTGGACCCGTCGTGGCGGCAGCGCACGATCGGGTTATGAGGTCCCCAAGACAGAGGACTTCAGCGGCCCTAATGCGATTTATGCGGGCGGACTCTGGATGGGCGGGCTCTCATCTGCCGGCCAGCTGCGTTTGGCGGCAGTGCTGTATCGCGCCACCGGTAATGACTTCTGGCCCGGCCCCCTGAACCGTACCGACGCCAGCGTCACTCCTGATGTGTGCCAGGCTTACGACAAGTTCTGGACGACGCAGCGCGCCGAGGCCGAGACCCATCTGCAATGGATTATCTGCTCGAACGATCCCGACTGCAATGTGCAGGAGATCTTCCCGGACGGCTATTCTGTGCCCACCGCATTCCTGCAGTGGCCCGCCATCGGAGATGTGGAGGCCGGTCAGGACCTGTACGTCGCGCCCTTCTTCGACTACAATGAGGATGGCAATTACAACCCTTACGATGGCGACTACCCCGATTACGGCTTCGACCTGTCGGTAGAGGACTGCAAGAACAAGCGGCGTGAGGATCCAGTGCCATTGTTCGGCGACTACAACATCTGGTGGGTGTTCAACGACAAGGGCGATGCCCACACCGAGACGCAGGGCCTTCCCATCGGCCTCGAGGTTCGCGCACAGGCTTTCGCCTTCAGCTCGAACAACGAGATCAATAACATGACCTTCTACAATTACACGGTCATCAATTGGGCCTCGCAGACCCTTACCAAAACCTATTTCGGCCACTTCGTGGATGCCGATCTGGGCTGTTCCAATGATGATTTCACAGGTTGCGACGTGCGTCGTGGCTTGGGCTACGTGTACAACTGGGACGATGTGGACGAAAGCTGCTTGGGCGCCATCGGGTACGGCGGCCCCTCACCGCCCCCGCCAGCCATTGGCGTTGATTTCTTCGAAGGCCCCTTCCAAGATGGCGATAGTCTGGACAACCCCGGGCCACTCTCCTACTTGGAGAACTTCGATTGCCAGACCGCACAGTTGGAGAATGGTATCCCATACCGTGGAATCGGGATCGGCTACGGTGATGGCGTTGTGGACAACGAGCGTTTCGGAATGCGTGCATTCCTGTACTTCAACCGTGAGGCTCCGAATGCCAACGTGACGGATCCAACCGTTGCTGCGCACTATTACAATTACCTGCGCAGCATCTGGAAGAACGGCGTGCCAATGACGCATGGCGGCAACGGCTTTGATCAGGGTGGCAATGGTGTGCAGACCTTCTACATGTTCCCTGGTGATACTGATCCTGTTGGATGGGGCACCAATTGCGCACCTCAAGGACCATGGGTCGATGATGATCGCACCTTCGTGGATCGCCGCTTCGTCCAGAGTGCAGGTCCCTTCACGCTGGAGCCCGGCGCCTTCAACAACATCACCGTCGGCGTCGTGTACGCGCGATCACCAGTAGGTGGCGCCATTAACAGCCTGCAGCCTTTGCGCGTGGCCGATGACAAAGCGCAAGCGCTCTTCGATAACTGCTTCAAGATCCTTGATGGTCCGGATGCACCGGATATGGCCATACGGGAACTCGACCGCGAATTGATCCTGTACCTCTCGAACCCGGCTGGCAGCAACAACCAGAACCTCGCTTATCTGGAACTCGACCCGGTGATACCGTTGAATGATGGCGGTAGCGGCCCCCTGTATGATCGGTACTACCGTTTCCAGGGGTACAAGATCTACCAGATGAAGAGCGCCGATGCGAGCGTTACCGACATCGGCAACGTGGAACTCGCGCGTTTGGTTTACCAAGGCGACTTGGAGGATGAAGTGAGCCAGATCGTGAACTTCCCATTCGACCCAGCGATTCAGCAGTCCGTGCCAACGGAAATGGTGAACGGGGAGAACAAGGGCGTGCGCCACGCCATCCGCATCACCACGGACAAGTTCGCTCAAGGTGATCCGCGCTTGGTGAACTTCAAGAGCTACTACTACCTCGCCATCGCCTACGGCTACAACAACTACGCGGACTACAATGTCGCTGATGGGACCGGACAGGCCTTCTCGTATGTGGCCGGCAGGAAAGCCGCGTTCGGCTCGATTCGCAGCTATGTGGGTATCCCGCACAAGCCGGGTCCGGAGTCTTTTGGCACAACGCAGAACTCGAGTTACGACGATGCGCTGCAGGTGACTCGCCTTGAGGGGCAGGGCAACGGTAAACTTGAGCTAGCGTTGACGAAGGCCACCGAGGACGCCATCATGTCGGGATTCCCTTGGCGGAAGGACGAACTCGTGTACGAACCGGGCAAAGCACCGATCAACGTACGCGTGGTGGATCCACTGAAGGTGCCCGATGCTCGTTTCGAGGTGTGGTTCCAGGATTCCGTAGCGGCTACCCCTGGCAATCTGGATGATGCATACTGGTTCTTGAAGAACGTGGCAACAGGCGAGGTGATACCAGGTCATCGCGCGATCGACATCGACTACGAGCAGCTATTCCCGCAATACGGCATCTCTGTGGCCATCGGCCAAGCCTATTACCAAGGGAATTACACCCGGCCGATTGGCGGAAGCATGACCTTCGACGACCCGTCCAAGGCTTGGTTAATGGGGGTTCCGGATGCGGAGGGCGTCACCCCATTCAATTGGATTCGCTCCGGCACTTTTGTGGACGAAGTGAACGACCCTGCGGTCTATTCTGATCGGGTCGGGATCGATGACAACACAGAGCAGTACTACGAGAAGATTCTCGGCGGCACATGGGCTCCTTGGCCCTTGGTGGGTGGAGCGCCTTTCCAGCCGGGCGTATCTCCCGATGGACAGCAGGCGAACACCTTGGCCCGTATCAACGAGACACCCAGTGTGCAGGTCGTAATCACCAAGGACAAGAGCAAGTGGAGCCGGGTTCCCGTACTGGAGCAAGAGGTCACCACCCAGCTAAGCGTGGGCGGTGTGGCCAAGCTCTTCCCACGTGGCCAGGCGAGTGTGGATAAGAATGGCTTGAAGCCAGGTGATCCTGGCTGCAATGTGGCAGAAGCCGAATTCGTGAACGCCACGGGCATGGGTTGGTTCCCTGGCTTCGCCATTGACTTGGAGACGGGTGAGCGCCTTAACATGGCCTTCGGTGAGAACAGCTTCTGGGGCGGTTCAATCGGCAGGGACATGGTCTGGAATCCGAACGACCAGTTCGTTCTGAGTTCCCCCGGAGGGGAAATACCCGATCCCTACTTCGGCGGATCACACTGGATCTACGTGTTCAAGAATGACCGCCGCCAGAGCGGTCAACCTGCGCGCATTGGCCCTTATGACGATGGCCAAGGAATCCGGGATGGCCTTGCGAGCACCGGTGCTGCGCGTACAACGGCCCTGCGTGCTGTGTCTTGGGTGGGCAGTGCTATGCTCATTCCGGGTGCCGAGTTCATGGCCACCGATGTGCGGATTCGCCTCAACGTGCGCAAACCGTACAGGGCCTACACCGATTACAACGGCAGTCCGTCACCCATCACCCCCGCGCTGAACGAAGGCTTGCCCTTGTATGCCTTCGGTACGGGTGAATTCGCTGTGCAGACCAATGTGTCCAGCGTGGCGAATGAGTTCCTCGATAAGATCAACATCGTGCCCAATCCGTACTATGCCTTCAGCGGGTACGAGACCTCCCGTTTGGATAACCGCGTGAAGTTCATCAACCTCCCGCCGGCTTGCACGATCTCGATCTTCACGGTGAACGGCACCTTGGTGCGCAAGTACCGCAAAGAGAACTCGCTCACCTACTTGGATTGGGACCTGAAGAACTTCAATTCCATCCCGATCGCGGGCGGCGTGTACATCTGCCACATCGAGGTTCCAAATGTTGGCGAAAAAGTGCTCAAGTGGTTCGGCGTGATGCGCCCCTTGGACCTGCAGAATTTCTAGCGATTCACACAACGAAGAAGAGGACATGAAGCGTTTCAAGCACCTTTCGCTGGCAGCAGCAGCTTTGCTGGCCGTATCGGCTGGCAGCGTCCAAGCGGGGAATCCGGACCGCGCTGGATCGGCAGGAGCCACCCAACTGTTGCTTAACCCATTCGCTCGATCGAGCGGCTGGAGCATGGCCAACAGTGCGAGCCTGCGCGGTACGGAGGCCATGTTCGGCAACGTGGCTGGATTGGGCATGGTGAGCAAGACAGAGATCGGTTTCGCGAACATGCGTTTGCCCAGCGCTGGACTCTCGTTGAATACCGTGGCCTTCGGTCAGAAGCTCGGTGCCAGCGGCGTGCTCGGCTTGCAAGCCACTGTGCTCTCCTTCGGCGAACTGGAAGTGACCACTGTTGATGTGCCCGAGGGCGGTCGAGGGAATTTCCGGCCGTCCATGTCCAACATCGGCGTGGCCTATGCGAAGAGCTTCTCGAACAGCATCTACGGCGGCATGGTGCTGCGCGTGGTCTCCGAGGGTGTATCAAGCGTTCGCTCCACCGGTGTCTGCTTCGATGCGGGCATCCACTACGTCACCGGAGATAAGGACAATGTCCACTTCGGCATCGCGCTCAAGAACGTTGGTCCGGCCATGAGTTTCTCTGGCGATGGCCTTGCTGTTCAGGGCCTCTTGATCTCCGGAAGCGATCAGCTCACCTTGCAGCAGCGCTCCGCGAAACAAGAGATTCCTTCTTTGCTCAACATTGGAGCGGCCTACGACTGGCACATCAGTGACGTGCATCGCCTGACAATCGCAGGCACCTTTGTTTCCAACTCCTTCACGAACGACCAAGCATTGGCAGGGTTGGAATACGCTTTCCGCAAGATGCTGCACCTGCGTGCTGGTTATTCGTATGAGAAACGTGGCAATGCCGATGAGCGCGTGACCTGGTTCACCGGTCCGAGCGCAGGCATCAGCGTCGATTTCCCCTTCGGTGAAGAGAAGAAATCGGCCTTGGCGCTTGATTATGCCTACCGCACCACGAACCCGTTCAACGGTTTCCACAGCCTAGGCATCCGCATCACGATCTAAGCGACATACGCATTCAAGGAAGAGGACCTCTCGGGGTCCTCTTCCGTTCTTTGCCGCCAACCAGAACGAAGCGATGAGCAACCCAGCCTACTACACCGAAGAGGGCCTCAAGAAGCTTGTTGATGAACTCAATAGGCTCAAGACCGTTGATCGCCCGCACATCAGCCAGCAGATCGCGGACGCGCGCGACAAGGGCGACCTGAGTGAGAACGCTGAGTACCACGCTGCCAAGGAGGATCAGGGTCTCTTGGAAGCGCGCATCGCCAAGCTGGAGGAAGTGGTGGCCAATGCACGCATCATCGATAGCTCGAAGATGGATACCAGCCGCGTTTACATCCACACGCGCGTGATGGTTCGGCATGTGGACAACAACAGCCAACGCGAATTCACCATCGTGGCCGAGAGCGAGGCCGATGTGCGCATGGGCAAGATCAGCGTGACATCGCCGATTGGGAAGGGCCTGCTCGGGAAAGCACGAGGTGAAGTAGCCGAAGTGGTGACCCCCGCAGGCACCACGCGCTTCGAGGTCATCGAGATCAGCCTGGCCAATGCCTAGCCTCTTCACCCGCATCATTAACGGCGAGATTCCTTGCCACAAGGTGGGCGAGGATGAGCGCTTCATCGCCTTCCTGGACATTTCGCCGCTGCGCGAAGGCCATGCGCTCGTGGTGCCCAAATTGGAAGTGGATCGCTTCTTCGACCTGCCATCCGAAGTGCTTACCGCTGCCATGCCCTTCGCGCAAGAGGTAGCGGCTCGCATCCAGCGCGTGGTGCCCTGCGACCGTATCGGCATATCTGTGATCGGTTTAGAGGTACCGCATGCGCACATCCACTTGATCCCGCTCGACCGCATGAGCGACATGGATTTCACGAAGCCCAAGCTCAAGCTGTCGCACGAGGAGCTTGCCGCGCTTGCGGAGCGCATTCGCAATGCTTAGCGCACGCGATCGGGATTGGAGCGCACGAAAGCGCCCCAGCCGCCTTTGCTGCCGCCACCGCTGCCACTTCGTTTCGTGGCGCGCAGCCCACTTCCGGTGAATGCGAAGTGATGGCACACGGCAACCGCTACCGCATCCGTGGCATCGGTGCTCGAAGGAAGTTCGCGCAGATTGAGGATGCTGAGCAGCATGGCGGCCACCTGCTCTTTGCTCGCATTGCCGTTGCCGGTGATGCTTTGTTTCACGCGCTTCGGTGCGTATTCGGTAATGGCCAGCTCACGCTGTAGCGCCGCTGCGATGGCCACGCCTTGCGCACGCCCGAGCTTCAGCATGCTCTGCACGTTCTTGCCGAAGAACTGCGCTTCGATCGCCAGTTCATCGGGGTGATGCCGCTCGATGATGGCGAGTGTTTCGCTGAATATCGCGCGCAGCTTCAGGGTATGGTCGTCGGCGGCGGGGAAGCGGATGGCGCCGGCTTCGATCAGGCGCGCCTTGCCGTGCTCCACCATCAGCACACCGAAGCCCATCACCGTGGTGCCAGGGTCGATGCCGAGGATGATGCGCTCCGCAGGTGGAGCCACCGGGGTACTTTTCGCCGTCTTCACCGCAACGCGCCGAAGGTACCGTGAGCCGCCGCACCCTTTTATTGCTCCGATGGGGAGTCTTCCTGCTCGCCTGCCTGTTCCTCTACATGCGCCTATCACGGCAGCAGGGGGATCTTGACTCCGCAGCCATCTTCCAAGCGTTGCGTGAACCGCGCGCCTTGCTCGTGATCGCCGTGGCCTGTGTGCTCATGCTGTTGAACTGGGGGCTTGAGTCGCGCAAGTGGCGCATACTCGTGAGCGACGTGGAGCGCATCTCGCGATGGCGCGCTTTCATGGCCACGCTCGCAGGAACACCCATCGGCTTGATCACGCCCAACCGCGTAGGAGAGTTCGTGGGCCGCGTGCTCTTCCTGGCGCCCGAGCATCGCATCGCGGCGAGCTTCGCAACAGCGGTGGGCAGCATCGCGCAATTCGTGGTGACCGTGGTGCTGGGCTTGCTCGGTTTGATCGCCCTGCTGTTCAGCGCGGAGCATGATCGGATTTCCCCTGCTGCTTCGGCATGGGTGGGCCTGTGCGCATTGGTGGCGGCGGTCACGGTGCTGCTCTACTTCAATCCCGACTTACTGCGCAGTGCCATCGCGCGTGTGCCCGTGATCAAACGTTGGGAGCGCCATGCGGCGGTGCTCGAGCGCTTCGGTAATCGCATGCTCACGCGCGTGCTGCTGATCAGTGCCGGGCGGTACATGGTCTTCAGCGCGCAATTCGCATTGCTCCTCGGCGCTTTGGCCGATGTTGCAGTCGTTGATGCGATGATCGCCATTCCGGCCGTGTTCCTCGTGAGCACCTTGATCCCTACGGTGATGCTCACGGAACTCGGCGTGCGCGGATCGGTGGCCGTGGCCTTCTTCGCTGTGAGCGCTCCGAATGAGCAAGGCGTGTTCATGGCGTCCACCGTGCTTTGGCTCATCAACCTGGGACTGCCTGCCATGGCCGGTGGCGTGATTCTCCTAGTGGCCCGAATCCGCAGCGCGCGAGAATGAGCGAAGGGTTGCTCATCGCCTTCGCTTTGTTCGTGGCTGCCTTGGCGCAGGCGCTCGTGATCGGCAGGTGGCGCAATTCGATCACGAAGCGAATGGCGAAGCATGCCGAAGGAAGGGAACAGTTGCCTCCGATCACGGTGATCATTCCTGCACGAGACGAAGAAGGCGCAATCGCAGGTGTGCTTCAGGACATGCACCGGCAAGCGTATCCGAAGGAGCTGGTTCAGGTGCTCGTCGTAGATGATGGAAGCACGGACCGCACGGCTTCGATCGCTCAAGGGATGCGCGCCGCTTGGCCGCAGCTGGAGGTGCTGGACAATCGCGGTTCTGGAAAGAAGGCCGCTATCACCACTGGGGTCGAAGCGGCGGAGCACGACATCATCGTGCTCACGGACGCGGACACGGCCTTTAGTAAGGAACGTCTTCTTGCCATTGCACAGACCATGCGTGCAGGCAAGCTCGATATGCTCATTCTTCCAGTGCTCACAAAAGGCGACGGCCTGCTCGGTGCATTGCAGGCCTCGGAGCAAGCGGCTTTGCTCGGCATGGCCATGGGCAGTGCGCTGAACGGCGCGCCAGCGATGGCCTATGGTGCCAACCTCGCATTCACCCGAGCAGCATTCCGCGATGTCGGCGGTTTTGGTGGCGATCGTTTCGCGAGTGGCGACGACCTCTTCTTGCTGCGCCGCATGCAAGCGCACGGCAAGCGTATCGGTGCGCTATTGAATCGTGAGTCGCTTGTGACCACCGATGCCGCGGGCACATGGGGCGCATTCTTCGCACAACGACTTCGATGGGCCGGTAAGATGCGCGGCGCCATCGGTGCCATGAGCTTCTTCGGAGCCTTAGCGCTGGGGCTGCCTTGGGTCTTGCTCTACGTCACGCTCCACTTCGACTTGGTGAGCTCGATGGGTCAGAACGGCTTCTATCAGTTGCTGCTGCTCGCTTCAGCTTGGCTTCTATGGCTACTGCCACCGCTAGGCCTGGTGCGCGATGTGCAACAAACGCTCGGTGTTCAAGCTCGCGCGGCGATGAACGTATTTGCCCTGATTACCTTCAGTATGTATGCGCCTTTGATCGCTGTGCTCTCGCTGGTTATCCGTCCGAAGTGGAAGGGCAGGAGGGTGTGAGTGCTTCCGGCATTTATTTACGCCCTATGCCACGCATGCCTCCATAGTCGCTTATCAAGCGCTCCATGTCAAGCAGCGTTTCATTGACAAAGGTCTGGTCTGTGTCGAACTCGAAGTCGAGTCTATCAAATGTGCCACGATATTGCCGGTATGTACCCGACACAATAACAATACCTCTTGGCTCGAACTTGAACTTGAGACGCAGCTCTTCATCTGAGTTCATCCAATCGAACGAACCCTTCAATTCATCATAGCTTTTGCGCATAGCCGAGCAAAGCTGAATCAACTCGCCGGTAGCAATCCATAATTCTCCATGAGCGGAGAAGCCATGGGATTTAATCAGAACGGACCATCTTGCGTCGTACCCGCCGAAGTGACTGGTCGTCTCTGGGAATCCAAATATCTCCAACAGCTCCAACCGGACACAGTTGCCAGTCTCGCCTTTGATAGCGAAGGTCACGAGTTCTGCATATTGCTCAGAACGGCAGATCGTCCTCGCCTTCCGCCGTGATGGGCGGCATATCGGCCATGCTGGGAGGAGGAGCGGCCTGCGCGCCACCGCCGCTAGGGGCTCCGCTGCTAGCGCCGCTGCGCTCGATGCGGTTGCCAGCGAGGCTGAGGAAGTACTTGGTCACGCCATCCTTGCCGGTCCACTCGCGGCCGTTCACGTAGCAGGTCACGGTCACCTCGTCGCCGGGATTGTAGCCATCGAGCAAGCCAGTCTTGTCCTGCTTGAACTCGATCGGAATCAGTTGCGGGTATTGTCCGCCTTGCTCCGTGACCACGAGTTCGCGCTTGCTGAATTTCTCGCTGACCTGCTGGGTCTTGCCAACGACTTTGATGGTTCCGGAAATGGTGACTTGTGCCATGGTAGAGTGTGTTGATGTTCGGATGATGCCGAGCGGAGGCTCAGCGTGAGTTGAATGCGAGCAGGGTCTTCCAAGCCTCTTCCACGCGGCCCTGCGCGAGCAATTGCTGGGCATTTCGGTGTAGGGCGGCCATGAGTTCCTGCGGCTTGTCCTGAAGGGCGATGAAGGTATCGCTCAGCTCGGTGAGTTTGTACTCGTTCACGCTGGTCTCATCGGGGATGGAAAGCGCCGCGCCGAGCTTGCCGAGTTCGTTGCCGGTGAGGATGGTGCTCAGGCGCGCTTCGGGCGGCAGGGCATCGACGCCCACGCCGAAATTGGTGTTGGGCTGCGCCAGCTCGAAGAGAGCATCGCCGTGCGCGCGGCAGTAGTAATGCCCGCCCATGCGGCCCACGAGGTCGATCCTGCGCTGATCGATCTTGCCATCGGCATCGAGCACATCCTCGCTCACGTGGATCATCACCACTTCGCACAGCACCAGGTTGCCCGCCCCGCCACCGGTGCCGGTCTCGATCACTTGCTGCACGCGGCACTCGAACTGCACCGGGCTCTCCTTCACGCGGAAGGGCTTCACCTTCTCCGAGGCGATCGGCGTGAGGCCGCTCTTCGCGAACTCGTTCACGCCTTCGGGGTATTCGCCGCTGGCCACGCTGATCTGCTGCACCATGCTGTAGGTGACCACGTTGATCACCGCCTCGGGCACGGCCTTCACGTTGTGGTAGCTGTGCTTGGTGGTGTTATCGCGCCCGCGCCGCGCCGGACTGAAGATCATGAGCGGCGGGTTGGCCCCGAAGACATTGAAGAAGCTGAACGGGCTGAGGTTGGGGCGGCCCTCCGCATCGATGGTGCTGGCCAGCGCGATGGGCCGCGGGCCGATGGCGCCCACCAGATGCCCGTGCAGCGCGCCGATGCTCAGTTCCTTGGGGTCGAATCGCAGATGCGCCATGGGTTGGGAGCGCGAATGTAGCCGGGGCATTTCACCGTCGCTGCGGCGCAGTCAAGTATCTACATTCGCGCTCCAATTTTCACGGACGTGGCGGAATTGGTAGACGCGCCAGACTTAGGATCTGGTACCGCAAGGTGTGGGGGTTCGAGTCCCCCCGTCCGTACGAACTGAGAACAACGATCACGAATGGACATCCTGAAAGAAGACACCGGCGCGCTCACCGCGACCCTGAAGGTGAAGCTGAGCCACGACGACTACGCACCCGGCGTTGAGAAAGCCCTGAAAGAGCAGCGCAAGCAGGCCGTGATGCCCGGTTTCAGGCCCGGCCAAGTGCCCATGAGCCTGATCAAGAAGCGGGTGGGCAAGGCGGTTCTGGTGAACGAAGTGGAGCGCCTGATCGACGAGAACCTGCGCAACTACATCGGCACCAACGGCCTGCGCGTGCTGGGCCAGCCCTTGCCCTCGAACAAGAGCACCGAAGGCAACAACTGGGACGAGCCCGGTGACTTCGAGTTCGCCTACGAGCTTGGTCTGGCGCCGGTATTCGAGATTGAACTCGACAAGGTGAAGCTGGAACTGCCTGTGGTGGATGTGAACGATGAGGTGGTGAGCAAGGAAGTAGAGGACATGAAGCGCCGCTACGGCAAGCTCGAAGCTGCTGCCACCAGCGAAGCCAAGGACATGCTGCTCGGCGACATGATCGAGTTGAATGCCGATGGCACCATCAGGGAAGGCGGCATCATGCACCGCGCAACCATCAGCCTGGAGTTCCTGGAGGATGAAGCCACGCGCAATTTGCTCACGGGCAAGGCCGTGGGCGACGATGTGGTGGTTGATCCCCACAAAGTGAGCCGTGGCCACGACGACCTGGCCCGCATGCTGGGCGTCGATCACGACCGGGTGCATCACCTCGAGGGCAACTTCATCTTCCGCATCGCTGAGATCAAGCGCATGACGCCCGCCGAGTTGAATCAAGAGCTGTTCGATCGCATGTATGGCGAAGGCGCCGTGAGCGACGAAGCCGGCTTCCGCGCGAAAGTGAAGGAAGGGCTCGAAGGCATGTTCCGCCGCGACAGCGAGCGCATCTTCCGCCGCTTGGTGATGAAGGCGCTGCATGAGCAGGCGCGCATCGACCTGCCCGATGCTTTCCTGAAGCGCTGGATGCTGGAGACGAGTGAGAAGCCCACTACGCCCGACGAAGTGGAGCAGGGTTATGCCGGTTATGCCGATGCCCTGAAGCGCCGCTTGGTAGAGGACCGCGTGGTGGAGAAATATGGTCTGGAAGCCAAGGGCGAAGAGATGGATGCCTTCGCCAAGGGCTACATCACCGACCAGTTCGCGCAATACGGCATGCCTGCGCCCGACGATGAGCGCCTGCAGCAGATGGCCGCACGCATGCTGGGCGACCGCGAGCAGCTCCAGCGCATGCGCGACAGCATCGTGCAGCAGAAGATGACCGTCCACTTCCGCACCCTGCTCGAGCCCAAGGAGCGTCGGGTCAGCCTTGATGAGTTCATAAACTTGGCCCAAACCGCATAAGGCGGCGCCGCGATCGCGCTTCCTTCGCCACAAACCCGAGCGATGTTCCCCAAAGACGAATTCACCAAGTACGCCGTGAAGCACCGCGGCATCAGCAGCAATACCCTGCACAGCTACACCGCATCCACCATCACCAGCTCGATGACGCCCTACATCATCGAGGAGCGCCAGCTCAACGTGGCGCAGATGGACGTGTTCAGCCGATTGATGATGGACCGCATCATCTTCCTCGGAACCGGCATCAACGACCAGGTGGCCAACATCATCCAGGCCCAGCTGCTCTTCTTGGAAAGCGTGGATGCCAAGAAGGACATCCAGATATACCTGAACAGCCCCGGCGGCGGGGTGTATGCCGGCTTGGGCATCTATGATACCATGCAATACATCAACCCCGATGTGGCCACCATCTGCACCGGCATGGCCGCGAGCATGGGCGCTGTGCTGCTCTGCGCTGGCGCCAAGGGCAAACGAAGCGCCTTGAAGCACGCGCGGGTGATGATCCACCAGCCTATGGGCGGCGCCGAAGGCCAGGCCACGGACATGGAGATCACCGTGAACGAGATCAAGAAGCTCAAGAAGGAGCTCTACGACATCATCAGCAGCCACAGCGGCCAGCCCTTCGAGCGCGTTGAGAAGGACGGCGACCGCGATTATTGGATGATTGCCGAAGAGGCCAAAGCCTACGGCATGATTGACGAATTGCTGGTCCGGAGCAAATAAGCCCGGTAGCGGAATAGACGGAAGCGCGGCCCCGGCCTAACCCGCCGGGGCCGCGCGTATCTTGGCGGGCCGTTTTCAACGTAGAAGGCCCTTCGACCACCTCCCATGGACAAGAAAGAGATCAAGTGCTCGTTCTGCGGGCGCGACAAGCAGGACACCAACGTCCTCATCGCCGGCATCACCGGGCACATCTGCGACGGCTGCATCACGCAGGCCCAGAACATCATACAGGAGGAGCTGAGCCAACGCAGCCGCAGCGAGATGGAGGGCAGCCTGATCCTGCAGCGCCCATCGGATATCCGCCGCTTCCTCGACGAGTACGTGATCGGGCAGGACGATGCGAAGAAGGTGCTCAGCGTGGCCGTGTACAACCA
>JBATND010000491.1:0-1672 GCA_049290175.1 Flavobacteriales bacterium | reverse complement strand
ATCAAGGGCCTGAAACGCATGATCTGTCCGGTTAAGAAGGTGGGCAGTCCAGTGAGTAAGGTGATGCCAGGGCCGGGATCGATACCGTTGCGCAAGGTGCCGAAGAGCACGAGCATCATGGTGATGACGAAGCTGCCCCAGACCCAGCCCACGATGCGATCCATGGGATTGGCCACCTGCTCTTGGCGCGATTGCCGGGCACCATAGATCGAGCTGATGATGCCGCCGCCAATGCCAGCGATGCCCCAAGGCATGCCATGGCGCATGGCCGGTTCGATGTCGGCGAGCAGGTAAGTGGCCAGCATGGCGCCGGTGAGGAGGATGCCCCAAAGCAGGAAGTAGAAGCTGAGGCGGCTGAAGCTGCGCTTGGCCTGGCCGATCATGCCTTCGATGACCTTCAGGCTCTGTTCTGGTGTGAGGTGCTGTTCCATGGTGTCATGAATCTGGGGCAAACGTAGATAAGTCTATGTAATAAACCAAATGTGTTCTTCACTTTGGCCCATGCGGATACTATTGGCAGGGTCTTCAGGACTTGTGGGCAGTGCGGTGCTGGAGCTAGCACTAAGACAGGAGCGCTTTTTCGAAGTGGTCTCGCTGGTGCGCCGAAGCACTGGACTGCACCATCACAAACTCACCGAATGGCTCAGCACCGATGGCGACTTGCTTTCGGGCCTTCGCGCCGAACCGGTGGATGCCGTGATCTGCTGCTTGGGCACCACCATCGGCAAAGTGGGCGGCGACAAGGCCAAGTTCATGCACGTGGACAAAGACCTGGTGCTAGGCCTTGCGCGCTGGGCGAAGGAGCAGGGCGTGCGGTGCTTCGCGGTGGTGAGCGCTATCGGCGCCGATGCCCATTCGAGCGTGTTCTACAACAAGGTGAAAGGCGAGATGGAGCAGGAGCTGAAGGCCATCGGCTTGCCCGAGCTGCACATCTTTCATCCGTCCATTCTAACCGGACCGCGCCAAGAGAAGCGCACCGGAGAGCGCATCGGCATTGTGGTGATGAGCATGGTGGCGCCGCTGTTACCTGCCAAGTACAAGCCGATGCCGCACGATGTATTGGCCAAGGCGCTGCTCAAGTGCATCGGAACGCCGGGCGGCACGCACACCTATGGTGCGATACACGAGCTGGCCAGCAACTAGAAGTTCGCCATGCGGCCTTGCGCCAGAACCAGTTCGGCCTCATCGAGGTGAGTGCCTAAGCTGTCGCGCAGCGAATTGAAGGCGGGTCGATCAGCTGCTGCGATCGGTTCTGCGCTCGGGAACTCTTCCTTCCGGTGGTCCACTTGAGTGCCGTTCTTCCAAAAGCGGAAGCACACGTGAGGGCCTGTTGCCAAACCCGTACTGCCCACCTCGCCGATCACATCGCCCTGTTGGACGCGCTGGCCCTGCTTCACCAGGATTTTCTGCATGTGCAGGTATTGCGTGCTGTACACGCCGTTGTGCCGGATCTTGACGAAGTTGCCATTGCCGCCGGTGCGCCCTGCTTGCTCCACCACACCATCGCCCACGGCGAGGATCGGTGTTCCGTAAGGCGCGGCGTAATCCGTTCCGAGATGCGCCTTCATCACCTTCTGCACCGGATGCAGGCGCTTGCCGCTGAAGCCCGATGAGATGCGGCTGAACTTGAGCGGTGCTTTGAGGAAGGCCTTGCGCAAGCTGTTGCCCTCGT
>JBATND010000490.1:0-11839 GCA_049290175.1 Flavobacteriales bacterium | reverse complement strand
GCTGCACGCTCAGCCAGTCGACGCAGCGCCATTCATCGGCCCTCCCGAACCCTCGATCGGCCATCTGCACACGCGCTCCGGGGTTCCTTCAGCCCCGCTCTACCACCTCACCGACACCATTCTGGTGAGGCTGATGGGCTACGTGAAACTGGACGGTAGTTGCGGCTCCAGCACACCCATTTATGGTTTCCAGCGCAAGGAGGGCAACAGGTGGACGGACTACCTGCCGCCCTGCAACGTACAGCTGTGCTGTGGCATGCCCGATCGGTGGTTCCAGGAGACCGTTGCGCTGATACCCGCACACGTGGCGCGACCGGCCTACGGCAAGCCGTGGAAGCCTGGCGAGTACCGCGCGGTGGTGCTGTTGGTGGGCGACAAGGAGCTGGTGGGCCCTTCGTTCACGGTAGTGGCGGGGGAGTAATGCTCGCGGCGGTCCGATGAACCAACGCCGCAGTGGTGTGTACCGGTGGGTATGCGTCCCCTCCTTCTCCTTTCATCGTTCACGGTCGGCCTGATGCTCCACGCACAACCCGGAGACCCATCCTTGTTCATTCCAATGCAAAGGCCGGAGCCCTCGATCCAACATGAGCCCCGCCGCAACGGGCCTTCCTCACCAGCGGTCTACGGGCTCACGGACACGATCGTGGTGAGCGTCACCGGCCACGTGAAGCTGGATGGTGGTTGCGGCGGTGGTAAACCCTTGTATGGATTCCAGCGCAAGGATGTCGATGCGTGGACGGACTACCTGCCACCGGGCAATATCCAGATGTGCTGTGGCATGCCGAGCGCGGAGTGGTTCCCGCATACGGTGGCCCTGATCCCCGCACATGTGGCACGACCAGCCTACGGCAAACCCTGGAAGCCCGGAGAGTACCGGGTGGTCATCGCATTGGTGGGTGAGCAGTTCGTTGTGGGCCCGCCGTTCACGGTGGTGGCGCAGGAGTGAACGGGTGACAAGCTCCTGTGCATGCATGTCAGGCGTGCAACACTTCAACGTACCACCACTGACCGTTGTGTACCCAGGAGAAAGCCATCTCGGTCGTGGAGCTGTACTGTGAACACCCCGTTCGGCAATGCGCTGATCGCGACACCGGTTCGCGGTCCATGGATAGGCTGCTGAAGCACAACACGACCTGCCGCATCCACTACCGTGATGAGGCCACCGGTCGTCTCGTCGTTCGTGCGCACGGTGATCTGGTCCGTGGCCGGGTTGGGTGCAAGTGAGAAAAGCAACGTGGCCTGCGTCTCGTTCA
Organism: Flavobacteriales bacterium; assembly: GCA_049290175.1. Taxonomy (GTDB): domain Bacteria; phylum Bacteroidota; class Bacteroidia; order Flavobacteriales_F; family PHOS-HE28; genus PHOS-HE28. Next base: position 10,586 of record JBATND010000490.1, on the reverse strand, counting down.
CTTGTGTGCTGAAGTCCGCGCAGCTGTTCCAAACGCCCGTGAGAACATTTGCTGTGTAAGCGCTGAGGCTGTCGATGTCCGCGCCGATGTTGGTGCCGTCCGAGGCCGCGCTGTAGTAAGGACTGGTGGGCAGCAAGGCGTAGTTGTCATTCGCTGCGTCCACGAAGCCCACGGGAGCCACACCAGCGGGGAACCAATGGTTCGGCGGGTATTGTGAAGGGTTGCCGTTGGGGCCGCCTGGTGCGCCGATGAGCACATTATGCGAGAAGGTGGATCCCGGGAAGAAGCTGTTGATGGTGGCGTTGCCGCAGCCGGTACCTGTGCCGCAAACGCCGTAGTTGCCGAAGCCACAGATGTTGTCCTGGAAGGTGAGGAAGAGCGTGGGGTCGCCGGCGGCGCTGGTGGTGGTGCCTGCGTTCAGGCTGGTGTTGTGGCGGATGGTGAGGTGCTCGGTGCCGTTGAGGAACTGGTAGAGCTTGTTCACATTGCTGATGTCGTAGGCCAGGTTGTGCTCCACCAGGATGCGCGTGCTCACGGGGTTGTTCAACTGGTCATCGTGGCCGCTGAAGTTGTAGCCGCCATCACTGCCGGTGAGGACGTTATAGCGCCAGGTAACGTCGGTCACGCGGCTCCACATCGAAGCACCGCTCTGCGTGCGAGGTGTGATGAGCACGGCGAATCCGTTCTGGCAATCGGCCCAGTTGTTCTGCAGGATGTTGCCTTCCACCAGCACGCGCTGCGCGTTCTTCAGCTCGAAGAGGTTCTTCACGCACCACGGTGTGCCTGCGTAGTCGGGATGTCCTTCCTTCCAGCTGAGCGGCTTGAAGAAATGGTTGTTCCGCACTTCGATGTCCGATGGCACGAGGTCCTGGATGGCGGGGTTGGCGCCGCCGAACATCACGTTCTCACCTGCGCCTTCGAGGTAGTTGTTCACGATCTTGAGCGGCCCCGGACCGTTCCATCCGCAGAGCGCCTGCGTGTCCTGTCCTTCACCCTTGCAGTCGCTGATGTGGCAGTTGACCACTGCGGTGCGCGCGCTGTTGAGGGCGATGCCGCGCTTGGTGCCGAGCGTTGCGTTGCCGTGGATGTACATGCGGTCGAACACGATGTCATGCGGTAATGCGGCGAGGTTGTTCTGTGTGCCATCGCCTGCGCGGATCAGGTCGAAGGAATAGCCCGCGCTGGTGACCTCCAGGCCCATGAGGTAGTAGTGGTGCGCACCAGTAGCGAAGGTCAGCGCGGTCTGGCCGGCGGCGGACTGGAAGCGCGGCAGTTGTGGTGCGAAAGCGGGTGTGATGCGTTGATCATCAGCGGGCAATTGTGCATCGGGCGCGTTGCTGCGGATCACGATCCAGTCATTGCCGTTCTTCGCAGGAAGCGTGAAGCTGCCGGTGTAGATGTGCCCGGCCTGCAGCAGGATGGTGGTACCCGGCTGCGCAGCGTTGATTGCTTGCTGCAGTTGGCCGTTCGGGTAGTCGCAACCGCTGTTGCAAACGGTAATGATCGAGGACGTGGCGGGGTAGCAGACGTTCAGGTATTCCTGTGGAAGTTCGGGCAGCACCTGCGCGTGCGTAGTAACAACGAAGGTGAACAGGGCAATGGTGGACAAGAGACGCATGGCACAGCGAAGGTAGGAGGAGCGTGTTATGGCGCCCGTTCCTCCACTGGCGCACGGATACTGCGGTGTACCAGGCACCTTTGTATTTCAGAACGAGTATCGCTTGCGCCTCCGGTTCAGATACTCCCTATGCGAACTGCTTCACGCTTAGCCCGATGATGCTGCAGGCCTCCATCACCTGCTCTTCGGTGATCACCAGCGGCGGCGCGAAGCGGATGATGTCGCCGTGCGTGGGCTTGGCGAGCAGGCCGTTGTCGCGCAACAGGAGGCAGAGTTCCCACGCGGTCTTCGGCGTGCCATCGGCGGCGGTGCGCGATTCGATCACGAGCGCATTCAGCAGGCCCTTGCCGCGCACCAGCTTCACGAAGGGATAGGCCTCCACCAGCTTCTGCATCTCCGCGCGGAAGAGTTGGCCGAGGCGATCAGCGTTCTGGGTGAGTCCCTCCTCCTGCACAATGGCCAAGGCTTCCATGGCGATGCGCGCACCCATGGGATTGCCGCCGTAGGTGCTGCCATGCGTGCCGGGAGTGAAAACGCCCATCACGACGTCGCTGGCGAGCACGGCGCTCACCGGGTACATGCCACCACTAAGGGCTTTGGCCAGGATCACGGCATCGGGGCGACGGGCTGAATCCTTCTCACCATCGGGCACGCTGCAGAGCAAACGCCCGGTGCGCGCGATGCCGGTCTGTATCTCGTCGGCGATGAAAAGCACCTTGCGCGCTTTGCAGGCAGCGATGGCGCGCGGGATGTAATCGTCGGCCGGGGTGAACACGCCTTTTTCGCCTTGGATCGGTTCCACGAGGAAAGCGCACACGTTGGGGTCTTCCAGCGCACGCTCAAGGGCCGGGATATCGTCATAAGGGATCACCTCGAAGCCTGGCGTGAATGGCCCGAAGCCGCCTTGGCTGTCGGGATCGGTGCTCATGCTCACGATGGTGATGGTGCGCCCGTGGAAGTTGCCTTCGCACACGATCACCTTGGCCTGCCCTGCGGGGATGCCCTTCTTCTCATAGCCCCATTTGCGCGCCATCTTGATGGCGGTCTCCACGGCTTCGGCGCCGGTGTTCATCGGCAGCATCTTCTCGTAGCCGAAGAGCTCGCAAACGATCTTCTCGTACTCGCCGAGCACGCTGTTGTAGAAGGCGCGCGATGTGAGCGTCATGCGCTCGGCCTGCTCTTGCATCACCTTCACCAGGCGCGGGTGGCAATGGCCTTGGTTCACGGCGCTGTACGCGCTGAGGAAGTCGTAGTAGCGCTTGCCATCCACGTCCCACACGAATACGCCCTTGCCGCTATCGAGCACCACGGGCAGCGGGTGGTAGTTGTGGGCGCCGTAGCGCTCTTCGAGCTCGATGGCTTGTTGTGACTTGGAGAAGGCGCGGGTGAGTTGCGGCATAGCGAGGGCTGGCGCTGCGGAAGGCAGGCGAGGCGCGAATGTAAAAGGACGGTTCAGCCCTGCGGGTCCATGTTCGCCGACAGGAAAGTCATCGTATCGAAGTGAGGTCTTCTTCCACCTTTTTGGCGGCAAAAAGGTGGAGCCAAAAAGCCGCCACGGCTAAGTCGCAGCCCAACTCGCACAAGCACGCGCACGGGCTCCCCGAGTTGGGCGCGACCGCGCAAGCCGTGGACGCCCACCGCACGCTGCATCTGAGCGATTGTGCGTGCGGTAAGCAGGTGCGGGTGTAGCAGGGCGTGCAGGTGAATGCAGGCGATGTAGATGTTCTTTCAACCTTTTAGAGCAGTCTGAAGCTGGAGCCCCAAGTCGCCACGATCCCAACTGAGAACCTACCGTTCAGCCCTGCGGGTCGAAGCCCCTGAGCAGCACGGCGATGCGGCGTGCCACAACGTCGGAGAGCTTGGCCGCGCCCTCACGCCCGAGATCGGCCTTTGTGGCGCGGGCCACTTCGCTGAGGTGGATGCGGCCGGTCTGAGCATCGATGAGCTGCACCTGCACCTCCAGGTCGCGCTTCAGCAGATCGTCGTACTTGAGCACGCGCCCAGTGAGGATGTAGCGCGCGCCGAGCAATTTGCCGGCCTCGGCCATCTGTTCGCTGAACGGACCGCTCATCTGCCTGCGCTGCTCAGCGAGGACCACATCGGTGCTGCCGCGATCGATCAGTTGCAGGAAGGGGTCCTTCAGCGCCAGCAACTCGCGCTGCACCATGGTGGCGAGCTCCTGATCCACCGGGCCACTGCCCACCTCGAAGCCCATGATGGTGCGCTTGGCACGCGGCTCCTGCAGCGGCAAGTAGGCCACCGTGTAACGGGCCATCCGGCGGCAGTGCTCGATCCGGATCATCACATCCTTGTGCGCGGCATCGAGCCGGGCCACAGCTTCATAGCGCTCGTGCGCCTTGCGCCAGAGGCTAAGCTGTTCGGCCTGTTGGCCCTCGCGGTAGATCGGCTCGGCCTCGGCCATGCGGATGAGGTGCGGCGCTTCGGCGTGCTTCGGGTTCAGTTGAAGGCTCTGCCGGGCCAGCTCGATGGTATGGCCGAAACGATCCTCGCGGAAGGCTTCCGATGCCAGCAGGTAGAGCGCTTCGGACTCCCTCAATCTGGCGTCCTCGCGTGCAGCATCCACGCTGGGATCCCAGCGCAGGTCGATGCCCTTATCGATGATCATCCGCCGGAAATCCATGGCGCTCTGGCGCTGGGCATCGCCCTCCTTCAGTCCGCCCACGCGATAGCTCATGATGGCCGTGCCCATCAGATCGGCGAGCTCGCGCTGCGCCATGCGCGTGTAGCCCTCTTTGGCGGCGGTATTCTTCGGCTTGCGCTCCCATACCGCAGCGTAGGCAGCCTTGGCTTCTGCGATCCGGCCGTTCTGTTCGAGGGTCGCGCCTTCATGCAAACCACGCTTGGCGGCGCATCCGCAGAGGAACAGGACCAGGAGTGAGGCAAGGATGCGCATGGCGGGTGCAAATTATTGGCAACCATGGTGCCGCGGTCACGGACTGTTGGCTAGGGCCGAAAGAAACGCGCCCCGCTGTTGGGCGGGGCGCGCGAACTGAAACGGATCGAGACTACTTCTTCAGCGAGTCGCGAATCTCCATGAGGAGCTTGTCGGTGCTGCTGGGGCCTGCGGGTGCGGGAGGCGGCTCGGCCTTCTTCATGCGGTTGATGGCCTTGATCACCATGAACATCACGAAAGCGATCACCAGGAACTCGATGGCCACCGTAACGAAGGTGCCCCACTTCACTGCAACCTCGGCTACCGCAGGAACAACGTTGCCAGCGGCATCCGTGCTTTCAGCCGCCGCTTTGGTGAGCACGTACTTCTTGTTATTGAAGTCAACGCCGCCCGTGAGCTGTCCTACCAGCGGCATTACCATGCCGTCGATGAATGCTGAAGTCACTTTCCCGAAGGCGCCGCCCATCACGAAGGCAATGGCCATATCGACCAGATTGCCCTTCATCGCAAAGTCCTTGAACTCTTTCATCATGCCCATGGTAACGTTGGTTTTGGTTGCGGGCCGAAAGTAGCGGGCGGTTACATACCTCGCTGCCACGCAGCCGGATTACGACAAAAAAAGTGGGGCAAGCGACCCGCATCGCACCGCTACAACCGCCTGCCCTTGCTGCCTTCCGGCCCTGGGGGATTCGGCGGGAGCTGGTCGTACGGGACTTGCCCCGGCGCGAATGTAGGGCGCATGGCAACAATCGGCTTCGCGCATCGTGCACCGCAGGGCTATCGGGTCCGCTGTCTTGCGGACTGAATCCGGCGCCTGACGGCGCAACGGCCCTTTCACAAGAACCACGGTGCTTCGCAAAGCCTCGCACTGACATTCACACCGATAGACACGGATGGAAACGCCTTCTGGCGCTTGGATGATGGACATTGAACCGAGCTGATCATCAGCTCTTATCCGTGAAAATGTCAGTGCGAGGCTTTGTGAAGCACCGTGTGGATCCGTGGTTGAATGATTTCGGAGTTGCTCGCCAACCGGGCGAGTATGATTCGATTACCCAACCCCGCACCTGCCCATTCGATCACGCGCTTCTACCTTGCCCCCGTGGCAGCTTACATGAAGTCGATACTCGTTACCGGCGCAAGCAGCGGATTGGGCAAGGCCATTGCTGAACGACTAGTGGCGCAAGGGCATCAGGTCATCGGCACAGGCAGGCGCGTGGTGGATGGCGAAACAGTCAACGGCGTAACGATGCTCCGCATGGACATCACCGACGAGGCCTCCGTGAAGCAAGGCGTTGAAGAGGCCCTGCTCCGCATGGGCCGCATCGATGTGCTCATCAACAACGCGGGGCTCGGTATCCAAGGTCCTGCATCGGACATCGAACCTGAAATGGCCGCGCGCCTCATGGATACCAATTTGCTCGGCGCGCACCGCCTCTGCCGCGCCGTATTGCCCGGGATGCGCACGCAGAAACAAGGGCTCATCATCAACATCACCAGCGTGGCGGCCAACTTCGGCCTGCCCTACCGCGCCTTCTACAGCGCGAGCAAAGCAGCGTTGGAGCGCTACGGAGAGGCCATGGCCATTGAGGAGAAGCGCTTCGGCATCACGGTGGTGAACGTGCAGCCCGGGGAGTTCAAGACGCCGATCGCTGAAGGCCGATTGCGGCCCGAGCGGATCAGCCCGGAGCACGAGGCCGGTTACGGGCGCGCCATGGAAGTGCTCGGCGGAAGCATGCACTACAGCCGCGACCCCGACGACCTCGCCCGTGTGGTGGCGCGCATCATCACCTCCCCGAATCCGAAGACCACCTACATCGTGGCGCAAGGCGTGCAGCGCTTCAGCATACTGGCCAAGAAGCTGTTGCCGGGCCGCCTATTCCAGCGCATGGTGGGCAAGCACTACGAATAGCATGGTCAGTTACGATACCTCGAACTGGTTCAAGGCGCTGGCGATCCACCGCGCCGACACGTTCCGCAGGCTCTGGCCCTGGCTCATCGTCGTGGGCCTCTTCACCTACGGCGTGGGCTTCATCGAGCTGCGCCGCATGGGACTTGGCGACGAGAGCCTGGTGAAGAACCTGCCGGTGATGCACAGCCTGCTCGGCTTCGCGATCAGCATGCTGCTGGTGTTCCGCACCAACACCGCCTACGACCGCTGGTGGGAGGGCCGCAAGCTCTGGGGCCAACTGGTGAATGCGAGCCGCAACCTGGCCGTGAAGCTCGATGCGCTGCTGCCCGAGGACAAGGACGCCCGCGCCTTCTACGCCAAACTGATCCCCCTCTTCGCGCACGAGCTGCGGCTGCACCTGCAACGCGAGAAGACACGGCTCGAGCTCGACTCCGAGCCGCACCCGGAGATCCCCGATTTCGACCGCAGCAAGCATGTGCCCGTGCAGATTGTGCAGCTCATGACCGAGCGTGTGCGCCGCATGCTGAAGGAAGGCGCGATCTCCGGCGAGCAACTGCTCACCATTGACCGTGAGCTCGCCCAGTTGCTGGAGATATGCGGCGCCTGCGAGCGCATCAAGAACACGCCCATCCCCTATTCCTACAGCAGCTTCATCAAGAAGTTCATCGTGATCTACGTGCTCACGCTGCCCTTCGGCTTCGCGTTCACACTGGGGTGGATCTCGGTGCCGGTGGTGATGTTCGTCTTCTATGTGATGGCGAGCCTCGAGATCATCGCCGAGGAGATCGAGGATCCCTTCGGCAAGGACGCGAACGATCTGCCGATGGAGCGCATCGCCACCACGATCAAGGGCAACATCGATCAGGTGCTCGGCCCGGATTCGTAGTTGCTGAGAAGGTTAGTAAGGCGCGGTAGATCTACCCGTTGCTTGCAGAGGTGAGGGAGGTGAGGGAGGTAACGGAAGTGATGGAGGTGATGGAGGTCGCGACCTCCCTGACCTCCTTCTCCACCTTCACCTCCGGTGCCAGCCGCGCATGAGTTCAAACCTCGCCCGCCGACTCCCCTTCAGGCCTGCGCCTCCTCCGGGAAGAGCTTCTCGCCTTGGCTGTGCGCCACGATGCTGCAACACGCGGCATCGCCGGTCACGTTCACCACGGTGCGGCACATGTCGAGGATGCGATCGACGGGCAGGATGATGGCGATCCACGCGGGATCGAGGCCCAGGCCGGTGAGCACGATGAAGAGCGTGATGAGGCCCGCGCTCGGCACTGCGGCTGCGCCGATGCTGGCCAAGGTGGCCGTGAGGATGACGCCCAATTGCTGTCCCAGGCTCAGATCCACCAAGTGGAATTGCGCTAGGAAGATCACGGCTACGGCTTGGTAGAGGCTGGTGCCATCCATGTTCACCGTGGCGCCGATGGGCAGCACGAAACTGGCCGTGCCCTTGCTCACGCCGATGCGGTCCTCCACGCATTCGAGCGTGGCAGGCAAGGTGGCCGCGCTGCTGCTGGTACTGAAAGCCAGCAACTGCGCCGGACTGATGGCCTTGAGGAAACGCATGAACACGTTGCGGCGCATGAGCAGGGTCATCACAGCGGGATAGATCACGAAGACCATGAGCGCCAGACCCACGAGCACCGTGATGCTGTAGCCCGCGAGCGATTTGAAGAGCTGCATAACGGCGGCGGGATCATCGCCCGCGATGCGCGACACCACGCCCGCCATGAGGGCGAACACGAAGACCGGAGCGGCGCGCATCACCACTTCCACCATCTTCATGAACACCTCATTCATGCCGTTCACCAAGGCAACGACCGGCGCACCTGCGGCAGCCGGCACCATGAGCAGCACCGATCCGAAGAAGAGCGCGAAGAAGATCACCTGCAGCATCAGCGCATTGTTGAAGCTGAGGAAGATGTTGCTCGGCACCATATCAACGATGAACTGCAGCGGACCGCCCTGCACCTGTTTCGCCTGATCGACCTTGGCCATGAGCGCTGGATCGGGCGGCGATGACTGGCGCGCGGCGAGTACTTCGGCCACCAGCGCGGCATTGGCGGGATCGCAGCTCACGCAACGGCCATCCTTGGGCTTCGCGACGCTCGGTGTCTCTTGCACCCACAGCTCGTACGAGATCCGGTTGCGCGTGCGCTGGGCATCATCGGCCCATTCGCCGGGGCGGAAGGTGTTCACCAGCACCAGACCGAGGCTGATGGAGAGCACCGTGGTGCCTAAGTAGAGCGCCAGCATGCGCAGTCCGGTGCGCCCCAATTTGGCCACATCGCCCAGGCCACTCACGCCGCTGATGATGCTGAAGAGCACCAGCGGGATGGCGATGAGCTTGAGCAGGTTGATGAAGATGTCGCCGAAGGGCGCGATCCAGTTGAGCGTGAATCGACTCCAGCCCATGGTGCTGCTGAGCACGGCCCAGCCGATGCCGGCGAGCAATCCGATGACGATGCGCAACGGGAGCGGGATCTTCATGCCGCCAAGATGCGCATTCCGCTTCAGCTTGCTCGGCTCTGCGCAACGCGCTCCAGCACCGCCTGCAAACGCGCGATGCTGTCCTGCATGCGGTGCTCGCGTTCGACCTTCGCCCTCCCGTTGCGGCCCAATTCCACGGCCAGCGCTGGATCCCTCGCCAGCCGTTCCAGGTGCGTCGCCATGGCGTTCACATCGCGCTCTTCGCAGAGCAGGCCTTCGCGCTCATGCTCCACCACATCGGCAATGCCCGCATGGCGCGTGGCCACCACGGGAATGCCGGTGGCCATGGCCTCCAGCACCGCTACCGGCGTGCCTTCGCAATCGCCGTTGAGCGCACGTACGCTGTGCAGCACGAAGGCCCGTGCGCCGCGCAGCAGCGATGCGACCTCATCAGGACTGAGGATCCCCGGCAACTCGACTCGTCCGGCCAAGGGCGTTGAGCGCACCCGCTGCACGCAACTCTCCCACAACGGGCCCTGCCCCACCATGGTGAGCTTGGCTTCCGGCACGCGCTCCGCGATGCGCTCGAAGGCGCTGAGCGCGAGGTGCGGCGCCTTCTTATCGACGAAGCGGCCCACGAACAGGAAATGCGGCGGCGATTGAGCCGGATCGCCCGATGTGAAGCGCTCGGCATCCACTCCGCAACTGTTGCGCACCAGCTTCTTGCGCGGCGCGCCCAAGAGCAGCAGGTCCTGCTCCATCTCGCGGCTCACCACCACCAATGCACTGGCTTGCGCGAAGAGCGCACGGTAATCGCCTTGCGCTTTAACCACCGCATCGACATGCGCATCGAAGCCGTGGAAGTGCGCCACCAGCGGCACGCCAGCCAAGGCGCATGGGGCGAGCATCGCATGGGCCGTTGTGCCGTACTCGGCGAGCACCACATCGATGCGCGCCCGGCGCAGCTCAGCTGCTATGCGACGCACCAGCACCCCATCCTCATCGGTGCGATGCACGCGCGCTATGATCAGGTCGCGCAGGAAAGCGAGCGCTCCTTTGCTGCGCAGCACCTTGCCATTCACCACATGCGTTGGCAACTCGCCACCAGCGAGCACCAACTCCACGCCTTGCAGCCCTTCGATGTGCGCCGCGATGAAGGTCTCGCTCCAGGCATTCTCCTTCGGCGTTACAATGGCCAAGCGGATGGGTGCGGACGAGGTGCTCATGCCATTGTTGATGTCGGTGCGCTTCGGAGACCTCATTTCACGGCACGTTCGAGCACGGCCTGCAAGCGCGCGATGCTGTCCTGCACGCGGTGCTCTTGTTCTGCTTTCGCGCGACCGGCACGGCCCATGCGTCCAGCTAATTCCACATCGCGCGCCACGCGCTCCATGTTCCTCGCCATGCCCTCCACATCCCCTTCGTCGCAGAGCAGGCCATGCACCTCGTGCTGCACCACATCGGCGATGCCCGCATGGCGCGTGGAAACCACCGGAATACCAGTTGCCATGGCCTCGAGCACGGCCAGCGGCGTGCCTTCGCAATCGCCGCTCATGGCGCGCATGCTGTGCTGCACGAAGGCACGCGATCCGCGCATCAGGGCAGCGATCTCCTCGGGGCTGCGCACGCCGGGCAAATCGACACGGCCTGACAATGGCGAGGACGACACGCGTTGCACGCAGCTCTCCCATTGCGGCCCCTGCCCCACCATGGTGAGC
>JBATND010000489.1:0-5791 GCA_049290175.1 Flavobacteriales bacterium | reverse complement strand
GTTGGCTACGTATGCTGCTATGGGCGGCTCGCGGCGTGGCCCCAGTTTCTCGATGCCCAATTGACGACACGCCTCAGCCAGGTTGGCTTCGTACTCGCGGCGGAAGAGCTCTGTTTGGCGCGCGTATTCCCGGTTGCTCTGCTGCGCACGGCGCTGGTTGGCGGTTGCATCTTCCTTCGCTTGCTCAGCCCAGAAATTCTCCTGCGCTTTGCGGATCGCCTCCGCTTCGGCACGACTCCAATTCTCATACACCGCGCGCAAACGCTCTGCGGCGTGCTTGGGCAAATCCACTTTGCCGTCGTTGTGTTTCGCGAACCCCGTGAATGCGCTGTGACCTCTGCGCGCCGCCCGCGCATCCAATTCGCTCAGGTCCTTGTCCAGGTTCTTCGCGTAGAGGTCGAGCACTTCATTGTCGCAGGTGCCGTGGATGGCCCGCATGCGCTCCTCGAATTCGCGCGTGGCCAGGTTGGTGCCGTTAAAGCGCGGCTGCCAGATGGTCTTCACCTTGGCGGGGTCGATGCCGTTCCTGCTGCTGAAGGTGACGAAACTTTGGACGGTATCAGCCTCGGCCGGGAAGTCCATCGTCTCCCACTGCGAAGCGCTGCGAATCAGATTTGCGAAAGACCAATACAAACTATCCCTGAACGCCTTCCTTTCCACATCCTGCCCTAGCTCCGCCAGCTTCTGCTCATACCCCGGCGGATAGAAGTTGAGCGTGGTGATGTCAACCGGCACCAGCGATTTCTTCAGCGGTTGCGGGTCGCGCCAATCGATGCGGCCATCGGGCAGCTCTTCGCCGCGATAGAGCATCATGCCCTGCTGTTCGCTGCGCGCCGGCACCATCGCCGTGATGGGCTTGCTCGGATCGATGCGCAGCGCACGGCCATCCTTTCGCGCGTCGATGTGGAACATGCCGCCGGTCTCCAGCAGCGTGTCGTCGCTCATGGTGCTCAGGCCCGCCTTGATGATGTCGATGGCCGTGAGCGCCTCCTTCAAGGTGACCTGCACGGGGCCGTTGATCGTGCGGCCGAGGCTGTCGGTGAAGCAGCCGCGCGGGATGTCGAGCACGATGCCGCCCGGACTGAGCACGGCGGTGTCGCGCCGCGTGTCCACGTTGATCACGAGCGGATGCAAAGCGTCTTCCGTTGCGGCGATGGTCTCTTCAATGCTTGCTGCCGCTGCATCGCCATGCTCGTTGTGCATTGGTGCCTCGTGTTTCAACATCAGCATAGCCGCCGTGATGCCGATCACAGCCACCACCACCGCACCACCGATCCACGGCCCCGGCTTTCCGAAGCGATAGGAGCGGTACGCTTTCGTCGCCGCTGCGCGCACATGCGCTCGTGCAATGCCTTCGCGCAGTGCGCGCTGATCCTCGATCAACTCGCGCAGATCGGCATTGCTCTTCGCGCGCGCCTCGAATACAGCGCGTTCTTCCGCGTTCATGGACCCATCGAGGTAGCGGTCCACCAATTCCATCAGGTGCAATTCGTCGCGCATCGTTCAGTGGTGTTGCGTGTTGGCGACGGTAACCGGAACCAGCTTGCGGTATCGCTTGCGGGCCTCTTCCAAGCACTTGTACTTGCGCGTCTTCGCGGCGCCTTCTCCGGCGAAACCCAGCGCTTTGGCGATCGCGCTCAGCGGCTCGTGCTTCACATAGAAGCGCGTGAGCACATCGAGGCATTTATCGCCCAGCGATTTCAGGGCCTGCTCCGCGCGGCTGTACTCGCCTTCGCGGGCCAAGAGCGCCGTGAGGTCCGCAGGTTCGTCGGCTGAGTCCTCGAGGTCCCACGTAGTGAGCGCCTTGTTCCTTCGGCGCAGTTCTTCGCGCCACAGGTTGCGGCATACCGCGAAGAGGAAGGTGCCGATGCCGCTGGTGAGCGCGAAGCCTTCGGTGCGCACGCGGCGGTGGAATATGATGAGGGCATCCTGGAAGATGTCCTTGGCATCGCCGCTGCGCCCGCTGTTCTGCCGCACCAAGTGCTCCACCTTGGGCAGGTGGGCGTAGAGCGCCTTGAAGGCCTCGTGGTCCTTGCCGCTCTGGATGAGCTCGATGATCCGCTGGTCGTCCATTAGCTACCGTCTTTCTACCCCTTGATGGCAGCAACGAAGAAAGGTGACCCTGGCGGATAAAAGGTTTTGCGCTGAGCGCACCCCAGAACGGACCAGCCCCTGCTTCGAGGGCCGCTCGATGCAGGGGCTGATTGCAATTCGACGATGCGGGCGCGTTGGGCGACCTCAGAAGGCGAAACCGAAGGTCATGCCTCCGGACACGGCGAGTGGCGTGCCTCTGCCGAAGAAGGCATGCGAGAAGGAATAGGGTTCTTCGTTGTAGCCGTAGGAGTTGTATCGCTCGCGGCGCTGACCGGTGGTCCATTGGAAGCCATATCCCCAGCCAGCGAACAAGCCGAAGGTGATGCGCTCGCCGATCAGCCACTGGTTGCCGATGTTGACGAGCAGTGCCGCGCTGGTGAATTGCGCATCGACATCATAGGTGGATGGCAGTGGGTAGTAGTAATCGGTATAGCTGCTCCGTTGCCTCCACGAGCTGAGGTTGATCTCTGGTTTCAGGTACCAACCTGTGAGGGGAGGGGCATAGCGGGCGCGGGTTCGCGGCAGCCGCCACTTCAAACCGACCTTCAAGAGCCAGCCTTCCGAATTGAAGAGCTGGCTGTACGTCTTCACTTGATTCAAGCCGATGTAACCGGCCTTCACCTCAACGCTGGCCCGCTCGGTGAGGACGCGTTCGTATGCCAACGTGAAGTGGTTGAGCGCTGGCGCAAGCGCATCGAAGGCGATGGCGTTCTTGCGTATGCGCTCGACCTGTGTTGAGCCGGGTTCAGCGGATCCCGAGAGGACGAACACTTGCCCGTTCTGCAATTTGATCCGCGCGAGCTCCGCTTTCTCCACCGTGACCTGTATCGGATTCTCGCCCGACCAGGTCTTGTAGCGCACGGTCTTCAGGCCGATCTCTTCCACGGTTGCGGCGATCGCGGATCCGTTCATGTAGAAGAGCGAGTCCTGAGCATGCACGTGCGTTGCGATGATCAGCAGGACAAGAGGGAGGATGCGTTTCAGCATGGTTTGCGCGTTGCTGGTGCGAACGAAGATATGCGGCGGCTATTGCGGCTTCAGCGTTTCAGGTCCGCTGGAATGACGCAAACGGGCGGCATCGCCATCTTGTGAGCGTTGGCGGCTTTGCGCCGATCGAATATGGCGAGCACTTCGCGTTGGCGCGGCGATAGGCCGAGCGCTTCGGGATTGAGCGCTTTCTCACGAAGCTCCATGGCCCACTCCAGTTCGGGATAGCTCGCGCCGATCTGATCCTCGTCGCTGCGGTCATCGCCCCAGAGGCCATCGGTGGGTTTGGCTTGCATGATGCTGTCCACGATGCCCAGCTCGCGCGCCACGGCGTACACCTCGGTCTTCGTCAGGTCGGCGATGGGAGAGAGGTCCACGCCGCCGTCGCCGTACTTGGTGAAGAAGCCGATGCCGAAGTCCTCCACCTTGTTGCCGGTGCCGGCCACCACATAGCGGAGCAGTCCGGCGAAGTAGTAGAGCGTGGTCATGCGAAGGCGCGCGCGCGTGTTGGCGAGCGCGAGCTCCATCACGGCCTTGTCCGCGAAGGGCGGCAGCGCAACCATCAGATTGTCGAACACGGGCGTTAGGTGAACCGCTTCCATGCGCACGTTGGGGTGCCGCTGCATCAGCCAAGCGATGTGCTCCTGTGCGCGTGCCACTTGGCTGGTGGCCTGGTGGATGGGCATCTCCACGCAAAGCGTTGGAAGTCCGGTACGTGCGCAAAGCGCGCTGGTGAGGGCGCTATCGATGCCGCCGCTCACGCCTACGACGAAGCCGAGCTGCCCGTTGCGCTCGCAATAGGAGCGGAGCCATTCCGTGATGTGGTCGATGATGCCCTCGGTATTCATGTGTTGCTCGCCGAAACCCCGGCGCTGGCGTGCAAAGGAAAAGCCCCTCCGCCAGTTGGTGGAAGGGCTTTCGGATACAGGTTGGCCAGGTGCTCAGAAGAACACGCCGATGCTCAGCTCCACGTAGTGCGCCTTTGCCTTGGCGCCGTCGATATCGAGGATGTTGGTGAAGCCGTTGTTGTAGGTGATGCCGAACATCAGGCTGGTGCTGCCGCTGAAGTTGTATTCGGCGCCGGCGCCCACGATGAGCGAAGCTTTGTACAAGGCGATGTCGTCCTGCACGTTCTCGTTGTCCTGTTCCTCGAATTTGTCCACTATCGTGGGAGCGACCGTGTTGTACACAGGCACAACCTGGTCGGCCTTGGCCTTCACATTGAAGGCATTGCCGGCGCCCACGACGGCGAAGTAGCGCATGTAGCCGATCTCATTGGTCATGAGCTTGATCGTGAGGGGCAGCTCAACATACTGCAGCGCAACATCGGTCTCGAGCTCGCGCGTCTTTTCGGGGGCGTTAAGCGCATCGAAGTAGGTGAAGTCCGTCTTCCACTTCGTTTTCATGTTGTTCAGGTTCAGCCCCGTGGCGAACCGGTAATTGCCACTGCTGCCGATGGGGAGCTCGAGCATCAGCCCGAAGGTGTAGCCAAGGCCGGCGCCATTGCTCTTCAAGGTCTTGGTCTCGGGTTGCACGAAGGCCATGTTGGGGCTCAGCTTCAATCCGAAACGCACGCCCACATCATCCTGGGCGGTAAGGGTGGCTGCCGAAAGTGCGAATGCGACGAGAGCGATGGGCTTGTTCATAGGTTTGGGCGCGTGTTTAACGGTGGCGAAAGTAACGTGAGGGTCCGGCGCTCAGCGAATAGCGTGCTGATCGGCGTGTCGATGTGCCTGGTGGCCTGCACAGGCAACAGCGAGCCGGAATTGCCCAAGGGCGTGGATCCGGTGCGCATCTCCATCGGCCGCTTGGATCAGGACCTCTTCCACGCTGCACCCGATAGCATGGCGGTCGCTAGCCGGAAGGCCTACGCGGACTATGGCGATTTCTATCGCATCTACATCGAGGACATCCTGCAAGGCGCCCCCGTAACCGACCCGCGCTTGCCCATGGTGCTCCACCGGTTCGTGCTCGACCCCGACTGGAGCGCGGCGCAGCAAGCCGCAGATAGTGTGCTCGGCGATCTGGAGCCGCAACGTGTACTGTTCGAGAAGGGCTTCACGCGCTTGAAGGCGCACTTCCCGGACAGCCTGACACCGCGCGTGGTCACCTTCAACTCGGGTTTCAACTACGGGCTCTATCCCACCGATAGCGTGCTGGGCGTCGGCGTGGAGTGGTTCATCGGCAAGGACCATCCGGTGATCGGTTACCTCGCGCCGGAGAGCTTCCCCATGTACATGAAGCAGCGCATGGTGCCCGAGATGCTCGTGCCCAGCGCCCTGAAGGGTTGGCTGCTGGTACATTACACCAGGCCGGTCGATGGCGCCGACCTGCTCGCGCACCTCGTGGAGACCGGCAAGGCCATGGCCCTTCTCGATGCCTTGCTCCCCGAAACGGAGCCGCACCTGAAGCTCGCCTTCACCAAGGAGCAGCTCGCTTGGTGCGAAGCCAATGAGTACGAGGTGTGGAAGGCGCTCGTGGCCAAGGATCAGCTCTTCAGTAAGAAGGGCGAGGACATTGGCCGCTGGATGAACGATGGCCCCTTCACCAACGGCTTGCCGCGCGAGAGTCCCGGCCACCTCGGCGAGTGGATCGGCCTGCGCATGGTGCAGTCGTACATGAGGGCGAATCCCAAGACCACCTACGCGCAACTCTTCGCATTGCAAGACCACAATGCCGTGCTGCGCGCCTACAAGCCGAAGTGAACAAC
>JBATND010000488.1:0-4156 GCA_049290175.1 Flavobacteriales bacterium | reverse complement strand
CCTGAAGAGTGATGGCTTTGATGCCAGCGTAGTTCGACTACGCTGGCATTCGGCATTGCCACTTTCGCAGAACATCCTTTCCTTCGCTCATCAACCTGAACGAACATGAAACGTGTCCCGCTCCCATTCGCGCTCCTGCTGCTCACCATTGGCCTCCAGGCTCAGACCTACCTCGCCCAAGTTCGCCCAGTCGGCAGCGACTTCTGGGGCTACGTGGACAATGCGGGCAACATGGTCATCCCCCCCAAGTACAAGCACACCTTCCCTTTCGGTGAGAGCGGTTATGCGGCCGTGAAGGACGCCGTGACAGGCAAGCCGGGATTCATCAACCTGAAGGGCGAACCGCTGAAGACCGACCCTGCAGAATTCGGGCTGATCACCGGCCTGTTCGGAGGCAAGGATGCCCAGGGCTTCGTCTGCGAGCGCGCGCCAGTGAAAGTTGGTGATCTATGGGGCTTCATGGGCACCGACGGGAAGATGGCCATCGCGGCCAAGTACGACAAAGTGGATCCCTTCGAGGGGTGCCTTGCCGTGGTGATGCTCGGCAAGAAGCAGTACATCCTCACCGCCGATGGCAAGGAGACAGCCGTCAGCGACGCGAACATTGTGGACGTGAAGGGCTTCAAGAACGGCCTCTCACCGTTCAAGCAGAAGGATAAGTTGCATGGCTTCATGGATGCCGGCCAGAACATCGTCATCCCAGCACAGTTCCTCAGCGTGGGCTATTTCACCGGCGAACTGGCTTGGGCCAAGACGAAAGAGGGGAAAGTGGGCTACATCAACAAGAATGGGGAGTGGGTCATCACGGCCCAATTCGACGCCGCGGAGGATTTCGATGAAGCGAGCGGCATGGCCCGCGTGAAGCAAGGCGATGCTTGGATGTATGTGGCGCGCGATGGGAGCATCATGCGCATGACGGACACCGCGGTTTGGGGCGACTTCTCCAATGGCCTTGCTAAAGGCAGGAAGGGCGAGCTCTTCGGCTTCTTCGACACCCAAGGCGCATGGGTCATCCAGCCGCAGTTCCAAGGCGTGCGCGACTTCAAGAATGGCTATGCAGCCGCCAAGCAAGGGGAGAAATGGGGCTTCATCGACACGGCCGGCAAGTGGGTGGTAGAGCCCAAGTTCGAGGCGATCAAGGACATGGAACGGCCATCGAAGTAGAAGCCAAGGGTAGGAATAGGAAAGGACCGCTTGCGCGGTCCCTTCCAGAGCCTCCTGTCAGATTTGAACTGACGACCTGCTCATTACGAATGAGCTGCTCTACCGCTGAGCTAAGGAGGCTGATGCGGGCGGCAAATGTAGAAGCCCGATCCGATCACAGCTTGCTGAAACGAAGGGTTGTGCCCTTTTCGGTGCGGAGCGTATAGAGCCCTGCTGGCAAGTGATTGATTGCGATGCGGCGCTGGCCCGCAAGGCGCGCGCTTTCCCGAAGAACGAGGCGGCCAGTGGCATCGAGCACATCGAGGGCCGATGCAGTTGGCAGCGAGACGAAGATCTCATCGGAAGCCGGGTTGGGGTAAGCGCTGAGGCCAACGTGAGCAATTTCCGAAGTTGAGGTGCTCAGGCGGATATCGAGGGCCAGGTTGCCGCAGCTCACAGCAGCAGTCGCCGTACTGATCACCTGGCCATCGAGTCCGAGCACATGCAAGTCACCAGCGCTGAAGAAGTCGGTGGTGGTGGCATAGAGCACGTCGTTGATCGGATCCTCGATGAGGCCATAGATCGATGGGCTGCCTACAAGCGTATCGCTAACAGCACCGGTACCCAGGTCGAATCGGACGAGTTCATTCTGCGCGTATTCCAGGAAGTACACCTTGTCCTCGGCCTCAACCAACGCCGATGCCGCGCACCCGGAGTTCTCAGCCACCACCGTGGTGTATTGCAGTTCGGCGGCGGCGGCTACGTCGATCCGGCTGATGGCGCTGCGCGAGAAGTCGTTGTTGCAGAATGCCAACACGTCGCCATCCTTTACGAAGAGCTTTTCCGGATTCAGCCCGTTCGGCCCAAGGTCCACTTCGTTGCCGTAGGTCTGGGACACAAGATCCACTTCGCCCACTTTGCCCGCGAGGTTGCTCCAGTCGAAAGCATTATTCACGGCGAGGTAAGCCTTGTCGCCAACTACGATCACATCCTCGGCGCCCATGGCCAGGCCATCTGTTGGGTCGATTGTCCATAGGAGATCGAGCGTGTTCTTATCGCGTGCTTCGAAGTAGTGGGAGAGGCCGCCCAGCTCGCCACGCGTGATCAGGAGCGCATCGCCCCAGATCGCCAGCTTGCGCACGCCGGCCACCAAGGCCTCGCCTAGCGGCTGGTACGTATCGGCATCGAAGCGGACTACGCGATCGTCTGCTGCCACGAACACGACGCCTTCGTCAACGAGCACATCGCTGCCGAAGCGCGGGCCGGTGATGGTGGCAACGGATTGGTAGCTGCCTGTGACGGGGTCGTAGCTGCCCAGCGTGACCGGCACTAGTTGGCCGCCTCCGCCGAAGAAATCGTAGTAGCCTTCGCTGAGCACGAAGACCTGATGCACGACAGGGCCTTGCGCCTGGCACCAGAGGCTCGCTGCGAGCGCAGCGCATGAAAGGAAAGAGCGGTACATAGGAATTGGTTTTTTGCTGCCGCGTTCACCGCGCGGCGTTCATGATGGTGAAACCAAGGGCAGAGCCGTGCGCTTACCGCAAGCCGCACGGCCATGGTCCCGTGGCCGTTTATCGTGCGTTGCGGCAGGTCTTCTGGCTCATCGCTCTTCCCTCGGCGCCTTCCCCTTGCGAGTGGCGTTTGCCGAGGGCATCAGCGATTCACAGCTGCGGGAACAGCTCCCGGTTCACACGGGATTCCCTCTTCGCTGCTTGCATGCAAGCAGACCGCAATGCGGGGCCGAATGTAGGTGCGGCTCAATTGCCGCCGAAGCGGACGCAAAGGGAGAGTTGGATCAGCAGTCCGGCCGTGGAGAGCCTCGCTTCGTAATTGTCCAGGTCGATGCTGCTGCCGTTTCGTTCCATGGCCCGCAAGGGCATCCGTGTTCCCACGTAGCGTGTCATGAAACGCATGCCCACATGGTTGCCGAAGCCAACAGCCATGCCGGCACCCAGCCCCCATTGGAATCCGAGATAACGTGCGTCGCTATCATTGATGGAACCTGCTTCATCACGCACGATGTGCAATGCAGCCGCACCCAATTGCATCGAGGTGAGAATGGCAAAGCGGTCCTTGTTCAGCAGGTAGAACTTGGGCTGGATTCCCACGAGTGCTATGCTATTGCTCTCGGTTGCACTGGAATCGAGGTACGAGCCCGGCTCGATATAGAGGCCCAAGCTCATGAACTTGGCCAGTCCGAAGTCGAGTTCCACGGGCAGGGTGAAGGATACCGCACCGTCGGTGGTAGTGGTATCCACATTGATTGGTGTCCCGAAGAAATTGAAGGTGTACTTCTGATAGTACCGGGTGCCGTGGAAGCCCATGGCGCCGCCGATCGAGGCATGGAAGCGGCCCGATTCATTGAACTGAGCGCTTGAAGCCGCAGTGATGAGGATGGCCGAGAGGAGGAGGAGCTTGCGCATGGGGGCGATGGTTGATGCGCTAAAGATGCAATGCACGGCGATTTCGGGATTCCCATGATGGCCATTTCGATGAACACGGCCTGTTTACACGCCATGGCTCGCGCACTACATTCGCCCCGCTCCGCTGAACAAGTCCGCTCCCGGCGTGTTCCCTGAGCCTAACCAGAAGGAACCCGTGATGCAGAACGCGAGCAAGTCCCAGCCAGAAGGCGAGGGCACCCCGGCAGAGCAGGTGAAGGCCGCTGAGACGAGCGGCTACCAGCAGAACGACAATCTGGCTTTCTGCCCGCAGAAGGAACTCAACCTCCCAGCCAACTACGATGAGGTGGTCGAGCGCTTCAAGCGCCTCCAATCGGGGCGCGCCATGGAGTCGCTGAACTGATTCGGCCTGTTCTCGACCTGCTCGAAGGCTCGCTGCGGCGGGCCTTCGAGCTTTGGAACTGACGGAAGCCTTGGAATTGTCGCGGGGCATCGGCTAATTTCAGCCCAAGCCTCGCGCGTCAATCGGCGTCGGTCCCACTGCTCCCCTTGCTTGGGATGGCCATCGTTTGACCTCCACGAATGGCGGAAGAACAACCAACCCTTTAACC
>JBATND010000487.1:0-4536 GCA_049290175.1 Flavobacteriales bacterium | reverse complement strand
TCATTCCTGCCGCCGCTGTAGCGTGTCACTTCTTCCAGGCTGAAGGTGCGCGCGCTCACTTTGGCCAGCTCGTTGGCGGGCCTGTCCTTGCTGCGCTCCGCCGTGACCTCCACTTCCTTCAGCGATTCCACCGAGGCCACCAGTGCGATGTCCACCACCACTTCCTTGCCGGCGGTAACGAGCACGTTGGGGATGGTGGCGGGCTTGTAGCCGATGTAGCTCACTTGCAATGCTTGCCTGCCGAATGGCACGGACTCCAACCGGAAGCGGCCATCCATGTCGGTGGTGGCGCCGATCACGGGATCGCTGCCCACGAGCAGTACGGTGGCGCCGGGCAGGGTCATTTGCGTGTCGGCATCCTTGATGGTGCCCTTCACCACTTGGGTCTGGGCGATGGCGCTGGCCGGAGCGAGAGCGGCAGCGATCAGCAGGTTGATGAGTTGGCGCATGGCGGTGTTGGTTTCGGCGGCGAAACTGGACGCGCACATCGCCGAGCGAAGCGTGTTTCGCGACCACCCGCAAGGGCAGCTTGTTGAGGCGCAGGTTGAGCAGCTTGAAGTGAGTATCCTTTTCCGGTATTGGCTGGATTCACTTCAACCGATCATTGCGACGCTTCACGGCTGCAACAGCACGCTTCATTCCTCGGAATACAAGTGTTCACTGGGCCGACGCGGTATTTTCGGGCCCGGCGTGAATGCTTGTGTGAACAGGCGGGGCGTCAAACTGAACAGGACGAAAAACGACAAGCAACCAGCTAACAGGCGGGGCGCCTGTTTCACCCTCATGAACAGGCGGGGCGCCTGTTCGACCCTCATGCCACGCATCAACCTGCTGAAGGAGCCTTGGCCGCGCATCGTGGGAATTCCCTTGGTCGCGCTGGCCTTGAGCCTGCTTTTCCATGATCAAGCCTGGACCATCCGGGATTACTTGATAACGGTATTGATCACGGGCATCATCTGGCAGGGCTGTTACGCTATTATCACCTACTTCCGGAAGCGCTTCCCGGGCTTCGAGCGCACGCCGCGCCGCATCGCGCTCACCATTTTCACCATGAGCGCCTACATCGTGCTCATCGACTACCTCACGTGCTTCGCGCTCGATGCGGCAGGCATTCAAGCGAACGCCTATGCCAATGGCCAATGGAAGCTCAATCTGATCAAGTGCTTCGGAACAACGGCCATGATCGCCACGCTCTACGAGGCGGGTTACTTCTTCGCCATGTGGAAGCGACAGGCCATCGAGGCCGAGGCGCTCAAGAGCCGCCAGTTACGCGCCGAGCTCGATATCCTGCGCAATCAGGTATCGCCGCACTTCCTCTTCAACAGCTTGAACACCCTCGTGGCACTGATCCCCGATGACCCGCAGCTCGCCATGCGTTTCACCAAGGACCTGAGTGCGGTGTACCGCTACATCCTTCAGCACAAGGACAAGGAGGTGGTTGATCTGGGCACCGAGCTGGATTTCACCGCCGCGTACATCAACCTGATGAAGGTGCGCTTCGAGGAGGCCTTGCAGATCAGCATCGCAGTGCAGCCGGAGCATCGATCATTGCTTGTGGCGCCGCTCACCTTGCAGTTGCTCCTGGAGAACGCCCTCAAGCACAACGTGGCCAGCACCGCGCATCCGCTGCATGTCGAGATCACCGTTGAGCATGGCCGCAACCTGGTAATCCGCAACAACCTGCGTCGCAAACAGGGCGGGGTGGAGGGCACCGGTACCGGCCTCAGCAACGTGAAGCAGCGCTACGCCATCCTCAGCGACAGGCCCGTTGACGTAATCGAGACACGCGAGCATTTCCTCGTGGCGCTGCCGCTGCTGCAGCTGGGCGATCACGAACCGATCACGACATGACCGTCCGCGCGCTCATCATCGAGGACGAGGCACCGGCCTACCGGCGGCTCAGCAGCTTGCTGGAGAAGCAGCAGCCCGCCATCGAGGTGATCGATGTGCTCGACAGCATCGAAGGAGCTTTGCCTTGGTTCGCGGAGAACAAGGCGCCAGACCTCATCTTCTCCGACATCCAGCTGAGCGATGGACTGAGCTTCGAGATCTACCGGCAGTCGCCGCCGCCGTGCCCCATCATCTTCACCACCGCCTACGATGCGTACATGCTCGAGGCCTTCCGCACCAACGGCATCGATTACCTGCTGAAGCCGATCGAGGAGGAGGAGCTGTCGCGCAGCCTCTTGAAGTACCATGCACTGGTGAAGGCCGCTCCGCAAGCACCGGACATCGAGCGCTTGCTGGCTGCAATCGATTCGCGCGCGCCGCGCCACCGCGACCGCTTCTTGATCAAGCTGGGCCAGAAGCTGCTGCCCATCGCCACGCGCGACATCGCCTGGTTCTTCAGCAACGATGGCGCCACCGAACTGCTCACAAGGGATGGCAAGCGCCACCTGCTCGACCTGCCGCTCGACGAGATCGAAACGCAGCTGGCCCCCATGCGCTTCTTCCGCCTCAACCGGCAATGCATCGCGTGCATCGAGTGCATCCATGTGGTGCATCAGCACTTCAACGGCAAGCTGAAGGTTGAGCTGAAGCCCGCCGCGCCGGAAGAGGTGATGGTGAGCCGCGAGAAGGCCCGGGCCTTCAAGGAATGGCTGGATGGAAGAAGCGCCTGAAGGAACCCCTTCAGGCGCTTCGCCTTTCATTGCCATTGAGCCCTACTCAACACACTGCCCGTTCACGCAGGTGGCGCCGGGCGGGCACACGATACCGCATGCACCGCAGTTCTGGCTATCGTCCTGGGTGTTGAAGCCCTCGTCGCTCATGCCGTTGCAGTTGTCATCGATGCCATTGCAAGCTTCAGGCGCTGCGGGGTTGATCGCGGCGTTGGTGTCATCGCAGTCGAGGCTGTTGCTCACGTAGCCGAAGGGTGGCGAGCAGGCAATCACGGTATTGCTCGGCGTGCCGAAGCCATCGAGGTCCGCATCGCGGTACCAGATCGGGCCGCTCACCGGGTCCTCATCGGTAGCACCATCACAATCGTCGTCGATGCCGTTGCAGATCTCTGGTGCAGGCGGCACCTCGCCCACGCAAGAGCTCCAGATTCCTCCTTCGAGGCAGGTGCGCGTGCCGGGCTGGCATTGGCCGATGCTGCTGCCGCAGACTTCGACCTGGCCGACCGCACATTGGCATTGAGGCGCAACTTGCCCATCGCAATCGTGATCGACACCATTGCAGGGTTCAGGAGCGCCGGGATAGATGGCCGCGTTGTTGTCGTTGCAGTCTTGCGAGGCCTGTGCGCCATCGCCATCCATGTCCACCAGTCCCACACAGGCCGCGAATGTGGAATGGCATCCGTTGGCGACCATGCACTGCACGCATTCCGGAGACCCGCCCACGACCTCGTTGCTACCGAGCAGGAATGGGATGCAAGCTGATCCGCATGTGGTGGCTGCGCAATAAGCGCGTTCCACAACGCACTGCAGGCATGAAGTAGCGATAGGCGTGAGCGAGGTGAGCTGCGCAGCCAAGCAGTTCCAGAGGTCCTGCCCTGAGAGGCCCTCGCAATCCTGTACCACCTGTCCGGTGGTGTTCCATAAGTTGAGGTAATTGTCCTGGATCCAGTTGCGATCATCAACAGAACAGGAGACGCAGCCCAAACCAGGCCCTGCGAGCGGGTATATGGCCGGGTCCTCATCGTTGCAGTCGCCACTCACGGAAACGAAACCGACTGGCTGCTCGCAATTGAAGGTGGCGGTGACGGTGTTCCCGAACCCGTCGCCATCGGAATCTTCATACCAGGTGAAGAACTCGTCGACAGCACCATTACAGTCGTTATCGAGTCCATCACAGAGCTCTGGTGATCCGGGGTAAACATCCGGGTTGTTGTCATCGCAATCGCCATCGCATTCGAAGAAGCCGTCGCCATCAAGGTCCTGGCACGGTACGCATACACCGTTGTCACAGAACGTGCCCTGGCCGCAAGTGCCTTGATCAGTGCCGTAGTAGAAACCGCAATCGAAGCCCGCGCAACCTTGTCCAGGGAATACGGCCGGGTCGTTATCGTCACAGTCGAAGTCGTTGTCCGTATAGTTCGGTCCAGGTGCAGCGCAATCGGCGGTGCCCGTTCCTGCCCCATAGCCGTCACCGTCCTGATCGAGGTACCAGGTCACGATCGCGCCCTCGTCAACCTCGCCATCGCAGTCGTTGTCGTTGCCATCGCAAGGTTCGGGAGCCCCGGGGTAGATGTTGGGGTCACTGTCGTTACAATCCGACCCGGTGCTCCAGCCATCACCATCCTCATCGATCAAGCCGGCACAGTTCAGGAATGCGGGGCGGCAGCTGGTGGCGATGCATTGCTGGCAGCCGGCCCCAAGTGGGTTGCCGATACAAGCGGTCAGGCACGTGCTCTGAATGCACTGTACGTAGGTGATCGCGCAGCTATGGCAGGCCAATGAGAGCGGGACCTCTCCGGTCTGTTCCAGTTCGATGAGTTGCTGCTCCACACAGTTGGGGTCCGAACCGAAGCAATTGGCCCAGATAAGGAAGACTTGGTTCAGGTAGTCGCCCAGGTTCTGGTCGATCCAGGTT
>JBATND010000486.1:0-4068 GCA_049290175.1 Flavobacteriales bacterium | reverse complement strand
GTACTCCATGCCACCGCCCGCGCTGATGGTGCCGTCGATGGCCGTGCAGGCGTCGTAGGGATAATCGCCCACGTGCTCGCTGTAGAAGCGCACGCTCTCATCCACGTAGCTCACCGCATCGCTCCAGAGCAGCGCGTTCTTCGGTGTACACATCGCCCAAGTGGTCACGTTCCTGCCGCTGCGCGGAAGCGTCACGCTGCTCTTGCGCACGATGAAGCGCTTATCGGCGAACCATGCGAAATCATGCACGCGGTCCTGCATGTAGCGGATGGTCTTGGTGCGCTCGCTCGATGGCGGGAAGGCGTTCAGCTTCACCCGTTGCTTCTCGAGGTAGAATTTCTGTGTCTCGCTGTAAGGCGCAGCCGCCAAGGAATCCATCCAAGCGCGCTCACGAGCATCCTGCAATAGGCCCGTTGCGCCCACCACATAGTTCGCGGGCAGGGTAATGCTCACATCGAAACTGCCGAACTCGCTGTAGAACTCGCCTTGCGTGAGGTAGGGCATGGCGTGCCAGCCCGTGGCATCGAAGACCGCTGGCTTCGGGTACCATTGCGTGATGTAGTAGGCCTGCTTGCTGTGGCCCAAGCGCGAGAATTTCCCGTCGGGGATCTTCACCCGGAACGGCGTGCTGATGGTGACGCTGCCGCCCGGCTGCAGCGGCGCGGGCAGTTTCACCCAGCCGATGTCGATGTGCTTGGCGTGGTAGCCCCAATGCGCCTTCGTGCCGTCCACATCGAAGTCGAGGCTGTCGATGAAGCCGCGATCTTCTGGCTTCGCGAAATGCAGCGAGAGATCGCCCGAGCGATTCAGTTGGTTGCACAATGCCGTGCCGCGCTCCTTGTAGGCGTTGGGCCAGAGGTGCATCCAGATGGTGTCCAAGGCCACCGTGGAGTTGTTGCGGTAGCGGAAACGCTCGTGCGCATGCAGCTCGTGGCGCTCATCGTCGAGGCGCACGCTGATGGTGTAATCCACCTGTTGCTGGAAATAGTCCTGTGCGTGAAGCGCGAGCGGGGCGGCGGCCAGGAGCAGGAACGAGGCTTTCATACCGCGATAGTACAGGCGGGCGGCCGAATGGCGACGGGTACCGCTGGGACGGCGTGAGTGGAAAGCAGCGGTGAGGAATGCAGGGAACCACGGTGCTTCGCAAAGCCTCGCACTGACATGCACACGGATGAACACGGATGAAATGCACAGGCGCTTCAGCAACTGGCTGCCGGTTAGGCTTGGATGTGATGGTTTTGGCGGTGGCTTGGGCCGTGCGGCGGTGAGGAATGCAGGGAACCACGGTGCTTCGCAAAGCCTCGCACTGACATGCACACGGATGAAATTCAAAAGGCACTCCCTTTAGAAGTGCGTGCAATGCTCCGGTTTCTATGGGCCTATCCGTGTTTATCGGTGGTTCATTTCATGGGCGCATCGCCCCCCGCCCGTCACCACTCCCTGTGCGGGAAGGCCCGCTGCTTGCTAACGCGTGTTAAGTCTCTGCTAACGCGGCAACCAGCGCAACGGCAGCGGCGTCTTGCCCTTGAAAACGCCTCTTACCATGGCTTCCCTGATCAAACGCACCCCACCCATGCTGCTGGTGGCTGGCATCTATCTCGCCCTGCTGGCCTTCGCGCTGGTAGCGGTGAGCATACGCATGTAAGTCGCTGCCTAGCTGCCGCCGCGCGGCGCCCTGGGCAGGGGCGCTGGCATGCGGCGCTTCCGCTCACCTTCGCTTTTCGTTCTGTCGCAGCACCGGCAAACGGCCTGTTGCGTTGAGCCGTTCGCCGTGGCCTGAATACAGGCCGCTTTCCGCCATTGCTTTCGCCGCACGCCACGCGCCATTAGCCATTGGCCTTTGGCCGAATAGCCGCCGCCTTGCCTATGGCCACTGGCCTATTGGCCTTTGGCACATGCAGCTCGAGGTTGAAGGTGGTTGGGCCTTTGGGCTTCTAGGCCGGTGGGCATTGCGACGAACTTCTGATTGTCTGATCTTCTGATTTTCTGATCGGCATTGGGGTCTGGCTGAAGGAGAAAAGCGGGTGGAAGGGAGTTGCTACTTTGAGCGCGGGATGAACAAGCAATCATTGTTTACAGCGGAATCGCGCACTACAACGCACCTCTCCTCCATCAAGGACAATCGCTCGCATGGGAAGGTGGGCGAATGGCTGAAAGAAGTCATGGCCGAGGGCTCGGCATTGAGCATCGTGAGCGCGAAACAATACGACATGCTCAGCCCCGGTGTGAAGGACGTGATCAAGCCCGGTGTGCTGCTCTGCCTGCGCGAGCGGAAACGCGGCGATGATGAGCAGCAGAAGGCCAAGGAGGCCATCAACGTCACAGCGCCCTACTTTCTGGTGTATGTGCGCAACGACGGCACCGTGCGCTTCAGCTTCACCCAACCCAAACAAACGCTGGAGGTCTTCCGCTCGCTGTGCCAGGGGAAGCGCGAAGCCTACACCGAGCTGTGCGAACTCTTCAACAAGGAGACCGAAGGCGGCATGGAGCGCTACAATGCATTGGTGGAACGCGCCACCTCTGACATCGCCGCGCTTTTCCGGAAACGCAGCGGCGCCAAGCTGAGCAACGATCGCAGCGCATTGCTGATCCCCGATACGCAGCAGGCCAATGGCCCCGACGATTTCGATCTGGTGACCTGGCTCGTGATCAAGCGAACCGATGACGCGCATCTTCATCAGCAGCGTGCAGAAGGAGCTGGCGGCCGAGCGGCGCGCGCTGGATTAGCGGATCTTGCGCATCTTCGATATCCGCCATGGCCAAGAAGCGCAACACCGATCCCCGCAGCATGATGGAATTGGCCATCGAAGTGATGGAGCGTTCCATTGGGGAATACCGCAAAGACGCCAAAGCCAGCCCCCTGGTGGGTGCGGTTCTGGTGCTGCCCAATGGTGAAGTGGACATCGCCTTTCGCGGCGAGCTGCGCGATGGGGACCATGCGGAGTTCACCCTGCTGGAACGCAAGAACCGGCACCGGGCGCTGGGTGGGGCCGTACTCTATGCCACGCTGGAGCCCTGTGCACCAGGTTCGCGCAACCACCCCAAGCTGGGATGTGCCGAGCGCATCGTGTTGGCCCGGATCAAGCAGGTGTACATCGGCATCGCGGACCCCGACCCCAAGGTGGACCGTAAGGGCATCCAGTATTTGTTGGACAATGGTGTCACCGTGACCATGTTCGACCGCGACCTTCAGGAACGGATCCAAGCAGCGAACAAAGCGTTCATCGCCCAAGCCGAGCAGCGCGCACAGGAAGTGAAGGAGAGGCCCACCAAGGAGATCGTGCTCTCGCCCTTGGAGCAGCCATTGCGGGCCGTGCAGGACAGAGATCTATCGGCAGTGGCCATGAAGCGTTATCGCTCCACGCTGGCAACAAGCGGACGCCTCAGCCGGGAGGATTTCGACCGGTTGCTCGTTCACCAAGGCGTGCTCGTGGAACAGAATGGAGCGCTCATCCCCAGCGGCTTCGGGGCCTTGCTTTTCGGTAGCAACCCGCGCACCCTGATGCCGCAGGCGGGCTTGCTGGGTACCATCCGTTTCCCCGATGGCAAGGAGGAGACCCGCGATTTCGACGGACCCTTGGTGGAGATCCCCGAATTAGTGGAGCAATGGCTTCGGGACAAGCTCCCCAACGTGCTCGACCGAGGGAAGATGCGGGCCACCAGGCAGGAGGCCCTGCCCTTCGAGCTGGTGCGCGAGGCCGTGGTGAACGCCTTGGTACATCGCGACTACGACATCAAAGGCGCCAAGTGCCAGCTGATGGTGGACCCGGACAAGGTGGTGGTGAAAAGCCCCGGCGCTCCCGTGGAACCGATCACCCTGGAAAAGCTGCAAGCATTCGATGCCCCCATGCTGAGCCGCAACCCGGTGTTGCACTACGTGTTCAACAAGCTGGGGCTGGCGGAGGAACGTGGCTTGGGGTTATGGTCGTTGAAGATGCTGAGCCAGGAACGGGGCATGCCATTGCCTACGTACCGCTGGAACGATCCGTACTTGGAACTGACGTTGTACCGCGACCAACAAGCCATCGCTGGGTCCCTGAACGTAGGCAAGGCCGCAGGGTTGAACAA
>JBATND010000485.1:0-2013 GCA_049290175.1 Flavobacteriales bacterium | reverse complement strand
ATTGTTCATGCCCCAGCCAACATTTCCCCAGCCGAACCCCATGCCCCATCCCGGACCGTTCCAACCGTTCTGCCAGCCCATTCCTGATCCAAAGCCGAACCTCCCGTAGTTGTAGTAGTACGGATCGTTGTAGGCCATGTCGTAGTAGCCCCGCTGAGACCTCGATTGGGCAGAGGCTTCAGGGTCGTAGTAGTCATCGTTGGACGGAGCCTCTGCGGAGGATTGGTCCCGCGCAGGGTCCGGTGCCTCCGCAACTGGCGCTGCCTTGGCCTGCGATGGCATGAAATAAACGTCGTCGTCGTGCTGGGCCAAAGGCTGGGTCACGCTGCACGACCCGAGCAAGAGTGCGAAGAAGAGCAGAACTGGGGCGAAACTGCGAGGTGCCATGGTTCCTTTGGTGTTAGGTATTCGGGACAAAGGCGCGGCGGAAGGCGGATTGTACTTTCGGCGCGGCCCGGCTGGAACAAAAATAGTACCGGGCTAACCCGATGGCTGACCAGTTGACGAAGCGCGATGAAGATTATGCACAGTGGTACAACGACCTTGTGCTGAAAGCGGACTTGGCCGAGCATAGCGATGTGCGCGGGTGCATGGTGATCAAACCCCACGGCTACGCCATTTGGGAGAAGATGCAACGCGCGCTCGATGACATGTTCAAGGCCACCGGCCACGTGAACGCGTACTTCCCGCTTTTCATCCCCAAGAGCTATTTGGCCAAAGAGGCCAACCATATTGAAGGCTTCGCGAAAGAGTGCGCCGTAGTGACGCATTACCGCCTGAAGAGCGACCCGGAACACGGCGTCGTGGTGGACCCCGAGGCCCGGCTGGAGGAGGAGCTCATTGTGCGCCCTACCAGTGAGACGATCATCTGGAACAGCTATCGCGGCTGGATCAAGAGTTATCGGGACCTGCCCCTGCTCATCAACCAGTGGGCGAACGTGGTACGCTGGGAGATGCGCACACGGCTATTCCTACGCACGGCGGAGTTCCTCTGGCAAGAGGGCCATACGGCGCATGCCACTAAGGGCGAAGCTGTTGAAGAGGCCGAGCGCATGCTCGAAGTGTATGCGCGCTTCGCCGAGGAATGGCTGGCCATCCCGGTGATCAAGGGCATCAAGACCGCCAGCGAGCGCTTCGCAGGCGCAGAGGAGACCTACTGCATCGAGGCCCTCATGCAAGACGGCAAGGCCCTTCAAGCTGGCACCTCGCATTTCCTTGGACAGAACTTCGCCAAGGCATTCGATGTGCTCTTCACCACCAAAGAGAACAAGCAAGAGCATGTCTGGGCCACCAGTTGGGGCGTGAGCACGCGGCTCATGGGTGCCCTGATCATGACCCACAGCGATGATAATGGCCTTGTTCTTCCACCGAAACTGGCGCCAATCCAAGTTGCAGTAGTGCCCATCGCGAAGAATGCCGAACAACTCGACGCCATCAGGGCCTACGTTGCCCCAATGCTTCAAACGCTCCGTGCCAAGGGAATCTCAGTGAAATTCGACGAGGACGACACGAAGAAGCCGGGCTGGAAATTCGCGGAGTATGAGTTCAAAGGCTGCCCGGTGCGCATCGCGATCGGTCCCCGCGACATGGAGAACGGCACGGTGGAGCTTGCGCGCAGAGACACGCTTGAGAAACAGGTGATGCAGATGACCGATCTCGCCGAGAAAGTCGAGCACTTGCTCCATGCCATCCAGGACAACTTGCTCCAGAAGGCACTCGCCATGCGCGAAGCCGGCACACGCGCTGTGGACACCTACGAAGAGTTCAAGGCCGAGATCGAAAAGGGCGGTTTCCTGCTCGCGCATTGGGACGGCACAGCCGAGACGGAAGCACGTGTGAAGGAGGAGACCAAGGCAACGATCCGCTGCATCCCGCTTAATGAGGATGCCGTGCCGGGCACCTGCATGGTTTCCGGCAATCCAAGTGCCCGCCGCGTCATATTCGCACGGGCTTATTAGCATGAGCAAGCCGAAGACCGCACCAGAAGCACGTGACCTTATCCTAGGTCTGCTG
>JBATND010000484.1:0-13784 GCA_049290175.1 Flavobacteriales bacterium | reverse complement strand
GCGTGAAGGCCGTCATGTCCATCACGTTGAGGCCTTTCGCATAAACCTCGTCGAAGGAGATGCGCTCGTACTTGGTGGCCTTGGGGTCCTTTTCGGGATCGGCGGTGTAGATGCCGTCCACGCGGGTGCCCTTCAGGATCACATCGGCCTCGATCTCGATGGCGCGCAGGCTGGCGGCCGTATCGGTGGTGAAGTAAGGATTGCCGGTGCCAGCGCCGAAGATCACCACGCGGCCCTTCTCCAGATGGCGCACGGCACGGCGGCGGATGAAAGGCTCGGCGATCTGCTCCATCTTGATGGCGGTCATCAGCCGGGTCTTATGGCCCTTGGCCTCCAGCGCACTCTGCAGTGCCAGGCTGTTGATCACGGTGGCGAGCATGCCCATGTGGTCGCCCTGCACGCGGTCGATGCTTCCTTCGGCCTGCATGCCGCGATAGATGTTGCCACCGCCGATCACCACGGCCACCTCGACGCCTTGCTGGGCGATGGCGATGATCTCATCGGCATATTGCCCGATGCGCTGCGGGTCGATGCCGTAGTCCTTTCCGCCCATGAGGCTCTCGCCGGAGAGCTTCAGGAGGATGCGCTTGTATTTGTTGGCCATGTTGAGCGGGCCAAAGAAAAGAAAAGAGGGAGGCGCGGCCTCCCTCTTCCATCAGTTGCGCATGTTGCTCACACCGTGAGGGAGTGGCGCTTGAAGCCGGTCACCGTGAGGTCCTTGTCGGCGCTCTTCACGTACTGCTCCACATTGAGCTTGTTGTCCTTGATGAACTCCTGCGCGAGCAGGGTGCTCTCCTTGAAGAACTTGTTCAGGCGGCCCATGGCGATCTTCTCAGCCATGTCAGCGGGCTTACCTTCTTGGATAGCGAGCTCCTTGCCGATCTCGATCTCCTTGTCGATCACGCTCTGCGGGGTGCTGTCCTTGTCGAGGGCGATAGGACCCATGGCTGCCACCTGCATGGCCACATCCTTGGCAACGCCATCGAAGCCGGGCTTGCTCAGGCCCACCAGGCTGGCCACCTTGTTGCCAGGGTGGTTGTAGGCGAACACGAAGCCTGCATTCAGCGCGTGGCAGGCGCTCACGTCGATCTTCTCGCCGATCACACCGGTCTGCTCAATGAGCTTTTCAGCGATGGAGAGGCCATTGCTATCGTAAGCAGCGGCCTTCAATGCATCGATGCTGTCGAGTCCCTTTTCCAAAGCGATGTCGGCGATGCGCTCGGCCATGGCAGCGAAGTCGGCGTTCTTGGCCACGAAGTCTGTTTCGCAGTTGGTGCAAACCAGCACGCCACGGGTGCCGTCGGCGCTGGTCTTCGCGATCACGAGGCCTTCGGTGGCGTCACGGTCGGCGCGCTTAGCGGCCACTTTCTGGCCCTTCTTACGCAGGATGTCGATGGCGGCATCGAAGTCGCCATTGGCCTCGGTAAGGGCCTGTTTGCAGTCCATCATGCCCGCGCCGGTGATCTGGCGCAGCTTGTTCACATCGGCGGCGGTAATGGCCATGGTGCTCATTGTTGGGTTGGGTTGGGGCCGATCATGATCGGCCCGTACGATGATGAATCCAGTTCGATCAAGCGTTCTCTTCGCTGGGCGAGGGTGCGGCTTCTCCAGCCACCTCTCCAGCGGTCTCCGCGGCCACTTCGGCGCCTTCCTCCTCGCCGCCCTCCTCGGTCGCGGTCTTGTCGTTCTTGCGTTCCTCGAGGCCCTCGTTGATGGCCGCGATCATCACTTCCGTGATGAGCTCGATGCTCTTGGTGGCATCGTCGTTGGCCGGGATCGGGAAATCAACCAGCGTGGGGTCGCTGTTGGTGTCAACGATCGCGAAGGTGGGGATGCTCAGCTTGCGGGCCTCGGCCACGGCGATGTGCTCCTTCACGATGTCCACGATGAAGAGTGCGCTGGGCAAGCGGGTGAGGTCCACCACGCTGCCGAGGTTCTTCTCCATCTTCTCGCGCTGGCGCATCACCTGCAGGCGCTCGCGCTTGCTCATGTTGTCGAAGGTGCCATCGGTCTTCATGCGATCGATGGTGGCCATCTTCTTGATCGTGCGCCGGATGGTGGCGAAGTTGGTGAGCATGCCGCCGCTCCACCGCTCAGTAACGAAGGGCATGCCCGTGGGCTTCACCTTCTCGGCAACGATATCCTTCGCTTGCTTTTTGGTAGCCACGAAGAGGACCTTCTTGCCGCCGCGCGCGATGCTCTTCATCGCATTAGCAGCCTCTTCGAGCTTCGCCGAGGTCTTGTTCAGATCGATGATGTGGATGCCCTTCTTCTCCCCGAAGATGTACGGGGCCATGTTGGGGTTCCACTTCCGGCGCAGGTGGCCGAAATGCGCGCCGGCCTCCAGCAGGCGCTCGAATTCTACACGTGCCATGTCCTTGTCCTTGTTTTTGGTTTCACTTTCCTTTTTCCCGTTGTGCAGGCATTCGGATGGTAGCCGGTGTTACCCGAGTCCTCCCGAATTGGATGCTGAATCCCGTGACCGGGACCAACAAGCGCAGGGACCTTAACGCTTGCTGAACTGGAAGCGCTTGCGCGCCTTCTTGCGACCGAACTTCTTGCGCTCCACCTCGCGGGGGTCGCGCGTCATGAGGTCGAGTGCCTTGAGCTTGGGCTTGTGCTCGGCATCGATCTTCACCAGCGCGCGGGCGATGCCCAAGCGCAGGGCCTCCACTTGGCCGGTGATGCCGCCGCCATCGATGGTGGCGGTGACATCGTACTTGCCCACCGTATCGGTGAGGGTGAAGGCCTGCTGCACCTTGTACTGCTGTTGCAGGATGGGGAAGTATTGCTTGCTGTCGCGGCCATTCACCGTGATGTTGCCCTTGCCTTCGGCGAGGATCACACGGGCGATGCTGGTCTTGCGGCGACCGAGGCTGTTGGTGGTTGCCATCTTACTTGAGCGTGTTCAGGTCGAAGGAGCGGGGCTTCTGCGCGTCGTGCTTGTGGGTAGTGCCCACCACCACGTGCAGGTTATTGAAGAGGCGGCGTCCCAGGCGGTTCTTGGGGAGCATGCCGCGCACAGCGTTCTCCAGCAGGGCTTCCGGCTTGCGGGCCTTCAGGTCCTTGGCCGTCTCGATGGTCTGGCCACCGGGATACAGACTGTAGCGCTGGTATTCCTTGTCGGCCATCTTGGTGCCCGTGAGGCGCACCTTGTCGGCGTTGATGACCACCACATGGTCGCCGCAGTTCACATGCGGGGTGAAGGTGGTCTTGTGCTTGCCCCGGACAAGCATGGCCACTTTGCTGGCCAAGCGTCCAAGTACTTCGTTCTCAGCATCTACCAGCAGCCATTCTTGCTGCACGGTGGCCTCGTTGGCCATGCTGGTGGTGTGGGTCGTGGATGCCACGTGAGTGCGGATTGAAAGGGTACTTCCCCGAAAACGGGCTGCGAATATAGCTGCTTGCGGCAAATGCAAGCACCCGAGTGATTTATCGGCGCTCTGGCGAGGCTGAAAAAGGCTGCGGCCACCCCGGAGGATGGCCGCAGGAATGTCTTGGACGGGCTCGTTAGAGTACGAAGGTGAGGCCAGCGTTCAGGTAGGCGACTCCGTAGCCGAGTTCGCCATACACACCGAACTTAGAAGTGAAGAGATAGCGAGCACCAACAAAAGCACCGCCGCGAGCGTAGCTCGAAGAACTCGTGTATCCATCATCCCAGGTGGTTGTGACCCCGTTATAGGTCCGAGTGGATTTTCCGGTGTATGTGCCGATGTTATAACCGGCGAACACACCCGCATAGATGTCGAGCTTGTCGTTCCCGTGCCAATCGTTCCAATGGTAAGTGCCGCGC
This sequence comes from Flavobacteriales bacterium, assembly GCA_049290175.1. Taxonomy (GTDB): domain Bacteria; phylum Bacteroidota; class Bacteroidia; order Flavobacteriales_F; family PHOS-HE28; genus PHOS-HE28. The sequence goes on along the minus strand of JBATND010000484.1, from coordinate 9,991 downwards.
GCCCCGAAGAGCAAGTTGGTCCAGCGCCGGTCGTAATTGTATGAGTAGCCGAAGGAGGTATAGTTGTAATCGTACTTCACCGTCTGCCAAGCAACCAAACCTCCAATGGCCAGCACCCCAGGACCTATCTGGGCCACGCCCCTATCGTAGGCGAACACGAAGGCAGGCGAAACAGAGTAGTTACCGGTCCCCGTTATGTAAGAGTAACGGCCGCCAAGACCCAAGCCTAGGTTAATACCGTTGCTGCCCACATCGAAGGATTGGGCATTTGCTTGGTTTCCTGTGAAGAGGGCGGCTGCGAACGCGGCAGCGGTGAGGAGGTTTTTGAAAGAGCGCATGTTCAAGGGTTTTGCATTTCGTTAACGAACACTGGGCCAAAGATGAAATTCCGCCTTGCGATTATCCAAATTCAGGCAACTACGCCCAGTTCCTTCCCCACCTTCGCGAAGGCGGCCAGCGCCCGATCGATGTGGGCATCGGTGTGCGCCGCGCTGAGCTGCACGCGGATGCGGGCCGTATCCTTCGGCACCACGGGATAGAAGAAGCCGATGACGTAGATGCCCTCGTCGAGCAGCTTGTCGGCCATCACTTGGCTGAGCTTGGCATCGCCGAGCATCACGGGCACAATGGCTGCACCGGCACCGCGTGTCTTGAAGCCGAGCGCTTCGATGCCGCTGCGGAAACGGTCCACGTTCTTCTCCAAGCGATCGCGCAGCTCGGTGCTCGCGCAGAGCAAGTCGATCACCTTGATGGATGCCCCGACAATGCTTGGCGCTAGCGAATTACTGAAGAGGTAGGGCCGGCTGCGCTGCCGAAGCATCTCGATGATCTCCTTGCGTCCAGTGGTATAGCCGCCCATAGCACCGCCAAGGGCCTTGCCGAGGGTGCCGGTGATAATGTCAACGCGGCCCATGGCGCCGCAATGCTCTACGCTGCCACGGCCTGTTTTGCCAATGAATCCTGCTGCATGGCATTCATCCACCATCACCAACGCTTCGTACTTGTCGGCCAGGTCGCAAACGCCCTTCAGGTCGGCCACGATGCCATCCATGCTGAAGACGCCATCGGTGACGATGATGATGTGGCGGGCACCATCGGCACGCGCGGCCTTGAGCTGTTGCTCCAGATCGGCCATGTCGTTGTTGGCGTAGCGATAGCGCTTCGCTTTGCACAGCCGCACGCCATCGATGATGCTGGCATGGTTGAGCGCATCGCTGATGATCGCGTCCTCTTCGCCCACCAGCGGCTCGAATACGCCGCCGTTGGCATCGAAGCAGGCAGCATAAAGGATGGTATCATCGGTGCCATGGAACTCGGCCAGCTTGCGCTCCAGCTCCTTGTGGATGTCCTGAGTGCCGCAGATGAACCGCACGCTGCTCATGCCATAGCCGTGCGAATCGAGGGCCGCGTGCGCGGCCTTCGTCACCTCCGGATGTGAGGACAAGCCGAGGTAGTTGTTGGCGCAGAAGTTCAGCACCGTACGGCCATTCACGGTGATCTCAGCGCCCTGCTCGCTGGTGATGATGCGCTCGCGCTTGAAGAGCCCCGCCTGCTCAATGGCGGATAGTTCATTCTGGAGGTGCTGCTGCAACTTGCCGTACATGCTATGGGGATTGGGTGGGCGAAAGTACCTGCCGCCGGTGAGGTCGGGCCACACCTGTCACGCCTGTTGGTTTCGAGCACTGTTGGCGATCACCTTTGCGCGCATGGATATCCGCATCGATGGGCAGCACGCACTCGTGCTAGGAGCATCACAAGGCATCGGCAGGGCCGTGGCGCATGAGCTGGCCGCGCTCGGCGCAAGCATCACCGCAGTGGCGCGCGACCAGCAAAGGCTTGATGCGCTCCTCGCCGAGCTTCCATCCGCTCGCGCACCGCATCGCGCCATTGCCATCGATGTGAGCGATACGGGTGACTTGGCCAAGAAGATGGCGGCCCTTGCTCTCGAAGCGCCGATCGAGATCATCATCAATAACAGCGGCGGCCCGGCGCCCGGCCCAGCGCATGAGGCCGAAGCAAGTGCCTTCGAGGCTGCCTTCCGCCAGCACTTGATCGCCTACCAGACCGTGGCACGCGCTATCGTGCCAGGCATGAAAGAGCGTGGTCACGGGCGCATCGTTAACATCATCAGCACCAGCGTGAAACAGCCCTTGCACAACCTAGGCGTGAGCAACACGATACGCGGTGCAGTGGCCAATTGGGCCAAAACCATGGCGACCGAGCTCGGACCCTTCGGCGTTACGGTGAATAATGTGCTGCCTGGTGCGACGGAGACGGAGCGCCTAACAGCGATCATCCGCAACAAGGCCACCAAGCAGGGGATCAGCGAAGCAGCAGCAACTGCAGAGATGCTTGCCGAGATTCCCTTGCGCCGATTCGCCAAGCCGGAAGAGGTGGCCTTTGCTGTGGCGTTCCTGGTTGGACCTGCTGGTGCGAGCGTCAACGGCATCAATCTGCCGGTGGATGGCGGGCGAACGGCCTGTCTGTAGAAATCAGCATAAATGAGCGGGGCGCCCAATGGGCGCCCCGCATTCTTTGCTCGAACCGATCGATTACTCAATCACAAGGCGCTGCTCGGTGCGCTGGCCGCCGACCGTAACACGTACGGTGTACACGCCAGCGGAGAGTGCCTGCACATCCAGCACTTGGGTGCTGTTCTTCACCAGTTGGCTGCGCAACTCCAGAGCCTTACGACCAGCCACATCGATGATCTCGATGGTGCCGGTGCCATTGGCGCCGCCATAGCTCAGGTTCACTTGGCCTTTAGCGGGATTCGGGTACACCACCCAATCCTGTCCAGCAACGAGTTCAGGCATGCCGATACTGATGCCGCCACCTTCAACCACGCAAACCCCAACCACGTAGGGATCAGCTGCGGGCGTGTAGTAATGGTAAACACGGAAGTAGTATGTATTGCCAACGGTGAGGCCGGTGAGTTCCAGGGTTTCAGTCTCAGCGCTCAGCGTAGCATCTGCGCAGCCCAAGGATGTGCCACCACATGCGTCGAATGCCTCCACAACGGCATCGTACACCACATTGTCAGCACCTGCACCGGGAGCACCAGTGGCGCCAATGGTCATTGTCGCCTGCGTGGCTACGAATGAGAACCAGATGTCGTCATTGGCGTTGCCCGTGAAACCATTGCAGGCCACACCAGGGAGCGATTGGGTTGCCCCGGTACCTGAGAAGTTAAGCGGGCCACAGAAGGTGCCAGCGGTAAGCGCCGCAGCACCTGAACAGTCATCATTCGCAGGCGCGGCGAGTGAGTACACGCAGGTTGTGAAGCTGTAATCGGTGGGGGGGCCGCCGTAGGGCCAGTAGTAGATCCGGTAATAGTAGGTGGTGCCTACGGTGGTGGTGGCCTGTGCGGTCTCTGTAGTGCCAGCGGGGAGGGTTGCATCGATGCAGCCTACGGGTGTGAGGTTGCCGCAATCGCCCGTGAAGAGCTGAAGCACAGGGTCGATGCCGAGGGTGTCGGGATCGGCCGAGGTAGCCGCACCGGTCACGCTGATGAAGGTGACCGAAGCAGTAGCGGTGAAAGTGAACCACACGTCGTTGGCGGCTGAGGCGGTGAATCCGCTGCACGCAGCAGGGGGCAGAGATTCGGTGGCGCCATCCAAGCTGCCCGCAGTGGGATCGCAGGCGGTACCAACGGTCATGGTGATGGCGCCGGCGCAATCGTCATTAGCGGGGCCACCTCCGCGCTGGTCATTCACCCAAGGCAATACGCGACCCTCCACGCGAAGCGCACGGAGTTCGGGGGTGATGCCATCGGGATGCTTGGTGTTCTGCGCCGTGGCGCTGGCGGCGCTCAGGATCGCAGCGGCCGCGAAAAGGTACAGGTGCTTCATGCGTTGGGTTGTTGGTCTGCCGCAGCCATTAGTGGCCTGCGACGGGCCGAAGATAGCCGCAGCCTCGAATGCACTCCGCCCCCTCCCCCGCACGGTTCACAACACCTCTTAGTGGAAGACGCACTCAGATGCGTGAAACCCTGAACGGCAACTGGAAGACCACCGGCACGGGCAGTCCATTCTGCGTGGCGGGGTTCATGGGCGGCAAGGCCCGGATCACGCGCTCGATCTCGGCAGCTACAGCAGGGCTGGGCTTCGGCGCGCAAAGCACCTTCTCGATGCGGCCCTCGACATCGATCACGATTGATACCGTGGTGCGCTCTTCGCGCCGCATGTTCTCGGGCACTACAAAATTCCGCTTCAGGTGCATCTCGATGATGCGCTCGGTGCATTCATCCACGTTCACCCTGCGCTTCTCCAAGCAACTGCGGAAGTAGGGGCGCTGCTCAACGCCATCGTAGGGCAAGGGCAGGCTCTCCGATTTTTCCTCGCCGTAGGGCACATACGCAGGGCCGGGATCATCGCTCCCTGGGTTTTCCGTGCCGACCTGATCATCTAGGGCCCCGTCGTCTTGGCCAGTTGGCTCGTCCACGATGCTGGTGATCAACGCCTTCTTATTCCGCTTGCGGGCCTGTTGGCTCTCGGCTCCTTCGGTCTTCTCCTGTGGCGGATAAGGAGCTGGGTAGTCGATGATAATTGCCTCGAGCGGCAGGTCGGGTGGAGGGGTTATGGGCCGGATCCCGTCCGTCTTCCATTCGAAGGCGACGAGCACGAAGGCCAAGGCCAGACTTAAGCCGATGCTGAATCGGCGGGCGAAGCCGTTGGCGGCGTTCCCCCTAGCTTGCTTTTGGGTGCGCATGACAAAGGTGTTTCCCTTGTCAACCGCGCTCGGCGCGAGATCATTGCGCGTCTGGCGCCACCAGCCGGAAGCCCTTGCCGTGTATATTGATGATCTCCGTTGCGGAATCCTCCTTCAGGTACTTGCGCAGCTTAGCGATGTACACATCCATGCTGCGGCCATTGAAATAGCTGTCGTTCCCCCAGACCTGGTTGAGGGCCACGGTGCGCTCAAGCACTTGGTTGCGATGCACGCACAAGAGGCGTAATAATTCGTTCTCTTTGGTGGTGAGGCGGCGCTCACCGGCCGGGGTTCGGAGCACTTGCTTGCGATGATCGAGCTCGGAGCTGCTGAAGCGGTACACCACCGGCTCGTCGGGCTGTGGCTCCGCTCCCTTGGTTCGCCGAAGCACGGCACCGATGCGCAACAGCAGCTCCTCCATGCCGAAGGGTTTGGTGATGTAATCATCGGCGCCGCTCTGGAAGCCGATGAGCGTATCCTGCTTCATGCTCTTCGCCGTAAGGAAGATGATGGGCACTTCGGCATCCTTAGCGCGTATCTCCTTAGCCAAGGTGAATCCGTCCTTCAAGGGCATCATCACATCGAGCAGTATCAGGTCGTACTTGCCTTTCCCGTAAGCCATGGCGCCTTGCTGGCCATCGGTGCGCAGATCGGCCTCGTAGCCTCTGGCGCGGAGGTAATTGGCGAGCATGGTGCCCAGGTTGGGGTCATCCTCAACAACGAGCAATCGGGCGAGCGGTGTCATGCGTGAAAGGGGAGGTAAATATGGAACGTGCTGCCTTGGCCAACAACACTCTCAACACGGATGCGGCCGTGATGACGCTCCACCACGCTCTTCACGTAGCTGAGGCCAAGGCCGAAGCCTTTCGCATTGTGGAGGTTCCCAGTAGGCACGCGGTAGAGGCGGTCGAAGATCTTGCGGTGCTCATTGGCGGGTATGCCGATCCCGTTATCCGTCACGCTCACGGTGATCCCCTCATCGTCGCTGCGGGTGGTGATGCGCACACGCGGCTCCTTCTCGCAATACTTCACCGCATTGTCGATCAGGTTGTAGAGCAGGTTGGTCATGTGGATGCGGTCAGCCTTGAGCCTATGCAGCTCGGCAGCCAAATCGGTTTCCACGCGCCCGCCACGCCTGCCGATCTGCATCGCGCTGCTGCGAGCCACCTCGGCGATCACCGCGTGCAGGTCCAGGTCAACCAGCTTCATCACCATGCGCCCGCTGTCCTCCACCGCGCTCTGCAGCACATTCTCTACCAACGCCCCGAGCCGCTTGTTCTCATCGCGGATCATGGCGGTGTAGGCGCGAACCTGCTCCTCCGTGCGCGGGATCGAAGGATCGGCCAGGGCTTCACAGGCTAGGCCAATGGTGCTGATCGGCGTCTTGAGCTCGTGGGTGAGATTGTTCACCAGGTCCTTGCGGATGTCGTTGAGGCGCTTCTGCCGGAGCACGGTCCGGATGGTGAAGATGAAGGCCGTGGCGATGATGCCTGCGAAGAGCACGGAAACCAGCAGCATGGGCCATGCGCCGCGCAACAACGTTGACCTTGACAACGAGGCTTGCACATGCAGGTAATGCTCCACGCCAGCGAGGTCGTGCCGGAATAGGCGCGCACGGAATGGCGGCGTATCGAGCTGGAGTTCGGCACTGTCGGGCATCGCCAATCCCGGAACCGGTTTGCCTTGCACGGTATAGACCGCCCAACGCGGCTTTCCATCCACTCCGAGGCCGCTGAGCTCCTGCTTCAGCATGCTATCCAACACCACTGGATCGACCCGCCTTCGGATGTCGCGAACCAATTCATCGGCGAGTATGCCACGCACCAGATCCGAGATCATGGCCTCATACTGCTCATCATCGCCGACACGGTCCTCTTCAATCGGCAGATCCGATCGGCCCTCCATGGCAAGCACATCCTCGTTCATTCCGATCGGGGCCATTTGCTTGCGGGCCGTGCTGCGCAGTGAATCGAGCCGCGCCAGGATGCGCCGCCCCTTGCGATGCCCTTTCAGCTCGCGCATGCGCTCCAAGCCTTCCAAACGATCGCTCACACGGTGCAGGGCATTCATCACATTCTGCTCGAATTGCTCTTCGCGCAAGCGGACCGTCTCACGCATCCATGTGGCTTGCATCAAGAGCAAACCCGACAGCGCCACCACGATCGCAACGAGCATCACCGTGATGTTGCGTTTCTCCATGCGAGCGAAACTAGTGCGCGCACCTGTGCCGCAGATGGTTAACGGTCTTTAACGTTCGTTGACTTGGCCTTCACAAGCACCGCATGGGGTGCAGGTACTTTTGTGGCGTCGGCAATGGAACGTTCGCTCTACCAAGAGCATCAACATATTGATCGAGCTGTCTAGGAGGTTTGGTTTTGGTTCTCTGAACAGCGCAACAAGGGGTCGGAAGGCTCTCACGCAAGTGGGGGCCTTTCGATTTTTTTGCCATTCCTAAGCCTCGGCTTCCGGCCTCTTCGCGCGAACGGATTGCCTCCACAAGTGCGCCAGTGCCGCAATGACCATCAGCAGGCCGCCGAACTCACGCGTCTCCTCGATGTACGGGGTCTCGGCCTTCATGGCACCGGCGATGCTCGGCATGCCATCGCCGATCCATCCTAGGACTCCGGGCAGCAATGCGAACATCCAGATGGCCAGCGCAATCATGGTCCCGATCGTGATCCACTTGAAATAGCCGCCGAATGCAGCCAACGCACACAGCGTGGCGACGCTCGCGTACATCACCATCCATGGCAATGGATCAGGGTCGTTGTACTGCAAGCCGGCGCAGAGGAAGAAGAGGACAGCAAGGAGGGCGTTGAGGAACTTCATGCGGGAGAGGGTCAGAATTCGATGCGGTAGCTGAGGTTGGGGATGAGGCCGAGCTGGTAGCGCGTAATGAATGCGCCTTGGCGGTAATCGAATGCGCGGTAGGCCTCGTTGCGCGTGTTGGTGGCATTCTGCAGGTCGATGGCCCAGAGGCCCGTGCGCCCGTTGCGGTCACGCTTCAGGTACACGCGCAGGTCGATGCGATACACATCGTTGAGTTTCGCGGAGTAAGGCTCACCAGCAACAAAGACCCACATGTCCCTGCGGTTCTGCGCCTCCACCGGCGTATAGCGCAAGCCACCCACGCCCAGCGCCCGCACCCCCACTCCCCACGTGCGCACATGGTCCTCTTTCTCCTTGCGCCACTCACGTCCGGCAAGGGCGTTGGCGGTCCAGCCCGCATCCCAGCGCGCCGCCCGTTCAATGCCAGCCACCTCGTAAGTGCTGCGGAACGCGCTGCCATTCGCCTGCCAGTAGTAGCCGTTGCCGAACGCACGCGACACGCTCAGTTCAACACCCCTGTTCTGCGCGCTGGCCGTCGATTCAGAAGGAAGGAACCACGGTTCATCCCACGCATTGGTGATCGCACTGCCCTGCGCCGTATTGAACATGGACCAAGGTGCGGGCACGCCATCGATTCGCTGGGCGTAGGCTTCGAGGCGCACGGCAATGGTTGATGTGACGCGATGCTCATAACCGATCACCAGGTCCTTCGATTGCAGCATCTCCAAACGGCGGTTGTCCGGAATCGGCTCCGGATCGTTCGTTACCCAGGCGTACTGATTGATGATCTGCCAAGGCGGCAATTGCGCGCGAAGGCCCGCGCCTGCCATGAGCGCGCCATGCTTCCCTGTGCGAATGCGGATGCCGCCGCGCGGTTCCGGATAACTGCGCGCCTCCCTGGTGCTGTGGCTCAACGCGAATCCAGCATTCAATTCAACACGGTCCGAAAGGCTGAAACGCGCTTGCGCAAAGGGCCGCAGCAGCCATCCCACCGCTGTATCCGAAAGGGTATTGATCACCGCGCGCTCCATGGCGCTGATGCCAACGGTGTATCGAAGTCGCGCGCCCGCAGCGCCTTCGATCTGAGCGATGCCGCTCAGTTTGCGCTCGTACAGGCTCGCGAATGCAGGACCGGTTCGAAAGGCCGAAGTATCGTTCTCTATTTCCTTCCGGTCCTGGTGTGCGGCGCTCCATGCCGCTGTTGCTCGGAGCAGCACACGCTCGCCGAGCGGCACCATCACCGCAGCGCCTGCCGCACCCATACTGCTCGTATAGGTGATGTCACGCGAATCCTTGTCCTCCAGCCAGAGCGCCGTATCGCTCCTCGCTTTGAACACGTTGCCGCTCATGCCGCCCATTCCGAATATGCGCAGCTCTCCGCGCTTACCGAGTTTGGTTCCCGCATGCACAGCAAGGTCCTGGAAGCTGATGGCTTCATCGCCGATATCGACGCCCATGGCACTCAACAGCCCGAGCGTGCTGTAACGGTAGTTCACCAAGTGGAAGCTGCGCCCCCCTTTGCCGATCGGCCCTTCGGTGCTGATGTCGAGGCCGAGCAATCCGGCTTGGGCGGTCCACTCGCGGTTCTGGCGATTGCCTTCGCGCAGCTGCATGTCCATGATGCCGCCCAGTGCATTGCCATGCGATGCGGGCATCACGCCAGTGCGCAATCGCGTTGGGCCGAGCATCTGTGCGCTGAGGATGCTCACGCCACCGCCGCTGAGTGTGGGCAGGTCGCTGGCCGTGCCTGCATTGCCCAGGTGATTGGGGCTCACGATCTCGGCGCCTTCGAGCAACCAAGCATTCGCATTGGGCGAGTTGCCGCGCACCATGAGGTGATTCGCTTGGTCGTTGGTGACGGCAACGCCCGCCGTGGCCGTGACTACGCGCGTTGGGTCGTAGAACATGGCCGGATAGCGAAGCCCTTGCTCCACGGTAACAGTGCGCGAATCCAGCACTCTTCCTTCCCACCAGCGATCCACCACGCCCACCACCACAGCTTCCAATTCGATTCGCGAAGGCTGAAGCACAAGCTCCACCACGGTTTCCTTTCCGCTGCGCACCCATTGCTCGCCGAGTGCCAGCGCCTCGTATCCCACAGCGCTCGCCTTCATCGTGTAGAAGCCAACCGGCACATCGGCTATGCTGAATTGCCCGAGCGAATCGGCCGCTGCACCGCGCTGCGGATCACTCGGCATCAGCACCACCGCCGCGAATGGCAACGGCGCACCGCTGGCCGCATCGCGCACAATACCGCGCACAATGCCTGTAGGCGTTTGGGCTGCTAGAAGCCCCGCCATGGAACAGAACACGAGCAGAAGAAGATGTCGCACGGCGCGATGATAGAGGATTGCCATAGTTCTCGCCTTTAAGCGGCCCTTGCCTCGCCAACCACCAGCTGTGGACGGCATCGGATACCGCTCTAAGAGCCTGTTTGGGATCTCTTGAATGA
>JBATND010000483.1:0-3604 GCA_049290175.1 Flavobacteriales bacterium | reverse complement strand
CCCTACAACAGCAACCACCAGACCTTCATGCAGCAGGAATTCTGCTGCGAAGACCTCACCCTCGCCAAAGACCGCAGCACCACCATCACCACTGATTGCGACCTCACCTGGGAGCCCGGCGATAACGCCTTCTGGAACACGAACGAGCCCATCCATGTGGCCACCGAATTGCGCATCGAGGCCGGCGCCCATGTGGTTGCCCAGAACATGACCTTCAAATTCGGGGAGAATGCGATCCTGAACATTGAGCCGGGCGCCTCGCTGAAATGCACCAATTGCCTCTTCACCAAGGCATGCCCGGAGAAGCGCTGGTTCGGCATAGCCGTGGGCGGCAACCAGGGCCAGCACCAGTGGGGCAGTCCGCACCCCACCTACGTAGGCGAACTGGTGCTGCGCGCCAGTACGATCGAGCATGCCGTGCGCGGCATCAGCACCAGTGGTGGCGTGCTCGACCTGGCTGCCGCCACCCTCTTGGTGGACCACGATGACGATGAGGGAACCGACCCCATCGAGGTCTGGACCCGCTCCACCATCCAGAACTGCCACCAGGGCGTGATGATGCGCAACTACAGCAACTTCAGCCCCAGCACCGGCGCGGGCATGAACAACCGCAGCCGCTTCGATGAGGTGCTCTTCAGCGTGGATGAGAGCTACATGCCCGATTACGCCTTCAAGGAACACGTGTACCTCTGGAAGGTGAGCGGCATCCCCTTCGCCGCCTGCACCTTCGAGAACCTCAAGGCCGATGCCTTCTTCGACGAGAACGGCCAATACCCCGGCAGCCTCCACCTCGGCCACGGCATCCGCAGCCTCGATGCCAACTTCCGCGTCTTTGGCAAGTGCGGCCAGCTCTGGCCCACCGGTGGCCCGCCCTGCCCGGAGAACCTCTACACACGCACCACCTTCACCGGCCTCGACCACGGCATACACGCCTTGCAAGGCAGTAAGCTCCGCAACTTCACCGTGGACCGAGCGCAATTCACAGATAACATCGCCGGTGTGTACGTGGACGGCGTGGTGGGCTACGCGGTCAAGAACAGCAACTTCAGCATTGGCAACAGGAACGTGGCACTTACGAACCCCGAAGAATTCCCTCGGTGGCTGGACCACCATCGCGGCATCTACAGCAAGCGCTGCTATGGCTTCACGGTGGACGACAACACCCTGTACAAAACGCCTAGCAGCCCAACGGACCGCAAGACAGAGGGCGTGGTGATCGGATACAATGGTGACTACAACGATTACGTGTTCCGCAACCACGGCCGCGACCTGAGCATCGGCTTCGTAGGCGAAGGGCAGTGTGCCAGCACTGCGGCGGGTGAGGCCGCACGCACAGGTCTGCAGATGATCTGCAATACCAACGACAACAATGCAAAGAACCTGAGCAGTCGTCGCGCCAATGGACAGGACTTGGAGGAGCAGGTCAACTACACGATCAGGACGAACCAAGGCGACTTCTGGCGGCAGGCTGACAACGAATTCGACGGCTGGCCGCAGGGCCTCTTCAACTTCAAGGACTTCGAGGCCACCACCTTGCCATCCGTGAGCTATTGGCACCAAGGCAGCACATTGCCATGGCGGCCGCTGAGCTACGACCCGGCGCTGAACCCTGCCCAATTGTCGTGGCCCCCCTTGGCGAACAACTGCGCTGCAAAAATTCCGGCAACCATACCCTGCTGCCCCGGCATGGTGTTGCAGGATGTGCAGGATTTCCTCGAAGCCGAAAAGCTGGCCTACGGCAACATCCGCTACCTCTACCAGCAGCTCATCGACGGCGGCAATACCGATGAGGTGGTGGACGAGATCACCGCAGCTTGGCCACAGGATGCCTGGGACCTTCGGGACTATTTGCTGAGCAAGAGCCCCTACTTGAGCTACAGCGTGCTGAAGGAACTGAACCTGCAGAATAAGTTGCCTCAGGCCATGTTCGCCCAAGTGTGCATTGCCAATCCAGAGGCCACCAAGAGCGATGGGTTCTACCATTGGCTGGAGAACGAGGCGCCGTACCCCCTGACCGAATCGCTGCTGGCCGCCATTGTAGCCAGTTGGGAAGAGCGCACCTTCCGCAGCACGCTCGAAGCGCAGATGGCTGGCCACCACGCCGCCATGAGCCAGGCCGCCAACGTGATGCTGGAGTACCTCACCAGCGATGAAGAGGCCTGCCAGATTCCTGCGCTGCGTGGCGTGTGGCAGGAGATACGCACGCCTGCTGCCCGCTACGCAGAAGCCTTGAGCCTGCTCGATGAAGGCGACTTCACGAACGCCACGGCCATCGTAACGGCCATCCCTGCCGAGCACGATTTGAAGGCGCCTGATTTCATCGAGCGCCAGCGCATGCTGGATGTGATCGCCTTCCTGGCAACTGTTTCCGGTGATGGGCGAGGCGAGGATGAGTTGACGGTGGCCGAACAGGATGCTCTTGAAGCACTGGTTGATGGCCAACAAGACCGCCCGGCCACGTGGGCGCAGAACATCCTCTGCTTCCATTACAACCGATGCGTAGCCCCTTGGACCGGAGAGGGCGGCGAGCCCAAGAGTCTGCCGAAGCCGCGTAAGGAATCGCCCGCAATCACTCAAGCCCTTAGCCTGCACCCCAACCCAACCGCCAATTGGGCCGTGGCCAAGGTGATGCTGCCTAGCGACGATGCCACCGCCACGCTGCGCGTATTGGATATCACCGGCAAGCAAGTGGCCTCTTACCGCCTCAGAGGGAAAGAGCCGCAGCTCGTTCTGGATACGCGAATGCTCGGAGTAGGTGCATACCTTGTGGAGCTTCACAGTGGCAACGTGAAGTTGGCCAGCGAGAAGCTGATCGTGCAACCCTGAACGGTGTGAAAGCAGCACTGCGGAATATGACCATGGCGGCCCTCCTATTGAGGGCCGCCATGGCATTCGCGCAGCAACCTTTCGATTTGAACGAATCGTTCAGAACCACACTCACCGAAGTGTATGTGAGTTCGATGACCTTGATGCCGGATGGCAAGCATCTGGTCTCCGGTGAGTTGAAGTTCGGCTCAGGATTGACCTACTATCTCATGCGCTTGAACAATGATGGCTCTCGCGACATGAGCTTCCCATACGTAGGAGCAGGTGGTGGCAAGATGACGCCATGGAATGACCGGTATTACGTTGGGACCTCGCACCTGCTCCGGCGGTTGACACCCCTTGGCCTACTTGACAATAGCTTTCAATCACTCAACAGCAATCCAGAATTCTCCTCCTTTCAAGGCGGCGACTACCACGTGTACCCCGATGGCTCGGTGGTGATCACCGGCAGCCACACGATGAACATGCCCGACAGCGGCTGGGTGGGCGGTTACCAGATGATCTGGTTCAACAACGATGGCACCTTGGACCTCACGCGCAGGCCGCGACAAGGCAATGCGGTTATCAACTTGATCGTGCCGCAGCCCGACGGCAAATTCATTCTCAGCGGCCAGGGCAGCTATTGGGAGGGCACTCCCGTTGCTCCTACATTCCGGGTGCATGCCGATGGCACCTTGGATACGAGCTTCAACTGCGCCATGGGTTGGGGCTTGGCAGGCCGCATCACGGTGCTTGGCGATGGGCGGATCCTCGTCTCCGGAATGCTCAAGGCAACAGC
>JBATND010000482.1:0-4001 GCA_049290175.1 Flavobacteriales bacterium | reverse complement strand
TGCATCAGTGCTCAATCGGACTGAGCCCAACCACAGGTCCACGTACAGCATTACCGCCAATGGGAGAAGCAAAGACACGGAGAGCATTCGCGCTGCACTTGCCCCAAGCAACTTTGGCAGCGTGCGCAGCGAGGCTGAATCAATGACGATGTCACGCACGTCGAATGTGATGGCGATGGACCAATAGAATCCCAGTAACGCTAGCACCAGCAACCATTTCATTCCGCACGCTTCATCCGCAGCCAGCAATACCGTTCCCGCCGCCCACACCCACGCCACCAGCAGCGATTTCAGTCCCGGCACATGCCGAAGGCCGATCACTCGTCCAGTCTTTGTGCGGAGCGGCGTGACATACAGCAGCGCTGGAACGATTACGATCCAAAGTCTCTCGATCAATCCGGACAACTCAGGCGCGATCAATCCGAGTGCGATTACCACGCTGGCAATCGCAACCGCCCACATCAGCTTGGCATGCCGGCGATACCAATCGAAGAAAGCCACTTCACTCAAATCAGCATCGCGCGAGCGCATCAACCGGTTGTAGCCATAGCATGCGCTGGTGGCGAAGAAGGCGGCCGCTGACTTGTGCCATGAACCTTGGCCGAACCAATGCTCACCTATCCACCACACTTGCAGGGCCGCGCCCAGCGCCAGCACCACATGCCCATGGACCATGAACCGCAATACCGGGTTCTTGATGGCCTGGTGCATGACCTAGTTGTATCCCTCCAGGTTGGGATTGATGATGAACTGCCGCACGCCCACACCCACCGCGATGCCCGCTGCCGTGCTAATGAGGCTGCGGATGACCCGCTTGCTGCGCCCCACCTTGGCATAACCGTACGCGTAGTTGGGTTCGCCCTCCAAGTAGGGATCGCTGAGTGAGCCACGGGTCACATGCACGCGCGGCAGGGCCATGGCAGCTGCATATACCGGCGGGATGAAGAGCGCATTCACCTCCAAGTTGAGGGCAATGCTGGCGCCTGCACCCACAAGGAAGCCGCCCCAGGTGGCGATGCGCGGCTTGTAGCCCGACCGTGCATCCTGCTCGCCTTTGATGAACCAGCGCATCTCTTGCACCGAGAGCTCGTTGCCGAAGATCGTGTCCTGGAAATACCACACCCGCTCGCGGCCCAGGCTGTCGGTCACGCTGAACACGTTCTCGGTGGGCTCGGCGCGCTCCTTCCGCTTGCTGTTCTTGCCAAATTCGAGGTAGCGCACCTCGAAGGTGCTCTGGCCCAGCACCCGTGCCTCGATAATCTGCCCGTTCATGAGCAGGATGCGGTCGGGCCGGAAGGGTTCGAGCTGCGCACGGCTGACAGAAAGACTGGCGAGGGCCAGTAAGAGGATCAGGAGCCGCATCATGGGTGGCCAAATGTACCAGCCAATCGGCAGGCGGGTCCGGAAGCCGCTCCATGCTCCGGGTATATTCGCCCCGCTTTTCAGCACACCCCCATGAACGTTGTCAGCTACCAAGAGCGCCACATTGGTCCCAACGCCGAAGAGACCAAGGCCATGCTCAAGGCCATCGGCGTATCGTCATTGGATGAACTCATCGACCGCACCGTGCCCAAGGGCATCCGCGCGAAGAACGCACTCGATGTAGGCCCGGCGATGACCGAGCTCGAATACCTCGAGCACATGCGCGACCTCGGCCGGGGCAACAAGCAATTCCGCAGCTACATCGGCTTGGGCTACAACGGCACCATCGTGCCGCAGCCCATCCTGCGCAACATCCTGGAGAATCCCGGTTGGTACACGGCCTACACGCCCTATCAAGCGGAGATCTCGCAGGGACGCTTGGAGGCGCTGCTGAATTTCCAGACGATGTGCAGCGAGCTCACCGGCCTGCCCATCGCCAACGCATCGCTCCTGGATGAAGCCACGGCCATCGCCGAAGCCATGCACATGCTCTACGCGGCGCGGCCGAAGGAGCTGAACAATGCGCACAAGTTCTTCGCCGACAAGGGCCTCTATCCGCAGAACATCGATGTGCTGAAGACCCGCTGCGCGCCCATCGGCGTGGAACTGGTCGTGGGCGATGCAAAGGACTTCGATCCGGCCGATTGCTACTTCGGCCTCGCGCTGCAATACCCGGCGATCGATGGCAGCGTGAATGACTACCGCGCCCTGGTGAGCAAGGCGAAAGCCGCAGGCGTGAAGACCGCGGTGTGCGCCGACCTGCTCTCGCTCGTGCTGCTCTCGCCTCCGGGCGAATGGGGCGCCGATGTGTGCGTGGGCAACAGCCAGCGCTTCGGCGTGCCCATGGGCTATGGTGGTCCGCACGCAGCCTTCTTCTGCTGCAGCGATGAGTACAAGCGCTTGATCCCCGGCCGCATCATCGGCGTGAGCCAGGACCGCCGTGGCAAACAAGGCCTGCGCATGGCCCTGCAAACGCGCGAGCAGCATATCCGCCGCGATAAAGCCACCAGCAACATCTGCACGGCACAAGCACTGCTCGCCGTGATGGCTGGCATGTACGCCGTGTATCATGGCCCCGATGGCCTGAAGCGCATCGCACGCAACGTTCACGCGCACACCCGCACCGTTGCTGAGGCCGCGAAAGCGATGGGCTACACGGTGGCGAACGGCTCCTACTTCGATACGGTCACGCTTTCCGGAGTGAAGGATGTGAAGAAGGTGAAGGAGGTCTCCGAAAAGCATGGCATCAACTTCCGCTACGCTTCGACTGGCTCAGCGCAGGCTGGAAGCAGCGTTAGCATCACCTTCGATGAAACGGTGCGCCCTTCGGATGTTGCCGATGTGATTGCCGCGCTCGCAGAAGCCGCCGGAGCCAAGGCGTCCGCTGCATCAAGCAACGGCGCCCCCATGAGTGTGCCCGCCGACCTGCAGCGCAAGAGCGACTTCCTCACGCACCCGGTGTTCAACACGCACCAAAGCGAGACCGAGCTCATGCGCTACATGAAGCGCTTGGAGAACAAGGATTTCTCGCTCGTACACGGCATGATCCCGCTTGGCTCATGCACCATGAAACTGAATGCTGCCGCGACCCTGTGGCCGATCACGCGACCGGAGTGGGCCTACATCCATCCCTTCGCTCCGGTGGAACAGGTGCAGGGCTACCAGCAGGTGTTCGCTGAATTGAGTGAGCAACTCGCCAAGGCCACGGGCTTCACCGCTGTTTCGCTTCAACCTAACAGCGGCGCACAGGGCGAATACGCGGGCCTGCTCGTTATCCGCGCCTACCACGAAGCACGCGGCGACAGCAAGCGCAACATCGCCCTGATCCCCAGCAGCGCGCACGGCACCAACCCGGCCAGCGCCGTGATGGCCGGCATGCAGGTGGTGGTGGTGAAAGCTGATGGCGAAGGCCATGTGGATGTGGCCGACCTGAAAGCGAAAGCCGAGCAATACAAGGACACGCTGAGCTGCTTGATGGTGACCTACCCCAGCACGCACGGCGTGTATGAGGAGAGCATCAAGGAGATCACCAGCACCATTCACGCGAACGGTGGCCTCGTTTACATGGATGGCGCCAACATGAATGCGCAAGTGGGCCTCACCAGCCCCGGCGAGATCGGCGCTGACGTATGCCACCTGAACCTGCACAAAACCTTCGCGATCCCGCACGGCGGAGGCGGCCCCGGCATGGGTCCCATTTGCGTGAACGACAAGCTGAAGCCCTTCCTGCCCGGTCACCCAGTGATCAAGACCGGCGGTGAGCAAGCAGTTCCTGCCGTGAGCGCCGCGCCCTGGGGCAGCTCGCTCATCCTGCTGATCAGCTACGGCTACATCAAGATGCTGGGTGGCGAGGGCCTCACCGATGCAACACGCTACGCCATCCTCAACGCCAACTATCTACGCGCCAAACTGGAGAAGCACTACCCCATCCTTTACGTGGGCAGTGATGGCATGGTGGCGCACGAGATGATCCTCGATTGCCGCGACTTCAAGCGCGCGGCCGGCGTTGATGTGAGCGATGTGGCCAAGCGCCTGATGGACTACGGATTCCATGCGCCCACGGTGAGCTTCCCGGTGGC
>JBATND010000481.1:0-8468 GCA_049290175.1 Flavobacteriales bacterium | reverse complement strand
GTGTAGGGCAATTGCTCATGCCCCTCGAAGTAGCCGATCACCGTGTTGTGGTTGATCACCGCGGCTTCGGGCTTTACCGTGCCTTCGGATGAGCGGTAGGTGCCCATGGCAAAACGGATGTCGAACTCCTCCCAGCCATCGTCAACCGAGTAGGTGATGCGGTGCAAGGTCTCCGGCTCGGGAACGGTCCAGCGATTCACATCGAGCCGCGCGATGGGAATGGGATTGCCGTCCTTGTCGAAGGCGCCGATGCCACCGGCCAAGCGACCATGATCCATTGCGCCATAGATGCCCGGCACGGTACGCGGCAAGGCGAAGATCAACGGCTCATTCCTCAGCGGAGTCACGATCAGCTCCACCTCGAGGCGGTCGTTGCGCTGATCACGCAGATCGAGGTTGACCGTGATGCCGGTTTGGGCGGAAAGGCTGGTGCCGATGACAAGCAGGAGGAGTGAAGCGAATGGGCGCATGGGTATGATTCGGGATGAGACGAGGAAGTGTTGAGCAAGTTACTCCGGATCGAGGTCGCGCCTTTCCAACAGCCAACTGCGACGGCGCGCGGAATACCTTTGAGCCATGCAGCCCGTGCAGCCCGTCTTCGATCGCCGCATCTTCTGGGATGTGGACTACGACCGCATGGATCTCGATGCGAAATGGCGCTTCGTGATCGAGCGCGTGTTCGAGCGGGGCGATGTGGAGGACATCAGGCAGTGCCGACGGCATTATGGCGATGAGCGCGTGCGGACGGCCTTGCTGGAAGCGAAGTTTTTGCCGGAGCAGACGATGTACTTCGCGAGTGCTATCGTGGATGAACCCCTGGAGAATTTCCGATGCTACATGTCGAGGCGCTCCCAAGCGGGACCTTACCCGTACTGAAGGAGCTTGTTCAAGTTCCCTCGCTTGTTGACCATGCCTTGGTTGGTGGGACCGCATTGGCCTTGCGTTATGGCCACCGGATCTCCGTGGACATTGACTTGTTCTCCACGAATGCATTGGATTCAACAGTCGTACTTGACGACCTTCAGCGGCTATTTGGAGAGCGCTTCAGCTTCAGGCGTGATCAGCAAGCCAAATGGGCCGTGTTCGGCTTCATCGATGGTGTGAAAGTGGACATTGTGCGCTTTCCGCATTCGCTCATCGCTGACGTGCAGGTGTTGGACGGAATCAGGATCTACGCTGACGCAGACATCGCTCCGATGAAGATCGAAGCCATTCTGCACAGAGCGAAGAAGAAGGACTTCTTCGACCTGGACTTGCTCATTCGTGCGCACGGCTTGCCCGCGATCCTTGATTGGCATCGACTGAAGTACCCCGATAACTCCATCGCGATCAGCATTCCATACGCCATCACTTATTTCAAGGATGCTGAGGACAGCGAGGAACCCATCAGCCTGCATGACCAGACCTGGGAAGAGGTGAAGTCCTCCATCCAGAAGGCCGTGCGCGACTATTTGAGCTGACCTACAGCTTCCGCAGCAGACCCTGTAGCCACCTTCTCGCTTACGATGCACTCTACTTCAGAGGTTGCCACGCGTTCATGCTCGATGCGCTCATATCTGGTACCGCCTATCTTTGAACGACCAATGGCCATGGATTACCGAGCCTTCATCACCATCGACCCCGAGCGCCGCTTCGGCAAGCCTTGCGTGCGCGATACGCGCATAGCCGTGTACGATGTGCTGAGCTGGCTCGCGGCTGGCATGACCCATGCGGAGATCATCGAGGACTTTCCGCAGTTGAGCGAGGAGGATATCCGGGCTTGCTTGGCCTTTGCTGCTGAACGGGAGCAAACCCTGAAGCGGGCCACGTGAAGCTCCTGCTCGACGAGAACATCTCCTATCGACTGGTGCGCGTGCTGAAGGATGCGTATCCCGGCACTCAGCACGTAACGGACATTGTCGGCTTGAAAGGTGATGCGGCCATTTGGAACTATGCAGGCGCGAATGGCTACGTGCTTGTCACATTCGATTCAGACTTCGTTCAACTAGCGACCTTGCGCGGAGCGCCTCCCAAGGTCTTGCTGCTCACATTGCACAACCCAAGACATGCCGCCATAGCGGCGTTGCTCGTGATGAAGCGGCTGCAGATCGAGCGCTTCGTCGCCGGCACGGAACAGGGAAGCCCAGCGGTGATGGAACTGGCCTGAAGGCTACAGCTTCCGCAGCAGCCCCTTCATATCCACCTTCTCGCTCACGATGCGCTCTACTTCAGAGATCGCCACGCGCTCTTGCTTCATGCTGTCGCGCTCACGGATCGTCACCATGCCGTCTTCCAGCGATTGGTGGTCAACGGTGATGCAATACGGCGTGCCGATGGCGTCCTGCCTACGGTAGCGCTTGCCGATGCTGTCCTTCTCGTCGTACTGGCAATTGTGCGAGAGCTTCAGGCCATCGATGATCGCGCGCGCCTTCTCGGGCAGACCGTCTTTCTTGATCAGCGGAAGCACGGCCACCTTCACCGGAGCGAGCGGCGCTGGAATGCGCAGCACCACACGCTCCTCGCCGCCATCGAGCTTCTCTTCATCGTATGCGGCGCTGAGGATCGCGAGGAACATGCGGTCGAGGCCGATGCTCGTCTCCACCACATAGGGCACGTAGCTTTCGTTGGCCTCGGGATCGAAGTAGGTGAGCTTGCGGCCGCTATGCTTCTCGTGGTTGGCCAGGTCGAAGTCGGTGCGGCTGTGGATGCCCTCGAGCTCCTTGAAGCCCATGGGGAAGCGGAACTCGATGTCGCAGGCCGCGTTGGCGTAGTGCGCCAGCTTGATGTGGTCGTGGAAACGGTAGTTCTCCGTGGGCAGGCCCAGCGCACGATGCCACGCGATGCGCTTCTCCTTCCACGCGTTGTACCACTCCATCTCGGTGCCGGGCTTCACGAAGAACTGCATCTCCATCTGCTCGAACTCGCGCATGCGGAAGATGAACTGCCGCGCGACGATCTCGTTGCGGAAGGCTTTTCCCGTTTGCGCGATGCCGAAGGGAATCTTCATGCGCGCGCTCTTCTGCACGTTCAGGAAGTTCACGAAGATGCCTTGCGCCGTTTCCGGTCGCAGGTAGATGGTGCTGCTCTCGCCGCTCACGCTGCCCAGCTCGGTGGCGAACATCAGGTTGAACTGGCGCACGTCGGTCCAGTTGCCCGTGCCGCTGATCGGGCACTTGATCTCCTCGTCGATGATGAGTTGGCGGATCGCTTCGAGGTCGTTCGCTTCGAGCGCCGCCTTCATGCGGCCTTCCACCGCATCGATGCGATCCTGTGAGCGCTTCACGTTCGGGTTAGTCGCACGGAACTGCGCTTCATCGAATGCCTCGCCGAACTTCTTCTTCCCCTTCTCCACCTCCTTCTCGATCTTGTCGGCGTACTTGGCCATGTGCTCTTCCAGGAGCACATCGGCGCGGTAGCGCTTCTTGCTGTCCTTGTTGTCGATGAGCGGATCGTTGAAGGCATCCACGTGGCCGCTGGCCTTCCATACCGTGGGGTGCATGAAAATCGCCGCGTCGATGCCCACGATGTTCTCGTTGAGCTTCGTCATGGCGGCCCACCAGTACTGCCGGATGTTGTTCTTCAGTTCGGCGCCGTACGGGCCGTAGTCGTAGGTGGCGCTCAGGCCATCGTAGATCTCGCTGCTGGGGAACACGAAGCCATACTCCTTGGCATGGCCGATCAACGTCTTCAGACGGTCTTCTTGGTTGCTCATGATGTGTGGCGAACATGCTGGAAAACTTCCATGTCGCGGGCTTGCCTGCCTGACTTGTCTGCCGAAGGCAGGGGCAGGGCGCAAAGATGTCGGTTCGTTCGGCACATTCAACTTGGCTGAATGGACAACAATGGACGCGCGATGGACATGCGCGTCCATAGATGTCCATCAGCGTCCATTGCCAAGCCGATAGCATGCCAGTCATCCACCTAGCTTCGCCGCGTGATCGAGCACCGCAACACCCTCATCTCCGAGGACCTCTTCGAGAAGCGCTTCGTATGCGATCTGAACGCGTGCAAGGGCGCCTGCTGCGTGGAAGGCGAGAGCGGTGCGCCGCTCGAGAAAGAAGAAGCCGAGCAGATGAAGAAGCTCTGGCCGAAGTACCGCAGCTACATCCCCGAGAAAGGGAAGCAGGCGGTTGCCGAGCAAGGCTTCAGCGTGATCGATGAGGATGGCGACCTGGTGACACCGCTCGTTGACGCCAAGAAGGAATGCGCCTTCACCATCTTCGAGAACGGCATCGCTTTGTGCGGCATCGAGAAAGCGTGGAAGGATGGCAAGATCCCTTTCCGCAAGCCGATCAGCTGCCACTTGTATCCCATCCGCATCGAGAAAATCGGCGACCGCGACGGCCTCAACTACCACAAGTGGAACCTGTGCAAGCCCGCTTGCACTTGCGGCGCCAAGCTCGATGTGCCGGTGTTCCGATTCCTGAAGGACGCGCTCATCCGCAAGTATGGCGAGCCCTGGTTCGCGGAGCTGGAGGTGATCTATAAGGAGTGGGAGAAGGAGCAGCAGTCGAAGAAGAAGAAGAAGACCGCCTGATTCTCCCTGCGATCGGGCGTATGCGGATCATCGGTCGCGTGGAACACCCGCCACCGCTGCGATCCGCTCCTGCACACTCGCGCTTTCGCCCTAGAGCCGCGCGCTTCAGCCGCTGTTAACCGATCGTGAAAACTTTCCGCTTGCGAGTGTCCCTGCTGCGTGCCCCTCAGCATTGGCGCGGCTTCGCGACCCGTGTTGAAAAGTCCGAGAAAGTGGCCCCTCGGAACCGCCGTTCCCAAACCCCATCGCGTCCATTTTTGTGACCCGCCGACGCCCCCCTTCCGAGTGCTTCCGGAAGCCACGCCGACGGACCAACCGACAAGACCGCGAACCACTTAACGGGAGCCGCCTCCCGATCAGATAACCGACCTCTTCACTTTCCCTCTGCCATGAGCAACGATAAACAGATCACGATGGAGCTCGCCAACAACGCCGACGCCAACGAGCCCCTCTTGAAGGAGAACAAGGACCGCTTCGTCATCTTCCCCATCCAGCACAACGACATCTGGCAGTTCTACAAGAAGCACGAGGCCGCCTTCTGGACCGCCGAGGAGATCGACCTGCACGCCGACCTCGTGGACTGGGCCGAGAAGCTCAACGACGACGAGCGCTACTTCATCAAGCACGTGCTCGCCTTCTTCGCCGCCAGCGACGGCATCGTGAACGAGAACCTCGCGGAGAACTTCCTCCACGAAGTGCAATACCCCGAGGCGCGCTTCTTCTATGGCTTCCAGATCGCCATGGAGAACATCCACAGCGAGACCTATTCGCTGCTGATCGACACCCTGATCAAGGATCCCCTGGAGAAGGACAAGCTGCTGCACGCCATCGACACCGTGCCTTGCGTGACCAAGAAGGCCGAGTGGGCCTTGAAGTGGATCAGCAAGGGCAGCTTCGCCGAGCGCCTTATCGCCTTCGCGGCGGTTGAAGGCATCTTCTTCAGCGGCAGCTTCTGCTCCATCTTCTGGCTGAAGAAGCGCGGACTGATGCCCGGCCTCAGCTTCAGCAACGAACTCATCAGCCGCGACGAGGGCCTGCACTGCGACTTCGCCTGCCTGCTCTACACCAAGCACCTGCTGAATAAGCTGCCCAAGAAGACCGTGGAGACCATCATCCGCGATGCCGTGGAGATCGAGAAGGAGTTCGTGACCGATGCCCTGCCCGTGAACCTGATCGGCATGAACGCCAAGCTGATGCAGCAGTACATCGAGTTCGTCGCCGACCGCCTGCTGGTGGAACTGGGCAACGAGAAGATCTACAACGCCATGAACCCCTTCGACTTCATGGAGATGATCTCCCTCCAGGGCAAGACCAACTTCTTCGAGAAGCGCGTTGGAGAGTACCAGAAGGCAGGTGTGCTCAACAAGGACAAGGAGCAGAGCAAGTTCACGTTGGATGCTGAGTTCTAGTAGCACAGTTGGCAGTCAGCAGTTGGCAGTCGGCAATCGCTAACCCTACCAGCCTCTAACTGCCTACTGCCAGCTGCCCACTGCCTACTGGCATTCCAGCAACTCACATTGATCGGTTGACGAACACGCCCATCAGCCCGAATCAAACGGACCACAGAAAAAGACTTTAGGAGCGCGGGAACGAAGGAGCGCCGAATCAGCAATCAGGAATTAGCAATCAGCTAATCAGCAATCCGGAAAAGCCCGCGAGTCACCACCCATTCACCAACCAACGCCCGAGCGGGAGCAGAGGCGGAGGGAAAAACCAAGGAAGAACACATGTATGTAGTCAAGCGCGACGGCCGCCGGGAGGCAGTGAAATTCGACAAGATCACTGCGCGCGTTAAGAAGCTGTGCTATGAACTCGACCCCATGGTGGACGCCACCCAAGTGACCCTCAAGGTCATCGACGGCATCTACGATGGCGTAACCACCACGGAGCTGGACAACCTCACCGCCGAGGTAGCCGCCACCATGACCGTGAAGCATCCGGACTATGCGCAGCTCGCCAGCCGCATTGCCGTGAGCAACCTGCACAAGAACACCAAGAAGTCCTTCTCCGAAACGATGAAGGACCTCTACAACTACCTCGATCCGAAGACCGGCGCCAAGGCCAGCCTCCTCGCCGACGATGTCCACGAGATCATCGTGAAGAACGCAGAGGTGCTCGACAGCGCCATCATCTACGACCGCGACTTCAGCTACGATTACTTCGGCTTCAAGACCCTCGAGCGCAGCTACCTCCTGCGCCTGCACGGCAAAGTGGTGGAGCGTCCGCAGCACATGCTCATGCGCGTGTCCATCGGCATCCACAAGGGCGACCTCGACAGCGCCATCCGCACCTACAACGACCTGAGCGAAGGCTGGTACACCCACGCCACGCCCACGCTCTTCAACGCCGGTTCGCCCAAGCCGCAGATGAGCAGCTGCTTCCTCCTGCAGTTGAAGGACGACAGCATCAGCGGCATCTACGACACCCTGAAGCAGTGCGCCCAGATCAGCCAGAGCGCCGGCGGCATCGGCCTCAGCGTGCATAACCTGCGCGCCAAGGGCAGCTACATCAAGGGCACCAACGGCACCAGCAACGGCATCGTGCCCATGCTGCGCGTCTTCAACGACACCGCGCGTTACGTGGACCAAGGCGGCGGCAAGCGCAAAGGCAGCTTCGCCATTTACCTCGAGCCCTGGCACGCCGACATCTTCGACTTCCTCGAACTGAAGAAGAACCACGGCAAGGAAGAGATGCGCGCGCGCGACCTCTTCTACGCCATGTGGATCCCCGACCTCTTCATGAAGCGCGTGGAGCAGGGCGGCGACTGGACCCTCATGTGCCCCAACGAATGCCCCGGCCTCTGCGACACCCACAGCGAGGAGTTCGAGGCGCTCTACGAGAAGTACGAAGCCGAAGGCAAGGGCCGCAAGACCATCAAGGCGCAGGACCTCTGGTTCAAGATCCTCGAGAGCCAGATCGAGACCGGCACGCCCTACATGCTCTTCAAGGATGCCGCCAACAAGAAGAGCAACCAGCAGAACCTGGGCACCATCAAGAGCAGCAACCTCTGCACGGAGATCATGGAGTACACCAGCCCCGATGAGGTGGCCGTGTGCAACCTCGGCTCCATCGCCCTGCCCAAATTCGTGGAGAAGGGCAAGTTCGATCACGACAAGCTCTTCGAGGTCACGTACCAGCTCACCAAGAACCTCAACCGCGTCATCGACGAGAACTATTACCCGATCCCCGAGGCGCGCCGCAGCAACATGCGCCACCGCCCCATCGGCATCGGCGTGCAGGGCCTGGCGGATGCCTTCATCCTCATGCGCTATCCCTTCGATAGCGTGGAGGCCAAAGTGCTGAACCGCGAAGTCTTCGAGACCATCTACTACGCGGCCCTCACTGCCAGCAAGGACCTCGCGAAGGAGTACGGTCCCTACGAGACTTACGAAGGCAGCCCCGTGAGCAAGGGCGTGTTCCAGCCCGACATGTGGGGCGTGAAACCATCTGACCGTTGGGAATGGGACGCGCTGCGCGAAGAAGTGAAGGAGCACGGCGTGCGCAACAGTTTGCTGCTGGCCCCCATGCCCACCGCCAGCACCGCGCAGATCCTCGGCAACAACGAGTGCTTCGAGCCATACACCAGCAACATCTACACGCGGCGCGTGCTCAGCGGCGAATTCGTGGTGGTGAACAAGTACCTGCTGCGCGACCTGGTAAAACTGGGCCTGTGGGACGAGACGCTCAAGAACAAGATCATCGCCGCCAACGGCAGCGTGGCCAACATCCCCGAGATCCCGCAGAACCTCAAGGACCTGTACAAGACCGCGTGGGAGATCTCGCAGAAGGTCATCATCGACATGGCGGCCGACCGCGGCGCCTACATCTGCCAGAGCCAGAGCCTCAACATCTTCATGGAGAACGCCAACTTCGGCAAGCTCACCAGCATGCACTTCTACAGCTGGAAGGCGGGCCTGAAGACCGGCATGTACTACCTGCGCACCAAGGCCGC
>JBATND010000480.1:0-2533 GCA_049290175.1 Flavobacteriales bacterium | reverse complement strand
TCACGGTAATAGAGCGCTGCGGTAAGTGCGGGAGATGCAGATGGCCGAATCCAAGGACTGCCGCTTCCTGTATCCCCCATTCGCATCGTGCTTTGAAATGCACCTGCGCCAATGCCAACCTCGAATTGGCCGCGAGCATACTGTGCCGCAACAATCAGCATGAAGGAGAGAACTTGCGCGCGCACCCAGCGAAAGTATGGGCTGAATTTGCACGGTGATTCAGGGGTTGGTCCTCGACCACTTCGGAGTCGGAGACTCGATCCTTCATTCCGGATTGGCCAATTCCCGGCGCATGTCTTCATTCTGGCACGAATCCGGCTATCGCGCCGCGTCGCATTCTCACCTCAGCTGAAAATAGGAAGCCCACAGAAACCGAAGAACCCTTGTTCGCCTCGGTCACTCAGGCGAGCGATTCTCCGCCCACCCAAATGCCATCACGAACAGGCATTTTCCCCAACCTTCGCTGAACCCAACCAAACACCACCCTACCATGCTCACCTACACGAGAACCTCCGTCCATGCTCAGATGAAGATTGCTATGCTCTTCACCATGCTCTTGGCCTTTTCGATTCCTGTTGTGTCCGCCCAAGGCCAGCACGACGGCATCGATCAGCATATCCAACGCATCGACATGCAGATCGCGCAAGCCAGCGCCGAGAAGAACAACGAGGCCGTGGCTGGCCTGCAGCGTGACCGAGAGAACTGGGTGCGCTTCAAGCATGCCATCGAGACCGAGGACCTGGGCACCATCATGGCGCTTCAAGACGCCATATCTCGCCCTTATGTCTATGTGCCGTCGAATGGCGCTGCTGTCGTTGACGCACCCGAGCCGCAAGGCCTTGCGGGACCAGAGTTCGTGAACCAGGTGTACCACATGCCATCGGATGGCGTGTACACGCCTCTGGAGAAGCAGGAGACCAACACTTCCAGCTCTGGGGGCGGTTATGGTGGATTCGGAGGCCGCACTTCTTCCGTGAAGGTGCCGGGTGAGAAATCGAATGTTCGCTTCCCTTCAGGCAAACCCCGCTTCGTGATCAAGACCTTCCAAGGAATGGACCCTATGGATGTTGCGAAACTCGTGCGCTTCGAGGTGCGCGGCAAGAACAAGGACCGTTACGCCGACTTATCGAAGAGCAGCCACGCGTGGTACCACAGCTCCAGTTCAGAGGTCACCGCTAATCGCGTGCGCATCGCATTCACCAACATCGGCAACCAGATCTACGAGATCCAGTTCGAGGAGGACCTGCCTCCGGGCGAGTACGGCTTCATGGCCAGCGGCAAGGTCTTCGCCTTCGGCATCGACTAGTGTTGACAGTCCTAGAGCAAGGATTTCCACGAGGCCCGCTAGCAACTTGTTGGCGGGCCTCGTGGCTCTTGAACAGAGCAAGTGCAATCGGCCTTGAACCTTCTTCTTCTGCAGCGGTCAATGACCTTGACTCATTCGCCCATCGCACAACATCGTCGAAGTGGTATAGCTTCACGCCCGCATCATGCGCAACCTCATCGCCGCACTCCTTCTGGCCGTTGGCATTCACGCTTTCGGCCAAGCCCCAACAGTTGTAACGCCACCCGCTGCCGCGAAGGCACACCTGGCACAGCGCTACCCCAAGGCTAACGTGAAGGAGTGGAAGCAAGGCGCCAAGCTCTACCGCGCCGTATTCATGCTGAAGGGCGAGAAGCATACGGCCGTGTACACCACCGAAGGCACTTGGGTGCGCACCGAGCACGACATCTCCAAGAACGAATTGCCCGGCGCAGTAGCCCGCGCGCTGAAGGCTGGTAAATACGCTACCTGGAAGATTGATGATGTGGAGGAGCACGCCACTCCGGAGCATGCGAGCCTCTTCAAGGTGAACGTAGAGACCGAGAAGGAGAAGGCCGAGCTCTTCTTCCTGCCCGATGGCAAACTGCTGAAGGAGGAGGTGAAGGCGAGGAAGGTGAAGGAGAAGAAGGGGAGCTAAGGCGAATTATCTCACCAGTCGTCTTCCTCTCGCGTGAGTGCATCCCGGAGTGATTTGATAAGACGATTGGGTGCTTCACGGATGTCTCGGCACATTTTCTCCGTGCTGTTGTAATAGGCTTTGCCCACTTTTCCGCAATCGCCCCAACAGCACGAACTGTCCGCGATCGTCTTGCCTTCCATGGTGAAATCATAAACGCGCATTCTAATCCGACCCTGCTTCGCTTGTACCTCCACAGAGAATCGATAGAACATCTCCTTGGTGGTACCCCACCCCCCAGACCCAAAACTCCATGTTGCCATTCCTCCGCCCTTGCCAACAATTGTCGAAGTGAGTGAGTCCCGCAACTGAATGACAGAATTCGCATCTCGAAATTGATCAACGAACCACCGATTTGACATTCGAAAGAGGTCTGTAGCTGACTTGGTACTATCGACCTGAATAACTTCAGATCGCTCCAAAGACTTTTGGCAAAAAATAGGCCCGGAAGACATCATCACCGTTAATGATATCACTCGGTTGAAGAGTTTGAACATAGTCATTGGCGGTTGCTGTGGCGGGAAAAGTAGTCT
>JBATND010000479.1:0-2327 GCA_049290175.1 Flavobacteriales bacterium | reverse complement strand
ACGGTGCTCGTGGGCGGCCTGCGCGTGCTGGGCGCAAACACCGGCGGCAGCAAGCACGGCGTGTTCACCAGCACCCCCGGCCAGCTCACCAACGACTTCTTCACCAATCTGCTCGACATGGGCACCGCGTGGACCGCGCTCAGCAATGGCCACACCGGCACCTACGAAGGCCGCGACCGCAAGAGCGGTGAGCTGAAATGGACCGGCACCCGCGTTGATCTAGTCTTCGGAAGCAACTCGCAGCTGCGCGCCATCGCCGAGGTGTACGCCCAGAACGACAGCAAGGAGAAGTTCGTGAAGGACTTCGTGAAGGCTTGGGTGAAGGTGATGGAGCTCGATCGGTTCGACTTGAAGTAAGCACGCCCGATACCTGCATGTGAAGAAGGCGGTCCGGTTGGGCCGCCTTCTTCTGTTTAGAAGAAATTCAACCGTGAATGAACGCAGATAAACCGCAATGCTACTTCACCAACTAGCGCACTAGTCGATTCCATAAGGCGCGATTATTCCCGTTCATCTACGTCCATTTTCGGTTCGCTTTCATCGCTCGCGCTAGTTGCATCACAAGCTCTTCCGCGCCTCCATCATCGCCTCAAGCAAGGCATCGCGCTCGTGCAGCATTTCGCGCTTTCGCTCTTCCGGCACAGCGAAGCGGAATCGCAGGATCCGCGCGAAGCGACGCAGTTGCGTCCAGTACCACATGGTCGCGTAGCCTGCAACCGGCAATGCGAGCAGGAAGATCAAGTTGGTCCACGTGCGCTGATCGATGAAATGGTGGAACGCCCACGCCTCGAGCGCATAGAACAGTGGGAAGAGGATCAGGCCTACGATCATCTGCGCGGGTGCTTTGTATTCGATGTCGAGCCGCGATGCTTTGAACACGAGCGATGGCAGGATGTAGGGCAGGTAGTTGGTGATCAGGCCGAAGAGATAGATCGGCGAGAGCAGCAGAAGCTCCGCCAGATAGCCGACGCACAACAAGAGGAAGCTCCTCTGTTGGAATGAATGTGTGTAGAAGCCGGGCGTTAGGCGATCCCTGCGAAGCGCCTCGAAGAATGCCAGGAGTCGCGCGCTGGTACGCTCGTACAGCTCAAGTCCGGTCTCCCGCAATCGGTGCAAGGCATCGGCCAATTGCTTGCGCACGAAGAGCGACCGTTGCGGGTCTTCATACAGATCAGCGGCAGGTGTTGCGTACGTCGTGTAAAAGGTGTGCGCCTTGATCAGCAGGTCCTCTTGATCCTTGCCGGTGGTCCATGGCAGCTTCCTGGCCAGCGCTTTTCGAATGTCTGCGGTCAAGGCTTCCACGGCCTCGACATCGTTGCGTTGGTATGCCTCGCGATACGCCGAAACCGCGATCGGCTTGCCTACTGTTACGCGCACCATGCTGCGGAACTGGATGGCATCGGAATAGTCGAGCGCGATGGGTGCGATGCGGAGTTCGCCGGGGCCATCATAACTCAGTGCGATGCGCGCTGTGCCGGTCTTGATCTCGCGCAGGTTGATCTCGTAGTAGCTGCTCCCTTCGGGGAAGATCAGGAAGGTTCCGCCTTGTGCGAGGTAAGCGTGGCATTGCGCGAAGGCCTGCGTGTTGTCGGGTTTGTCACCGGGCGCCACATCCTTCTTGCGAAAAATGGGGATCACGTGGAAGTAGCGGAAGAATGCAGCGAGCGCTCGGTTGCTGAAGATTCCCGCATTCGCCACAAAGCCGATGCGCTGCTTCACCGCCGCTGCGATGAGCAAGGGATCCATGAGCGTGTTCGGGTGGTTGGCTACGATGATGGTGGGGCCGCCATCGGGCAGCTTCTCCAGCCCCGCAGCCACGATCCGCTTGAAGTAGATCGATGTGCAGGCCCGTACCAGGATCTTCATCAGTTCATACACCATCACGGCGAAAGGTGGCGATTGGCATCGGAATCGGCATTCCATCCAACGTGCATGTGCATTGTGAAGCGTTGGCTTTTCCGAGATAAGTGGGCCTCAGGTTGAACCGTTCGTCCGGCGCCGTGTACCGCCACTCACCACTCACCAACACCATGCTCCTCACCCATTCCGCCCGCCTCTTCCTGCTCGCATCACTCGCCTTCATCGCTCTGCAAAGCAAGGCCCAGATGAACGCCGAGAACCTGACACCCGCCTTCGCCAATGACCTATCCGTCCGCTTCACTTGCGAGAACCTGCGTTTGATTCCCATCGTGGGCAATGAGACCTACAAGAAGGCCTATCGCGATGTCGGCAACTACGTGCCCATGAACAAGGCGCTGCAGGACGGCCGCTTGAAGGTGAAGGAGCAAGAGGCCGGCGCAACGGTGAACACGCTTCAGGTGCAGAAC
>JBATND010000478.1:0-4567 GCA_049290175.1 Flavobacteriales bacterium | reverse complement strand
GTGGTGCTCGGCGGCCGCCACATGCTGAGTGATACCATCCGCGGCTTCGTAGGCCCGCATTGCCTTACCTGGTTCAGCAACCAAGGCTACCTGGACACCACGCGCACCCACCGGCCCTGCAACGGCGTGCTCACCACCATGAAGGAACTGCCCAACGGCCAGTTCATGGGTTCGGGCAGCATGAGCAGCTGGGATGGCCAGCCCGCCAGCCGCATCTTCCGCTTCAATGCCGATGGGTCGCTGGACCCTTCCTTTCAGGCCAATGTAATTTGGGGCACGGCGTACAGCTTTCTACCGCTGGCTGATGGCCGCGTTTACGCAGGAGGGCAATTCCGCGTCACGGGGTTCCCTGACACCTTGAATCTGGTGCGCTTCATGCCCGATGGCACACTGGATCCCTCATTCGACAACGTAGTCAGATACAGATTCGAGGATTTGCTTCACCCGGAGCTTCCACCTTGGGGCCTGGTGCGCACCATTTATCCGTTGAACGGAGAGCAACTCATAGTGACCGGGAATTTCAGCCACATCGATGGTGTGCCTCGCGGAGGCATAGCCTTGATCGATGGTTCTGGGAATTTGCTGAGCGACTATTTCGCTGGCGAGGGATGCGGGGGATACTTCTATCAGCCCAATACTTCGCAGCCCCCGGTGAGCTATGCCAGGGTAATATCGGGCATTACCCCCGCACCATACGGTGGCTTCTACATCTGGGGCGCTTACCACGGCTACGACGATGGCATCACGAACGACACCCTTCAGCGCATGGTGAGCAGGTTGCACGGGTTCAATGTGGGAATGAACGAGATCGGTGCTGTGCCCAGGGCAATGCTCTCGGTGCATCCCAATCCTGCCAGCACTTGGGCTGTAATTGAATACGACCTGATGGTGAGGCCGGTCAATGCGGCAATCATCTTGCGCGATATCGCTGGCCGGGTGATTGAGCGAATCGTCCTGATTGAGCAAAGGCAACAGTTGGTGTTGGATACGCGCGCGATACCGCCGGGGAGCTACACCATCTGCCTGATCAACGCGGGTCGCGAACTGGTCACAGAAAAACTCATCATTCGCCAATGAGATTCAGCCGCCTAGTGCGGCTGCCCATTCTCCTTGCTGCAGCAGTAGCGACGAGCGTGGCACATCCGCAGCAACCATTCAACCTGGACGTTTCGTTCAGCACGAGCATCGGGCAACAATACGTCTCCTCCGTATTGCCACTGGCAGATGGAAGCGTGGTAGCATCAGGCATCATGCGCTTCGATGGAGAACTCTCTGATATGCGGTTGGTGAAGCTGCTCCCAAGTGGTACAAGAGATGAGTCCTTCTACAACAGCGGCCTCGGCCAAGGCAAGCTGGTTCCGTGGGACAGCGGCCTCTTTTATGTGGCCTCCGCCTCAACCGTGCGCAGGATCCTGCCAACCGGTTACCAGGATCCCGCATTCATCGCGCTGAATTCCGGCCCCTACTTCAGCTCCTTCCAAGGCGGCGACTACCATGTGTTCGAGGATGGCCGCGTAGTGCTCGGCGGCCGGCACATGCTCAGCGATAGCATCCGCGGCTTCGTGGGCGCGCATTGCCTCACCTGGTTCAGCAACCAGGGCTACTTGGATACCACCCGTACGCATCGCCCCTGCAATGGCGTGCTCACCACCATGAAGGAGCTGCCCAACGGCCAGTTCATGGGCTCGGGCAGCATGAGCACCTGGGAGGGCCAGCCCGCTAGCCGCATCTTCCGTTTCAATGCGGATGGTTCGCTCGATCCCGCCTTCCAGGCCAATGCCATTTGGGGCGCCGCCTACTGCTTCCTGCCACTGCCCGATGGCCGCGTTTACGCAGGGGGGCAGTTCCGCATCGCTGGGATCCCCGACACCTTGAACCTGGTGCGCTTCATGCCCGATGGTGCGTTGGATGCTTCGTTCGACAACACGGTCCGATACAGATTCGAGGATCTGCTGCACCCGGAGCTTCCGCCTTGGGGCCTCGTGCGCACCGTTTATCCGCTGAATGGAGAGCAACTAATAGTGACCGGAAATTTCAGCCACATCAATGGAGTGCCTCGCGGCGGCATTGCACTGGTGGATGATTCTGGCAGCTTGCTGAATGATTATTTCACTGGTGAAGGTTGTGGCGGCTATTTCTACCAGCCGAACACCTCCCAGCCTCCAGTGAGCTATGCAAGGGTGGTTTCCGGTATCGCACCTTCACCCGATGGACAATACTTCATCTGGGGCGCCTATCACGGTTACGATGATGGCACCACCAACGACACCCTGCAGCGCATGGTGAGTAGGTTACATGGGTTTAATGTGAGGGTGCCGGAGGTTAAGCAAGTGCACTTGCGCGCGTACCCCAACCCTGCGAAAGACAATATAACGATTGAGATAGCGGAGTTCCTGCGCGGAGCTACGGCGGTGCTACGTGATGCATGGGGCCGCGAGGTCCTGCGGCAGGAATTGACCGAACAAGCTACCCACCTTTCAACCAGAACCCTCTCCAATGGCATCTACAGCATACAGCTGCTCAGCACTGGGAGGTCGGTGGACAGCCAGCGGTTGTTTATCTGCCGGTGAAACGAGCGCAGCACATGGTTAAGGAGGTGCTTACATTCTGCCTCACCCCATCACCTTCGCCAGCAACTCTCTCAATAGCTCGCCGTGGTCGGCGCCGTCGCCGCCCAAACCTTTGCTGCGCAGATCGCACGCGCGCAAGTGGCGCTGCGCCTCCACGATCCTGGCTAGCGGGTAGTTGCGCGCCTGGGTCAAGTAATCCTTGAGGAAATAGGGATTCACCTTCAGCGCTGAGGCCAGCTCCGGTTGCGGCTTGCCTTGCATGGCATGCACGATGGCCAGCTTGCTGAAGTAGTTGTTGAGCAGGCCAACGGTGAGCACCAGCGGGTTGTCCTTGGGGTTGCTGGCGAAGTGATTGGCGATGCGCTGGGCCTTTGCGGAATCGCGCATGCCGATGGCATTCTGCAGCTCGAAGACGTTGTACTCCTTGCTGATGCCCACGAAGCGTTGGATCACATCGCTGCTGATGGCGCCGCCTTCCTCGGTGACGAGGCAGAGTTTCTCCACCTCCTTCACGGCTTTAGCCAGATCGCTCCCGAGATGGCTGGCCAGCAATTGAGCTTCAGCGCTGCCCAGCTTTCGCTTCTGGCTCTTCGCGAAGCCCATGAGCACCTCGGGCAGCTTATCGTCACGCACCTTATCACTGGTGAGCACGGCAGCGCCGCCCTTGGTCGCGGTCTTCAGGATGCTCTTGCGGCCATCGATCTTCTTGTGCTTGTAGCAGAGCACGAGCACGGTGGTGGGCGTGGGCTTGGCGAGGTAGCTCTCGAGCTTCTCCACCTGATCGATCCGCCAGGCCTGCAGCTCGCGCACCACCACGAGCTGACGCTCCGCCATCATGGGGAAGCGCAAGCAGGCATCCTTCACTTGATCGGGATCGGTGTCGCGCGCATACAGGATGCTCTGGTTGAAATCGCGCTCGTGCTCCTGCAGTGCCAAGCGCTCCACTTCCTCCGCGATGCGATCGATGAAGAAGCCTTCCTCACCGTGCAAGATGTACACCGGCCGGAAGGTTCCGGCGCGCAGCTCGGTCATGAGCTTCTTGTACTCGTCGGTGGTGGAAGCGGCCATGGGCAAAACTGAAATATGAAAGCTGAAACTTGAAAGTAGTGCGGGTGGGGTTCAGATTCCTCTTGATGGTTGTGGTTCTCCTTTCAGCTTTCCTTTTTCAGCTTTCAGCTTTCCTCTTTCAGCTATTCATTCAAACCTCAAGTGCTTCACGCTCCTTCCCCCGTTGATGATCTCGCGCAGGCTCTCGATGCCCACGCGGATGTGCGTCTCCACGAAACCGGTGGTCACCTTGGCGTCGCTGGCGCTGGTCTTCACGCCCCAAGGCACCATGGGCTGATCGCTCACCAGCAGCAATGCGCCGGTGGGGATCTCGTTGGCGAAGCCGGTCATGAAGAGCGTGGCAGTCTCCATGTCGATGGCCATGGCGCGCAAGAGCCTCAGCTTCTCCTTGAAGGCCTCGTCGTGCTCCCACACGCGGCGGTTGGTGGTATAGACCGTGCCGCTCCAGTAGTCGAGCTCCATGTCGCGGATCACGTGGCTCACGGCGCGGTGGATCATGAAGCTGGGCAGCGCGGGCAGCTCCGGTGGGAAGTAGTCGGTGCTGGTTCCTTCGCCGCGGATGGCCGCGATGGGCAGCACGAGGTCGCCCAATTGGTTCTTCTTCTTCAGGCCTCCGCATTTGCCGAGGAAGAGCACCGCTTCGGGGTTCACGGCGCTCAGCAGGTCCATGAGCGTGGCGGCGTTGGGGCTGCCCATGCCGAAGTTGATCATGGCCATGTCCTCGGCCACGGCCACCCTCATCGCTTTGTCCTTGGCCACCACTTCGGCGCCGGTGAGCTGGCAGAAGATGTCGATGTAGTTGTCGAAGTTGGTCAGGAGCACGTGCTTCTTGAAGTCGGCCACCTCTACGCCGGTGTAGCGTGGCAGCCAATTGCTGACGATCTCTTCTTTTGTGCGCACTTTTGCGGGGATGGGCGATACGGGAACAC
>JBATND010000477.1:0-7185 GCA_049290175.1 Flavobacteriales bacterium | reverse complement strand
GGCCTATGGGTACAAGGACCGTTTAGAGCCGCTGGCCAGCAGGTTCGCAGATGGCTTCGATTGGCCGTTGGCGAATTGGTTCAGGCCGCGCTGGGTGATTGAATGGCGAGGGAGCGAAGCGTGTTTGCTCGCCCATGATGCCGATGTGGATGAAGGCTTGGCCTTCGTGGAGATGATGAGCCAGGAGCAGCGCGCTACAGCCTCACCACCGGTGCTTGCATGGATGCCGAGCACCTCACGCGATGCGTACTTCAAGCAAGCCGCGCACCTGCTTCGGCACACCCAGCGAGGCGACATCTACGAGGTGAATTATTGCATCGCGCACGAAGCGGAGCAGGTGGACTTCGATCCTTACGTCGCCTTCGATGCATTGCTCACCAGTACTGATGCGCCGTATGCGGGGTTCATGAAGATGAGAGGACGATATGCGCTATGCTGCTCGCCGGAGCGCTTCATCGCGTTCGATGGCGATCGTATGATCGGTGAGCCGATGAAAGGCACTCGGCCACGTGGCGAAGATGAAGCGGAAGACGCGCGCTTGCGCTACGAACTCGCCAACGATCACAAGGAGCGCAGCGAGAACGTGATGGCGGTGGATGTGATGCGCAACGATTTCTCTCGCGTCGCTGTTCCTGGATCGGTGCATGTGCCAGAGCTCTTCGGCGTGCGCACGCATCCGCGCGTGCATCAGCTCGTGAGCGTGATCAAAGGCCAGCTCGCGCAAGGCTACACGCCTTTCGATGCCGTGAAAGCCGCCTTTCCGCCGGCGAGCATGACCGGTGCGCCCAAGATCAGCGCAATGAAGCGCATCGACGAAGCGGAAGATCAAGCGCGCGGGCTTTACAGCGGTACCATGGGTTACTTCGCTCCCGATGGCACCGCCGACCTGAACGTGGTGATCCGCACCGTGCTCTTCGATCGAGCAACAGGAAGGCTCTCCATCCCAACGGGCAGCGCGCTTACCGCGCAATGCGATCCGGATGCGGAGTGGGAGGAGTGCCTCGTGAAATTCAACAGCATCGCGCATGCGCTCCAACCTTCTTGATTCCGTCGATCGATTCATCGCTCGTGAAAGGCTCTTGCAGCCCCGGCAGCACGTATTCGTTGCTGTGAGCGGCGGCATCGACAGCATGGTGCTGCTCCATGCGCTCCGCTGCTTGCGTCACCCATGCACCGTGCTTCATGTGAATCATGGATTGCGAGGGGCGGAGAGCGATGCCGATGAATCTTTCGTGCGTCAGCAATGCGAAGCCGAAGGGATCCCATTCCAGACAAAAAAGGTCGATGTGGAGGCCTTCAAGGAGGAAGAGCCGGTTTCGACGCAGATGGCCGCGCGCTACTTGCGCTACGAATGGTTCTCTGAGGCCATGGGCGAGTATGGCAAGCACCGCTGCGCATTGGGCCATCACGAAGGCGACCTGATAGAGACCCTCTTCATCAACCTGCTCAGGGGCACGGGACGGAGAGGCTGGGGTAACATGGCGCCGCGCCGCGCTGACTTCGTACGGCCGCTGCTGTGCGTGCAGCGCGCCGAGATCGAGGATTATGCGAAGGAGCATGGCGTGGCGTGGCGCGAGGACCAGAGCAACGCCAGCATGCATTACCAGCGTAACCGCATCCGCCACGAGCTCCTGCCATTGCTCGAGCAGATTCGTCCCGGAGCGCTGCGCACCATTGGGCGGTCCGCGCACCTGCTGCGGCATCTCACCCGGATGGGCAACCAAGAGGTGCTTCGTATGGCCGCGCGCAAAGTGCCGCAGCCCGATGGCAGCTATGCCTTGCACTTCAAGGATCTGGAGCAGGACGAACATGCCTTCATGCACCTGTACGCGCTCATGCGCGCGCACGGCTTCCATCCGGATCTGGCTGAGCGTCTGCACGACGCCATTGCGCAACGCATTACCGGCGCGGAGTTCCGCAATGAACGATGCCGCATAGTCGTGGATCGTGAAGCCCTGATCGTCCAGTGGGTCGATCAGCACGACGCCCAATGGATCAGGATCGCATTGGGCGCAGGACCGGGCCAAGCCCATGGTTTCACTTGGGGCATCGAAGCCGGTCCGCCAACTGCTGTTCCGCCGAACTTGCAAGAGGTCTTCCTCGATGCCGACCGCTTGGAAGAGCCCCTGCTCCTGCGGCCATGGCGCCCCGGCGATCGCATGCGGCCCATCGGCTTGGGCGGCAGCAAGCTCATAAGCGACATCCTCATCGATGCCAAGGTTCCAAGGACGATGAAGGACTTGACGCATGTGCTGGTGAGCGGCGGTGAAGTGGTTTGGCTGGTGGGGCACCGCATAGCCGAAGGCTACCAGGCCACCACTAATACCGAGCGCGTGCTGCGCATCCACCGGGCCTGAGCGTCCACATCTTTTCAACGGGGGCTTGCATGGGTGGGCCAAGCGGCTAACTTCACCCGTCCCAAAACCCCTGTTCCATGCCGCAGCATACCATGATCCCGAAGGAGCGCATCCCCTCGCTTCGCTTCCCGCGTCAGCCGGTGCCCTTGAGTGCAGCAGAGCACCAAGAGATCGAAAGGAAGATGGAACAGGCCACGCGCCTCGGCAACGGCGAGCACGGCAAGTGCCGCATCGTTTTTCAGGATGATGAAGGCTTGAAGGCCGTGGAGACCACCATCTGGGCCTACGATCCGCAGAACATCGTGCTCAAGTACGGCATGACCATACCGGTGTCGCGCGTGGTGAGCATCGAGTTCCCTTCGTGAACAATCATTAACGCTGGTGCAGGATCCCTAGGATCCGGCGCTTGGCCCGCCTCCACGGTGCAGGGGTCCGGTTAGTTTTGCGACCGGTCCACGCCATGCTCGCACTCCTCACGCTCGCCTCGCTTCTCTTCACCGCGCCATCGAGCCCGGTGAAATGGAAGTTCAGCGCCAAGCCCTCGGGCAATGGCGTGGTGCGCGTCGATATCCGCACCGAAGTGGAAGAAGGGTGGCACATCTACGCCACCACCTTGCCAAGCGACGAAGGACCTGTTGCAACAAGCATCCGGTTCGCTCCTTCCGAAGCTTACGCCTTGGTCGATGCCTTGGTTGAGCCGCAGCCCGTTGAGGTTTATGATCCGAACTTCGGCATGGTGGTGCGCTACCACAATGGCTCGCCGTCCTTCGCCCAACTGATCAAGCCTGCTGTTCCCGGTGCCATCGATGTTGCGGGTGAAGTGGAGTTCATGGTTTGCAACGACAAGACCTGCCTGCCGCCTGTCGTGGTGCCGTTCAAACTGCGGGTTGAATCGATGTGATGATGATGCGAACGACGACAAGCCTCCTCTTCTCGGCCTTATTCCTCTTGCTCAGTCTGAGCGCTCGTGCGCAAGGCCATGGCGGTGCGAATCCGGATCCGGTGAAGTGGACCATGGCCTCCAAGGACCTGGGCAATGGTCGCTGGGAGTTGGTCATCCAAGCGAGCATCGAGCATGGGTGGTCGCTTTACTCGCAGATGGACTACGGCGACATGGGTCCTTGGCCCACTTCCGTCGTAGTGGATAGCGTTGGCGGTGTTCAGGCAACGGAGAAGGCTGGTGAGACCGGCGCTAAAGTGATCGAGGGCATCGATCCCGTGTTCGGCATCGAAGTGAAGAAGTTCAAGGAGTCGGCCACCTTCACGCAAGCGATCACGGTTGCGGATGGCGAGAAGCCGGTGACGGGCTACTTCGAGTACATGACCTGCAACGATGAGATGTGCTTGCCGCCCGCAACGGTGTACTTCATCATCGGCCTGGCCTCCGGAACCTATGAGCTCGGCGATGTCTCCTTCGATCCCAACGACCCCAAGTTCGCGGGGCTTTCAACCCGCACCGACGCCGCAGAACTGAAGATGCAAGGCGTTGATCTGGAGAACCCTGTGGTGCGCGATGGCGGTGCGCGACAGGATAAAGAGAGCTCCTTGCTGTGGATCTTCATGCTCGGCTTCATCGGCGGTTTGGTCGCGCTGCTCACGCCCTGCGTGTTCCCGATGATCCCGCTCACGGTGAGCTTCTTCACCAAGAGCAGTCAGGATCGTGCCACCGGCTTGAAGAACGCGCTCACCTACGGCGGCTTCATCTTCCTCATCTACCTGCTCTTCAGCCTGCCCTTCCATCTGCTCGGTAGCGTGAACCCGGAGATCTTCAACGAAATCAGCACCAATCCGTGGCTCAACATCGGCTTCTTCGTCATCTTCATCATCTTCTCGATTTCCTTCTTCGGCTATTTCGAGATCACCCTGCCCAGCAGCTGGGTGAACAAGATGGATAGCAACGCCAGCAAGTTCGGCGGCCTTATCGGCACTTTCTTCATGGCCCTCACGCTGGCGCTGGTCTCCTTCAGCTGTACGGGTCCTATCCTGGGTTCCTTGCTCGCAGGTGCGCTCACGGCCGATGGCGGCGCATGGCAGCTCACCGTGGGCATGGGCGGTTTCGGCTTCGCGCTCGCATTGCCCTTCGGCCTGTTCGCGCTCTTCCCCGGTTGGCTCAACAGCTTGCCACGCAGCGGCAGCTGGCTCAACAGCGTGAAGGTGGTGCTCGGCTTCGTGGAGATCGCCCTCGCGTTCAAGTTCCTCAGCATGGCCGATCTGGTGATGAAGTGGGGCCTCATCCCTTACGAGCTCTTCCTCGCCATCTGGGTCATCTGTGGCATCGGTATCGTGCTCTACCTCTTTGGCAAGATCCGCTTCCCGCACGATAGCCCCGTGAAAGGCTACGCGCCCATGCGCATCTTCTTCATCACGGCCTTCAGCCTCTTCACCGTTTACATGGCCATGGGTTTCCGCTACGACGACAAGGCACATACCTGGGCGCCCGTTGGCTTGCTCAGCGGCATCTCGCCATCGCCGGGCTACAGCTGGATATTCCCCACGGAATGTCCTGCGGGTCTCGCCTGTTACCACGACATCGAGAGCGGCATGGTCGAAGCGAAGCGCAGTGGCAAGCCCATGCTCATTGACTTCACCGGCTATGGCTGCGCGAATTGCCGCAAGATGGAAGATTACGTGTGGCCCGTTCCGGAGATCAATCGCTTGATCAGCGATCAGTACGTGCTGGTATCGCTCTACGTGGATTCGAAGGCCGAATTGCCCAAGGATGAGCAGTTCATTTACGAGACCAGCAACGGCACCAAGAAGCCCATCCTCACCGTGGGGAACAAGTGGGCCACCTTGCAGACCGAGACGTTCAAGAGCGCAACGCAGCCACTGTATGCACTGCTCAGCCCCGATGGGAAATTGCTCACGGATCCCGTGGGCTACACGCCGGCGGTTGAGGACTACAAGGCATTCCTCGAGCGCGGCGTGCAAGGCATGCAGGTGCTGAAGCAGCAGGCGGGGAGGTGATGCGGGTAGCTTACTATTGATCAACGAATCGAGCCATGACCACCGTTGAATTGCGATCACGCATCCTGGAGCTCGTCAAGGTTGAGCAGAATGCTTCCGTGCTGGAGGCCATCCAGTTGCTGCTCGATCGCCGTGGTGACTCGGTCAGCGATGAGGAGATGGCGGAGTTGGACCGCCGGTACGAGGAGATCAAGAGTGGCAGACTGAAGGGCAACTCGCTGGATGAGCATCTGCGAGCAGTTCGTGCTGCGATTGGTCGATGACGCGGTCGTTGGTCTTCCATTCGGTCCATAGCGAATCGAAAAGAAGATTTGGGCGCTTTGAGATCGCAAATTGTGATCTCAAAGCCAAGACGAGGCGGTCGCCCTTATTTGCCACTCGCTTTCAACGGGAAAGAGCGTTGCCAAAGCCCGAGCCATCGCGCAAGCGGCTTGGCTATCGTGGCGGCGACGATGTTTGACGCATCTTCGCACGGATGACCACCGACCGCGTTCGATCGCACTTCACCGAGGCCGCTGACGTCCTCGCACGCTTCACTGCCGACCCCGCCAACATCGCCGCTGTGGAGCAGGCCGCCGCCTTCATGAGCTATTGCCTGAAGCAGGGCGCCAAGGTGATCAGCTGCGGAAACGGCGGCAGCATGTGCGATGCCATGCACTTCGCAGAGGAGCTCACCGGCCGCTTCCGCGACGATCGACCGCCCATCGCCGCCATCAGCATCAGCGACCCCAGCCATCTCACCTGCGTGGGTAACGATCACGGCTTCGAGCAGGTGTTCGCGCGTTTCGTGCAGGCGCATGGCCGCGAAGGCGATGTGCTGTTGGCCATCAGCACCAGCGGCAACAGTCCCAACGTGCTGCGCGCCGCCGAGGTGGCCCGTGAGAAAGGCATGCACGTGATCGGCCTCACCGGCAAGGATGGCGGTAAGCTGGCCGGGCTCTGCACGGTGGAAGTCCGCGTACCGCACGACGGCTACGCTGATCGCATCCAGGAAGTGCATATCAAGGTCATTCATGCATTCATTGATCACATCGAGCGGGATCTGGCTGAGCCTGCGCGCAAGGACCGTTATTGATCAGAAGCATGCATCAACCGGAAATGGACACGAATGCACGGCAATGGACATCCCAGCGCAGGAATTCATGTGCATGCACGTCCATTCACGGTTCTCAATGTTCTCAGTCGGGCAGCACTTACAGTTTGAATGTGTAGCTAAGCGATGCTAGTCAAGGTTTACGGAGCCGCCGTCTTCGGCATCAACGCCACCATCGTCACCGCCGAGGTGAATGTGGAGACCGGCGCCTTCTTCCAACTCGTGGGCTTGCCCGATAGCGCCGTGAAGGAGAGCCAGCAGCGCATGGATGCCGCGCTTCGCAACAACGGCCTCTATGCTCCGCGCGGCAAGGGCGTTACCATAAACCTGGCACCCGCCGACATCCGCAAAGAGGGCACTGCCTACGATTTGCCCTTGGCCACCGGCTTGCTCTGCGCAACGGACCAAGCGCCCGCCGATTTATTGGAGACGCACCTGGTGATGGGCGAACTGAGCCTCGATGGCGGCGTGCGTCCGATCAAGGGCGCCTTGCCCATCGCGCTGGAAGCGAAGAAGCACGGCTTCAAGGGCCTCATCCTTCCTGCGGCGAATGCGCGCGAGGCGGCAATCGTCACCGGCCTCGATGTGTATGGCGTGGAGCACCTGCGCGAAGTGGTGGATCTGCTGCACGGCCGCAGCGGCTTGCAGCCCATCCTGGTGAACATCGAAGAGGAGTTCGCCAACAGCAGCCGGAGTTATCCGGTTGACATCGCCGATGTGAAAGGGCAGGAGAACATCAAGCGCGCCTTCGAGATCGCGGCGGCTGGC
>JBATND010000476.1:0-4229 GCA_049290175.1 Flavobacteriales bacterium | reverse complement strand
GCTTCATGCCCGTCCTCAGCGTGCGCAATCTGGTCGAGGTGGTTTGCATTCCGCTGCTGATGCTCGGCTGCTTGCGCTTGCTCGATGCGGATGAGGATCGCGCTTGGCGAACCGCGCTGATCGCGGGCCTGTGGATCGGCATGGCCATGAACGTGCGATTCCAGACCATCTTCTTCGCAGCTGGGCCTGGCTTGGCTTTCTTGATCATGCGTCGATGGAAGCAGGTTTTCGCTTATGGCATCGGGGTCATCCTGCCGCTCGCCGTGATCCAAGGAGGCATCGACTTCTTCCTTTGGGGTCGGCCGTGGGTCGAAGTCACGCAATACGTCCTGTACAATCTTGCGAACACCACCACCTATGGTGTTCTTCCTTGGTACAACTACCTGCTGCTTCTGGCTGGCCTGCTTCTGCCGCCGTTGAGTTTGGCCGTGCTCTTCGGATTCGTTCGCCGGCCGAAGCCCTTACTGCTCTGGCTACCCGTGCTGCTCTTCATCGCCATCCACTCCTATTTCCCCAACAAGCAGGAGCGCTTCATGCTGCCCATTGTTCCGCTGTTCTTCATTCTCGGCTACACGGGTTGGGAGCACTGGCGTGCCGCTTCGGCGTGGTGGAGCAAGCACAAAGGATTATGGCGTGGTGGCTTGGCCTTCGCTTGGACGCTGAACCTGCTACTGCTTCCGTTCCTGAGCACCACCTACAGCAAGCGCAGCCGCGTGGAAGCCATGCTGATGCTGCGCGATGAGCGCCCGCTTGGAGGCTTGATACTTGACGACCGCGAGGAGGACCCTGCCCTGCCTCCGCTTTTCTACTTGGACCAGTGGACCATGGGGAGATTCCCGATGGGGCCCGGAGAAGCGGACGTTGATATCGGCGCATTCCTGCGGAAGAAACAACTCGATGGCCGTGATCACCATGTGCTGTTCATCGGCGAAGAAGGTCTTGCAGAACGCATCGCGCGATACGAGGCGCAGTACGGCCCAGTGCGCATCATCGGAAAGGCCGAACCGGGCCTCATCGACCGTGTGGTGCATTGGCTCAATCCGGTGAATCGGAATGAGGTCATCGTTGTCACACGCATGAGCCATCGCGAAACACATTGACCCGAACCCATGCTCGAACTCAGCCACCTCGACCCCTCGGTCCTGCTCACCGGCCACGGCCTCATCGCATTGCTCACGCTTACAGCGCTCGAGATCGTGCTGGGCATCGACAACATCATCTTCATCTCCATCATCAGCAACAGCCTAGCTGCAAAGGCCGACCAGCGCAAAGCGCGCCAATTGGGACTCGCTTTGGCCATGCTCACCCGCATCGCACTGCTGCTCTCGTTGAGCTGGGTAATGGGCCTCGACCAGCCCTTCTTCACTATTCTGGAGCATGATTTCAGCGGTCGCGACCTGGTGCTGCTGGCCGGTGGCCTGTTCCTGATCTACAAGGCCACAGCAGAGATCCACGAGAAGGTGACTGGCGGCGAAGAAGTGCATTCCGCCTCGCGCAAGGTGAAGAGCCTCGCTGCCGTGATCGGCCAGATCATCCTCATCGACCTGGTCTTCTCCATCGATTCGGTGATCACGGCAGTGGGCATGAGCAACGAGATCATCATCATGGTGCTGGCGGTGGTGATCGCCGTGGTGGTGATGATGCTCGCCGCAGGAGCCATCAGCAGTTTCGTGGAGAA
This sequence comes from Flavobacteriales bacterium, assembly GCA_049290175.1. Taxonomy (GTDB): domain Bacteria; phylum Bacteroidota; class Bacteroidia; order Flavobacteriales_F; family PHOS-HE28; genus PHOS-HE28. The sequence goes on along the minus strand of JBATND010000476.1, from coordinate 2,551 downwards.
GCACGCCACCGTGAAAGTGCTGGCGCTGGCCTTCCTCGTGATGATCGGCGTTGCGCTGCTCATCGAGGGCATGGGCGAGCACATCAACAAGAACTACATCTACTTCGCCATGGCGTTCAGCGTGGCCGTGGAGATGCTGAATCTGCGCATGGCGCGGAAGGGGCTGATGAAGCGGTAAAGCCGTCAGGGCAATTGCGCCGCCCTTGTCCCTGTCGGCGTACTGCCGCCAACGTTCACCAGTAGCGGATCGCGGTCATTCGCATTGCCCACGTATCGCACCACGCCATCGAGGTTCACATCCTCATTGAAGTAGCCAGTGGCGGTTGCGGTTGGCAGGCTTCCACCGATGCGCACCAGGACCGGATCCCGATCGTTGTTGTTCCCCGTATATCGGATGAAGCCATTGCGATCCACATCGCCTGTATAAAGCACGTTACGACCATCAAGCGGCTTAGCAGCATTCGCCCCACCGAAAAGTGCAACGCTCCCATTGCTCAGGTCGAGATTCAGGGGGTTCGACGAGAGCGATTGAGCAGTCGCCGTCATGATGCCCAAATGGTTCCGATGCCGCACCGCCACGAAGTAGTTGCCTGAAACGGCGCTGAGGCTCACCGGCGACGTGCCATCCGCAGCTGAAACGATGTCGCCATCGGCTTGAAGCAAGGCGCTACGCGTAGCCACCACTTGCGCGTTATTGCTAGCGCTGCGCAGTTCCACCACCACCCAATCGACAATGGCATTTGCACCTGTCACTTGCAACAGAGAATTCGTCGTGGATTCCGCGCCACCACCACCGGTATGCGCATAGCCCATGGCGGAGTAGGGCTCGTTCAAAGGCACTAGGCCGTTGGCGCGCAAGGTGGCATTCATCTGGCCGTTGATCGCATTGTAAGGGCCTTCCAGATAGGCGCGCGGACGCAGCTGCACATTCGGGATCCCTTGTTGCTGCACGCTCCATACGGCTACCATGTTGTTGAGCCCTCCGGCAACAATCTTATTCTCAGTTGGCGACCAGGCCACGGAAACGAAGAAACTGGAACCGGCCGCCGTGAGCACCTGTTGCTGCCCGCCGGTGAGCAGATTCCAGATGCGCACGGTCTGATCTACGGATGCACTTGCGATGAATGCGCCATTGGGCGAAACCTCCACCGAGCGCACGTCGCCGGTATGACCGGTAATGGCGCGATCCAACAGACCAGTGGCAGCGAACCAAACACGCACCACATCATCCGTTCCGCCGCTCACGATGCGCTGGCCATCGGGGGTGAACTTCACGCCGAAGACCCAGCCCGGATGAGTGAATGAGCGAATGAAGGCACCCGTGCTGCTCCACAATTTCACCAGGCCATCGCTGCCCGAGGTGGCGATGAATTGGCCATCGGGGGACCATGAGACGCCAAGCACTTCGTTGGCATGCGCCGCCACGTTCACCAATTGGCTTCCGCCTGGCAAACTGTAAATGATCAGACGGCCATTGCCAGCTCCTACAGCCACCATATCACTGGCCGGTGAGAAATCGACCGAGTAGAGCGCGCCCGTATTGTTGGTGATGGTGGTAAATAACGACGCAGTGGAGCCGCTCACTTGGAAGATCTGCAGGTTGCCGGTCTCCTCGGCATTGGCAAAGTACTGTCCGTTCGAGGAGAACTTCACACCCGCTGTGCAAAGCAGCGAATTGCTCACCTGATAGTCCCAGGTCATCGATCCCGAAGCTGTGTTGAACATGCGCAAGCGTGCCTGCGGGCATTCACTGCCGCTGAGCACGTGCTGGCCGTTGGCCGAGAATGCAACGCCATAGACGGCGCGCTGCTCCGGATGACCGGCTGCGGTCCACAACAGTGTTTGCGCCTTGGCGCCGCATGCAATCGAGAAGACAACCGGTGCAATCAGTGCTCGCATCATGCCGCTAAACTAGTTGAATTGTCAAGCGCAGCGCACGTCGGGCGTACATGTGCTGCATGTCGTTGGCTCACCTGCCCACGATCACGAACTCCGTGCGTCGGTTCTTTGCCCTGCCCTCTGCCGTGTCGTTGCTGGCCACGGGCTTGGTGGGCCCAAGGCCCTTGAAGCTGAGGCGCCCGCCGGCTATGCCCTTGCCTTGCAGGTAGCCCATCACGGTGAAGGCGCGGTCGTTGCTCAGGGCCATGTTATCGGCGAGCTGGCCCACATTGTCGGTATGGCCCTCGATGCGGATCTTGATCGTGGGATTCTCCTTCATGAAGGTGATGAGCTCATCGAGGATGTACTCGCTGCTTTTGGCGATCTCGGCGCTGTTGGTGGGGAACTTTATGTCGTTGACGCGGTAGCTGCGGTTCACCTCGATCTTCTGCACGCTCATGTCCACCTTGGCGATGCCTTGCCTCACCGTGTCCTCGATGGCGAAGCTGCGCGAGTCGAATACGTGGCCTTCCTTCTTCACGGTGAGCACCACATCGCTGCCGGGCTTCAGGCGCACCACGGTGGCGTAACGACCATCGATGCTATCGGCCTTGATCACTTCAATCTTGCGCGTATCCATGTACTTCACCTCCACCGTTGCGCCGCGTACCAC
>JBATND010000475.1:0-1697 GCA_049290175.1 Flavobacteriales bacterium | reverse complement strand
GAACCAGATACCGAAACGAGCCCATCCCCCCACGGGCCGGCTGCGCCGGCACGCACACTGCTCGGGTACTTTGCCCTGGTGCTGGCCGTCGCGCTGGCGATCGGCGCGGCGACCTACCTGTTCGCATCCGGCGGCGAAGACGACGACTCGGGCACGGGCGGGCTGGGGCTGGAGAACCCCTATCCCAACACCGGCCCTATCGACCCGAACCGGCCCAAGGAAGGTGAGAAAGCGCCCGATTTCGCCCTCGCGGACGCGCGGGACACCTCGAAGGTGATCAAGCTTTCGGACTTCCGCGGCAAGGCCGTGATCGTGAACTGGTACGCGAGCTGGTGCGGCCCTTGCAAGAACGAAATCCCGGCCCTGATCAAAGCCCAGGAGGCACTCGAGGGGCAACTCGTGGTTCTCGGTGTGGACTTCCTCGAGTCGAGCGGCCCGGCGACTTCGATCCTCGATTCGTTCGGAGCGACGTACCCGGCCGTGCTCGATGCCTCTGGCTCTGTGGCGGAGCACTACCGCACCAGCGGCGGGGTGCCCGTGAGCTTCTTCATCGACAAGGATGGAGTGCTGCGCGCGACGCGTCGGGGCGAGCTGTATGAGAAGGACCTGCCCGGCTTCCTCGCCCAGGTCGGCCTCGAGTATTCCCCCTAGCGCCCAGGCGGGCTCGATCGAATTCCCAGGATGACCGGCAGCCGGCCGCACTGTGAAAGCGATCACTGTGCAGCGTGGCGTTTCTGCCTAGATTGGGTGTGCAGTCCGTCCGGGAGACTCTCCCGAGGACCGGCACGGGAGACGAACCGCCTTGAACACGCCAACCCTCGCTGCGGAAGGGTCCTGGGAACTCCGGCCGATCGGCTGTGCGATCCTGTTCATCGACATCGCCGGGTCGCTTCGCATCACCCGCCAGCTGGGCGACGCGCGTGCCTACCATGTCCTGAAGTTCCTCTCCAACGCCATCCGCCCCGCCGAAACCAACACGGGCCGGGTCGTCCGGTCGCTCGGCGACGGGGTCCTGCTCACCTTCCGGACCGTCGATGAAGCCCTGGCGCATGCGGCGACGGCCCAGAGAGAGGTGGCCCGGTGCAGCCCATCGGATATCACACTGAAGATCCGCTGCGGAATCCACTGGGGGAGTGTCATCCAGGCCGACGGGGATATCTTCGGCGTCGCCGTCTATCTCGCCAGCCGCGTGACCAATCATGCCAACGGCGGCGAGATCCTGCTCACGGATGCGGCCCATGAGGCGAGCGGGCGGGGGCCGGACGTCTTCATTGACTTCGGGCCGACGCTGCTGCCCGGCTTCGATGAGCCGGTCCGGGTGTTCGAATACCTCTGGGACTAACTCCCGTGGCCGTGCCAGGGTGCGGCGCGTCCGTCGTTTGACATGCGTGTGACGCGAAGCATAATGCCGCCCACTACAGCGGGAGGCGTGCGCGAAAGTGCCATCGTCCCGGAATCCCTTCCGGCGGCAGTTCGAGGCGGGACGCGTCCACGCGCGAGCCAGAATGTCCAGTACACCAGGCCCGGGTGGTGCGAATGAGCGGTGAACGCTTCTGTACGCAGTGCGGTGCGGCTGCAGGTGAAGGCCTGAGGTACTGCACACAGTGCGGCAACGCCATCGACCAGGCGGCCCCCGTCACCGCCGATGAACATCGTCTCGCCGCTCCCGCCTCTCCAAGTCCTGGCCCGCCCGGCAC
>JBATND010000474.1:0-16377 GCA_049290175.1 Flavobacteriales bacterium | reverse complement strand
GCACGCATCCATGTTCGCCTTCCCTCCCGCTGTAGAGCGGGACGCGGAGATGAAGGAAGTGACAGAGCCGGGCATGTTCCGCATCATGGTCGGCTCCTCGAGCAAGGACATCCGCTTGCGGACGATGATCGAGTATGTGGAATGAGGGGACGTCGTTGGCGTCACTCGGGCTCGCTCAATTCACAGAAGCTGAAACTGCCTGCACTATCCCTTCACCGGCACCCGCACCGCGCTGAACTGCTTCTGTGTCACGCTGCACATGACCCTCATGGAAAAACGCATGAGCAACCATGTGAGTGATGGGCCCAGGTCGCACCAATCATCCGCGGAAAGGCCGGTGGAGGTGATCGTGGTGGACGGTACCTTCTTGGAATAATCTATTCCCAGAACTCAATGGGAGTCCAGTTCCGAATATCCCCAATATTAACAGCGGCCTCGGTCACCGACACCCCGCGACCACTATGCCATCGCTTTCTGTAGCGAACCACACTGGCGAGTAATTCGAAGGAGCCAACAAAGCCGCCTTCGACGACTTTGAACTTGGAGACAACCCCTTTGCTTGCATCAATGAGCAACAACCTCGTATTCGGACCAAGACGTTCCTCAGTGGTCAACCACTCCTGAGCAGCATATAGCGAATCACTCAACCAGTGACCCTCCTCACCAACGACTATATCAGCAACGCTCCTCCCATCCAGTCTGATGGAGAAGTAGGCCGGACCAAATCTGATCTCTCCACGAAATAGATACTCCACGACATGACGCCGCTCAGGTGAGTGACGAACGATCTCTGGTGTCTCCATCGCTGTCAGAACCTTCACATCCTCCTGTACCACCCCTTGATCCTTTCCCGATCCAGCACGTTCTGCCAATCGGGGCCGAAGGCGTGATCCCACATGTGCGGCAGGTTGTAGGCCACTTCGGCCATGGCATCGAGGGTGGCATCGTCCCAATCCTTGGCGAGGTTGGCGGGGATGTGGATGCCGCGCTCCTTCACCATGTGCTTGAACTCCTGCACGTACTTGCCATACACATCCTCGAGCTGGTTGAAGGCCACGCAATTCGCGAAGCAGTGGTGCATTTCCAGAACTTTTCCGAGTCCGTAGCTGAGCGCATGGCACACGCCCACTTCGCTGTAGGTGAGGCTGAGGCCGCCCATGTAGCTGGCCACCATCAGCAGCTCGTCGCTCTTGGGATCGCTGCGATCGCGCTTCAGGTAAACCTCGCGGCATAGCTCCAGCGACTTCTCGCTGTATGCTTCTGCGAAGGTGTTCTTCTTGGTGCCGGTGATGGCCTCCACGCTGTGGATGTAGGTGTCCATGCCGGTGTAGAACCATTGGTCGTTGGGCACGGTGGCGATGAGGTCCGGGTCGAGCACGATCTGGTCGAAGACCGTCCAATCGCACTTGAGGCCTAGCTTCTTCACGGGGCCGGTGAGCACGGCGGTCATGCTCACTTCGGCGCCGGTGCCGCTGATGGTGGGCACGCCGCAGTGGTAGATGCCGGGCTTCTTGATGAGGTTGAGTCCTTGGTACTGCACGCTGCTGCCCTCATTCGTGAACATGAGCGATAGCGCCTTGGCCACGTCCATCACATTGCCGCCGCCAATGCCGACAAGGCCTGCGGGGAGTCCTCGGCGGGCAATGATGTCGTCGCGCAGGCCATCGATCTGCTCAGTGCTTGGCTCTTTGGCAGTGCTGCAGAAGATGATCTCGTCGCCGTCTTGCTTGGGAATGCGCGCGATGAAGTCATCCTTCCCCTCGAAGTAATGATCGACGAGGAAGACCATGAAGCCCTTGCCCGTGTGGCGATGCGGCTCTAGTATCTCGCCCAGCTTGCCGAAGCTGCCCCGGCCATAAGCGGTCTTGGTAACGGACTTGAAGTTGCGGAAGAGGTTCATGAGGGAACAGTGCGTTGGAAAGCGTGCAAAGGAAACCGAGGACCGCCAAACCGCATCGCGAGCGACGCGTGGGGTTGCTCCGGAATGCGGCGACTCGCCACCTTCCTTCTGCATCCTATCCCGGCCGGGTAGCTTCGCCGCGCCGCTTATGCCAATTGCTTCGGCGGACCACACATGGAACACAGCAGCGCATTCGAGGCGAATCGGAAGCTCTGGAACGCCCGCGTGCCGCACCACCTCAGCTCACGCATGTACGATGTGGAGGCCTTCGTGGCGGGCGCGAACTCGCTCACGGCGATCGAGCTTGAGCTGCTAGGCGATGTGAGGGGCAAGCGCATCCTTCACCTGCAATGCCACTTCGGGCAGGACACACTGAGCCTGGCGCGCATGGGAGCCGAGGTGACCGGCCTCGATATCTCCGACGCAGCACTGCATGAAGCGGCCAAGCTGTCCGACCGCATGGGCTTAAAGGCCGAGTGGGTCCTGAGCAACGTGGTGGATCATGTGCCTGCGCTCGATGGCCACTTCGATATCGTGTTCACCAGCTATGGCACAATCGGTTGGCTGCCCGACCTGAAGCCTTGGGCGGCGAACATCAAGCGGTACCTGAAACCTGCCTCAGCCGGCGACCCAGGCGGCCGATTCGTCTTTGCCGAGTTCCATCCCGCCGTGTGGATGTTCGACAACGACTTCACCCGCGTGGCCTACTCCTACTTCAACCGTGAAGTGATCGCGGAGGAAGAGCAGGGCACCTATGCTGACCGCAACGCGGACATCAAGCTTACCTCCTACGGCTGGAACCACGACCTCGGCGAAGTGCTCAGCGCGCTATTGCAAGAGGGCCTGGTGCTGGAGCGTTTCACGGAACTCGACGGTTCGCCGCATGATTGCTTCGCGAATACGGTGCGCGGCGCCGATGGCCTGTACCGCATCAAAGGCATGGAAGGAAAGATCCCGATGGTGTATGCGCTGCGCATGCACCGTCAATGATCGCATCCAAGGCGATCGGGAGCCGCTCAGAGATGGCTGTAGTTCGGCGCTTCACGCGTGATGTACACGTCGTGCGGATGGCTCTCCTTCACCCCGGCTGAAGTGATGCGGATGAAGCGCGCAAGTCGCAGGGCGGCCATGTCGGGCGCTCCGCAATAGCCCATGCCTGCACGCAGTCCGCCCACAAGCTGATGCACCACTTCGGCCAGCTTGCCTTTGTAGGGCACCCTGCCGCTGATGCCTTCGGGCACGAGCTTCTTGATGTCGTCCTCCATGTCCTGGAAGTAGCGGTCCTTGCTGCCGTGCTGCATGGCCTCGATGCTGCCCATGCCACGGTATGCCTTGAAACGGCGCCCTTCGTAGATGATGGTCTCGCCGGGACTCTCTTCCACGCCCGCGAACATGCTGCCCACCATCACGGTGCCGGCGCCAGCGGCCAACGCCTTCACGATATCGCCCGTGTAACGGATGCCGCCATCGGCGATCACGGGCACATCGGTATGCGCAATGGCCTGCGCGCAATCAATCACGGCCGTGAGCTGCGGCACGCCCACACCCGCGATCACGCGCGTGGTGCAGATGCTGCCGGGGCCGATGCCCACCTTCACGGCATCGGCACCAGCCTCTACCAGGGCAAGCGCTGCTTCCGCCGTGGCGATGTTGCCGGCCACCACATCCACTCCGGGGAATGCGGCCTTCACCTGCTTCACCATGGTGATCACGCCCTTGGTGTGGCCATGCGCAGTGTCGATCACAAGCGCATCCACGCCAGCATCCACCAGGGCCTTCGCGCGGTCCATGCTATCGGCGGCGATGCCGATGGCGGCGGCGACACGCAGGCGACCCAACCGATCCTTGCAGGCGTTGGGGTGCTGCTTCAGCTTCAGGATGTCCTTGTAGGTGATCAGGCCAACGAGTTTGCCATTGGCATCCACCACAGGCAGCTTCTCGATCTTGTGGCTCTGGAGCACGTCCTCGGCCTGTGCCATGGTGGTATCGGGCTTGGCCGTGACGATGTTCTCCTAGGTCATCACTTCAGCCACCGGTCGCGCCATCTTCTTCTCGAAGCGCAGGTCGCGATTGGTGACGATACCCACCAAGAAGCCGCCTTCATCGATCACCGGGATGCCGCCGATGCGGTTCTCGGCCATCAGGCGAAGGGCATCGCCCACGGTGGCTTGGCGGTCGAGTTTCACGGGATCGAGGATCATGCCGCTCTCGCTGCGCTTCACGCGGCGCACCTCAGCAGCTTGTGCCGCTACGGGCTGGTTCTTATGCACCACGCCGATGCCGCCTTGCTGGGCGATGGCGATGGCCAATTCGGCACCGGTAACTGTATCCATGGCGGCCGACACCACCGGTACGTTGAGCCTGATGTTGCGCGAGAAGTGCGAGCGCACATCCACATCGCGTGGCAGCACCTCGCTGTAGGCGGGCACTAAGAGGACATCATCGTAAGTGAGGCCCTCGCCGGTGAATTTCTCTTGGGGGAGCTTCCCGTTGGTGGGAAGGGCGCTGGCTGCTTTGCCTTGCGCTGCGGTTGCCGATCGTTCCATGCACAAAGGTAGAAACCGGCTCGACAGTCCGGATCAATCGTCGCGCAGAAGCAGCACGGTGCCGCGCTTCACCACTAAGCGGCCCGCGCCATTCCGCACGCTGCAGTAGTAACCGTAAATGCCCTGCGGCATTACTTGGCTGCCCACCACGCCATCCCAGCCCACTTCGACCTGCTCGGTTTCCCAGACCACCTGGTTCCAGCGGTTGATGATGAGGAAGCGGTACTCGGTCACATCGCCGAATGCGATCACCGGCCTGATCCAACGGTTCTCCGCAAAGGCGCTGCCCACGATGAAGGCGTTCGGGATGTACACGAGTTCCTCTTGGAAAGCGCAGGCGATGTTGCTGAGCGAGGTGGCATCAACTCCGGAAGGATTGCCCGCCTCGAAGGCCTCCACGTAGTAGCAGAAGTTGCCTGTTACGGCCACGAAGGCGTTCACATCATCAGCATATTCCCATGGATCGCTCGGCAGCAGGGCGATCTGCTCAAAGGGGCCATCGTCAACGCTCCGGTACACGGCATAGCCGGCCACCGCCCCGGCCCATTGGATGTAGCCGTTCCAAGTGAGTCGGTTGATCCCGTCGAGGCCCGGTTCGGCCTTCAGGATGATGTTGGCGCCGAGGTTGCTCACCACCGAAGCCGTTCCGCAGCTATCGAGCACCTGCATCCGGTAGCGGTAGCCGTTCACCGCAGGGTTCACGCCATTGTCCGTGTAGGTGATCTCTGGTCCTGCGCTCGCGGGGAATGCGGCCACTTGCTGGTAGGCTGCTCCGTTCACCGATCGTTCTAAGCGGTAGCCGCTCACTTGGGCATTGAAGTCCACAACGTCGATCACGGTAATGGCCTCCGGTGCTGAAACCGTAACGGTCCGGATGTAGTTGCCCACGGGCAGCAACGGATACTCGGTGAATCGGCAGGTCTTGTTGCTGAGCGAATTGGGCAGGCCTGGCCCTTGTATCGCATTCACGATGTAGCAATAGGTGTTGCCTGGGAGGACATCGTGCTGATAGGTAGTAGCGGTACCGGGCAGATTGGCCAGCACGGCCCATGTTCCGCCATTGAACTGCACCAGGATCTGGATGCTCATGGGCGCCCAGCCTACGTACGGCGTCCACATGATGGTCACACGAGCATCGCACCGGTCGTATTCGGTGCGGGCGAACATGGTGCTATGCGAGGCACCGGTCGCGCTGGTGTTGGGACTGGGCGGGATGCCCGCCAAACAGGTATCGAACGAGGCGATCGTGAAGGACTCCGGCCCGCCGAAGGGGAAGCTGAGCGGCCAGGTGTAAGTGTTGTTGAATTGCCCGAAGACCGTATCGATGATCACCGCGCCGCCGGGGCCGTTGTACACGATGATGTAGCCATCGGTATCGGGTTGCGGGCTTGGCCCCCAGATGATGGTGCTGAGGCCGCTGGTGCTATCGACGCTCACCGCTTGAACCACCGGGACAGAAGGCGGGGTCACGTCGCGGAACACCTCGCCATCACGATTGCTGAAGGAGATGCAGCCGTTGGCGTCGGCCAAGCCGATGCGGAAGGTGAGCGAGTCCTCGCAGATATCGACCACCCACTGGTAGGCGAAGACATTGCTGGCCACGGTGGCGATCTGCGTCCACGTGCCAATGGGGTATTCCATCCAAACGGTGAAGTCCGTGGCCGCTGTGGATGCCGTTGCGGGCGCATTCCAAGAGAGGTTGGCGCTTCCAAGCGGCGTGCTCTGGAAGACCTGAAGGAACAAGGTGGCAATGGTGTCGCTGGGCGCCGAAATTTCCGAGGGAACGGCATTGGTGCCAGATGACATGTAATAGAACTGCGGGCCTCCGTTGGCACCGGCTCCAGCGTGCTGGTAGGTGGTGGTGCCACAGGGCACATTGGCAACCAGGGCGAAGGGGCCAAGCGGAGAATTGGCATGCCAGATCTGATACTCACCGCAGATGCCGTTGGGGTCTGCCGGGTTGGACCAGGACAGGCTAACGTCACCATTCACCGAAACCGAAGCACAGTGCGGAGCAGGAGGATCAAGCACTTGTGCAATGCCCTTGGACGGCAGCAGGGCGCCGATACAAACTCCCAGCACCAAGGCAAGGCCGTGAATCGGGCGCATCATGGCATAAAGACGCTGACCTATGGGGACTTGTTGCCGGGCTCGCCTCATTCTCCGAAGGTGGTACACAAGCGTAGGCGCTCCGTTTCGAACTCCTTCAGCATCTGGTCCAAGATGGTTGCGGCAGGCAGTATCTCGGAGAACCGACCGCTCACTTGGCCGATCTCCAATTCGCCTTCGATCAAATCCCCCTCGAACATGCCCTTCTTGGCCCGTCCTCGGCCCAGTAACTCTTTCAACCCGGCGACATCAACACCTTGACCATAAGCAGATTGCACCTTCTGATAGAAGTCGTTCTTCAGCAATCTCACCGGGGTGATTTCCTTGAGCGTGAGCTGCGTATCGCCTTCCTTGGCCAAGGCCACCTGCTGCTTGAAGGCGTCGTGCGCTGAACTCTCCACAGAGCAAACGAATCGGCTGCCCACCTGCACGCCATCGGCCCCCAAGGCCATGGCCGCCAACATGCTCCGGCCGTCGCAAATGCCCCCGGCAGCGATCAGCGGGATTCCGATCGCATCGCGCACCATCGGTATCAGCACCAAGGTGGTGGTCTCCTCCCGCCCATTGTGCCCGCCCGCCTCGAAACCCTCGGCCACCACGGCATCCACACCGGCTTGCTCGGCCTTCACGGCGAACTTCACGCTGCTCACCACATGCACCACGGTGATTCCCTGATCCTTGAGTTTGGAGGTCCATGTGGCTGGATTGCCCGCCGAGGTGAAGACGATGGGCACCTGCTCCTCGGCGATGATGGCCATGTGCTTCTCGATATCCGGGTAGAGCATGGGCACATTCACGCCGAACGGCCTGCTGGTGGCGGCTTTGCACCTGCGGATATGCTCGCGGAGCACCTCCGGGTACATGCTGCCAGCGCCGATGAGGCCGAGACCGCCAGCATTGCTCACGGCAGAGGCCAAGCGCCACCCCGAGCACCAGATCATGCCGGCTTGCACCACGGGGAACCGGGTGCCGAAGAGGTCGTTCAGGCGCGAATTCATGCCGCTTTGCAACAAGGCCGGCAAATCTAGGTGCCCACGCCACGGGCTGCCCTGAAATGAATGTTGAAAAAGCCTTGTCTAACAAGGGCGGGGCGCATCCGGGTTCTTTTCTAAGTTTGCGCGTCATCAACCAAGCATCCAACGCCTTGCGCATGCGCCTCGCTACGCTCCGAATCCCGATCGCCATCCTGGCCTTGGCGGCACTGTCCTCGACCCGCGCCCAATACGCTTGGGACGTGGGCTTCCACATCGGCGGTGCCAACTACCTCGGCGAAATGGGCGGCAAGGATCAGCCCCGCCGCGACTTCATCTGGGACATGAAGCTGAGCCAGACGCGCTGGGCCCTTGGCGGCTTCGTGCGCCGCAAACTCAATCGCTCGTTCTCCGTGAGCACGGGTCTGATGTACCTCCGCATCCAAGGGGCCGATGCGCTCACCGATAGCTATCGCCCGCGCCGTGGCCGCAACCTGAATTTCCGCAACGACATGTTCGAGTGGTACCTGCGGCCCGAGTTCACCATCTTCCAAGACAATGATGTCGGAGGTCGTGGACGGTACAAGACCGACTTCCGCATGTTCGGTTATGTGGGCATCGGGGTGTACTACCACAATCCCAAAGGCCAGATCAACCGGGAAGGCGACTATTACAGCCTTCAGCCGCTCACCACCGAGCTCGTCGACTACTCTCGCATTGGGATGAGCATCCCCGCAGGCATCGGCTTCCATTTCACCAAGAAGCGCCGTCACCGCTACGGCTTCGATCTGGGCTGGCGCACCACCTTCACCGACTACCTCGATGACGTGAGCACCACCTATAAGAATCCTGATTTGCTTCCGAACAGCACTGCTGTTGCGCTGGCCGATCAGAGTTCCTATGCCTATGCGCTCGACCCCACGCTACCAGCGCCACAGAACTACGGTTGGGGGTCAAACCAGGCAAATGGACAGCCAGAGAATATCCGCGGCGATCCCACGCACAACGACAGCTACCTGACCATGACCTTCACGTACAGCTACGTGCTGCGTGGGCAGTCGAATTTCTACCGCCAGCGCTACAGTTGGATCCGTGGCAGCAAGCGTGTAGGCCGTAAGAGCCGCGCCAAGTTCTAACAAGCGATTCGCGGGGGGCCGCCCCCGCCGAACACGAAGGGGTCATCTGAAGAAGGTGGCCCCTTCTCTATTCGTAGAGCTGACCAACTGAGCGGCTGCGGGCCGGGACCTCCAATGGACGCGGATGGACGCCGCGTCCATTCTTGGCCAATTGTGTCCGCACAGAGCACGGGCATGCGGGACTAGCGCAGCATGCTAGGCTGACGGACGTAAAGACAACGCTCCCTGTATTGAGGGAGCGCGCGTACCAGCCGCACCGGGACCTCATTGCTCAGGAATCAACCTCAGCAAGGAATCCAGTTCCTTGTCACTGAGGGTGTCCTTCTCGCTCTTGTCGTAGATGGCCAGCAGATAGACGCGCGATGAAACCACCTTCACATGGGTGACTACACGACCGCCACCACTCTTCCCCTTTCCCTTTGAAGCAATGGCCAGACGGATCTTGAAAGACCCACCACCGAGCGCCGTTCCCACTTCCGGATCTTGGGATAAGGCCACCACCAAAGCGGCCAACTCCCTCTTCAACGACGGATACTTGCCCGCAAGCCGCTTCAGTTGCTTCTCGAACGGCCGAAGCGGAATGACGCTATAGCTCACGAAGCAAAGCCTTCATTGAACGTGGCTTCCGCTTGCCCGCCTCGATCGCCTTCAACTCCTCAATCGCATCCAGCATATCGTTCACACGCTCGGCCTTCTCCTTGGAGATAGGCCGCGCTTTCAAGAACGGCATAGCCTTCAGGAGTTCCTCCAAGAAAGCCTTGCGCTTGTCGGGCACGGTGAGGATGTAGTTCATGCGGCAAAAGTAGCATCACGTTGGGAGGCACAAGTTCCAGAAGGGGTATCACAAATTGTGATACCCCCTGCCGATGCTGGGCTTGCGGATGGTATCACAGGCTGTGATGCCATGAGCAGTAGGCGAAGCCTACGATGAACAAATCTTGTGGAGCGTAGCCACAGGCTACGCTCAGTGGGGGAAGGCCTCTTGTGAACGGCTCGACGTAGTTTCGCAGTCATCATTTCAACCATGCGCAAGTTCAGCATCGCAACTCTCTTTCTTCTGCCTCTTGCACTATGGGCACAGGACAATAGTCGGCAGGTGTTCTATGGACACGAATCAGATTCATCTCGAGTAGAGACAGCTCTGCGCGATGATGACATATGGATGATCACATCCATGGACCCAGGAACGAGGCTACTTGTTTCAGACCGGAAGGAAGGCATCCAGATAATCGCGCTCCCCAATCCGAGAGCGGCCATTCCAACGCTAGACCTTATCTCCCACACTTACGATTCGAACGGGCCGTACATCTATATGAGCGTTGGGTATCCTCTAGTACTGCGCCATGGCTCAATGGTGACCATCGAATGCCCTCCGGGTGCTTTCGTTACTATCAGGCAGCCATACCCGTAGTCCCCACCGTCGCTTCCCATTGCTTCGCGAGCGCGCCCATTGAGGCAAAGAGAAGCGAAAGTCACTTCTTCGGTCCTCGAACTATGCGCACATAAGTTCCCGGCTCGGTGCTGATGAAAACCGGGTAGCCACTCGGCAACTGAATCGGACACTCAGCTCCCACAGGAATGGAATACTCAGTTCCACAGGTGCCGCTGACTATGTTCACCCAATGCCGATTCGATGAGCTTCCCGATCCCAAGAGCAGTAGTTGCGGGCTCTCTTCACCAGCTCTGCAATTGATCAAAATGTGTGTACCTCGATCCATTGTGGCAACCATCCAATCCTCATCCTTCGGAACTTCTTCAATCACTGTACTCGCAGTGCTCTCGTTTCCATAGGTAAGGGTTTGAGCAGTCGACGTGAGCGAACACGTCAGGGACAGCATCACTCCAATCCGAAGGCCAATCCAACACTGCTTCCGGGGCGAAAGGAGACTCTCCATGCGGATCAGCTAGAAATCTCCTCCTCTTGAACCAATTCCATTTTCCTCCCTTTGAAAGCAGGAGTGAACAGGTGCATCTGCAATCGGCCCAAGAGATTGCAGAACTCATCCCAGGTTTCGTTCACGCGCTTGTACACGACCGGAACGACATCGGAATCCCTTGGCAACTCAGCAGAAGTACAGATGATATCGAAGCTGCACGAGCCCCCTTGCCAAACACCGATGTTCAGACCCACTGGAGTATATCGCTTGATGTCAATGCCCTTGCCTTCGGCGTAGTCCAACAGCGCAGATGGGTAAGTACCCGACAGTGCCGGTCCCTTCAACTCAGCTCCCACCTCTCCTTCGAGATCCATCAGCTTCCCTGTGAGTTCCATCTTCTTGAGTGTTTTTGGTTATCACTTCCGCAAAACTATGCTTCCATACACCAGCGGATTTGATCGTGGAAAACTGCCTAGCAACCCTCCCCCTTCCTCCGGTAGTTTCGCGCTCCGGCCATGCAGTTCTCCCACCTCCACAGCCTGTCCCGCTGAAAGCGGGATCCACACCTCGATGAAGTTCAGTCATCTTCACGTTCACACTCAATTCAGCCTCTTGGATGGCGCCGCCGCCATTCCATCGCTCTACAAGAAAGCCGCGAAGGATGGCCAGCCCGCGCTTGCCATTACCGACCACGGCAACATGTTCGGCGTGTTCAAGTTCGTGGCGGAGGCAGGGAAGCACAAGAACGAGGATGGCTCGCCGAAGGTGAAGCCGATCGTGGGCTGCGAGTTCTACTTGGTGGAGAACCGCCACAAGAAGCAGTTCACGCGCGAGGACAAAGACCAGCGCTTCCACCAGTTGCTGCTGGCCAAGAACGCGCAGGGCTACAAGAACCTGAGCAAGCTCTGCTCGCTCGGCTACATGGAGGGCTTCTATAGCAAATACCCGCGCATCGACAAGGAGCTGATCCTGCAATACCACGAAGGTCTGATCGCCACTACGTGCTGCTTGGGCGCGAGCGTGCCCAAGGCCATCATGCGCGCTGGCGATGGCGACCTCTCGAAAGCGGAAGCGGAGTTCAAGTGGTGGCTCGATCTCTTCGGCGAGGACTACTACATCGAGTTCCAGCGCCACGGCATTCCGGAGCAGGACAAAGTGAACGCCGTGCTGGTGCAATGGGCGCGCAAGTACAATGTGCCCATCATCGCGAGCAACGACAGCCACTACGTTGACCAAGGGGACAGCAACGCGCACGACATCCTGCTGTGCGTGAACACCGGCGAGAAGCAGAGCACGCCCATCGCCACCGATGAAGATGCCAGCACCAAGGGCAAACGTTTCGGCTTCCCCAACGATCAGTTCTTCTTCAAGACCACCGCGCAGATGCAGGAGGCTTTCGCCGACCTGCCCGAGGCTCTGGACAACACCAACCTCATCGTTGACAAGATCGAGCCGCTGAAGCTGAAGAAGGACATCCTGCTGCCGAACTACGAGATCCCTGCTGGCTTCGCTGATCAGGATGAATACCTGAGGCACTTGACGTATCAGGGCGCGATCCGCCGCTATCTGGCGAACGGGAATTCCGATCGTAGCTCCCGTACTGGCGACCCAATGGGTCGCAGCAACGAGATCTCCGATCCAGATCTATCGAACGGCGGAATAGACAGCCTCGACCCCAAGATCAAGGAGCGCCTCGACTTCGAGCTCTTCACCATCAAGACGATGGGCTTCTCGGGCTACTTCCTCATCACGCAGGACTTCATCAACCACGGCCGCGACATTGGCGTGTTGATCGGTCCGGGTCGTGGCAGCGCGGCGGGCAGCGCTGTTGCTTACTGCATCGGCATCACCAACATCGATCCGATCAAATACGATCTGCTCTTCGAGCGATTCCTGAACCCGGACCGCAAGAGCATGCCCGATATCGACACCGACTTCGACGACGAAGGGCGTCAGAAGGTGATCGACTACGTAGTAGAGAAGTACGGCAAGAATCAGGTGGCGCAGATCGTCACCTATGGCAGCATGGCCGCCAAGAGCAGCATCCGCGATGTATCGCGCGTGATGGATCTGCCGCTGAACGAAGCGGATCGCCTCGCGAAGCTGGTGCCGGAGCGTCCGGGCATCGAGCTCGGTCGCGTGCTGCGCGCACCGCTCGAAGGCGCCGATAGCTTGAAAGCGAAAGAGAATCTGGGCGCCGACGAGATCGCGCTGGTGAAGCAATTGCGCGAGGTGTTGGAGAGCGGCGAACTCACCAGCGATGTGCTCAACGCGGCGGAGAAGCTCGAGGGATCGGTGCGCGGAACGGGCGTGCATGCAGCGGGCATCATCATCGCGCCAAGCGATCTCACGGAGATCATACCTGTTTGCACCTCGAAGGAATCGACCTTGCTGCTCACGCAATACGACGGCAAGGTGATCGAGGACGCGGGCGTGATCAAGATGGACTTCCTCGGGCTGAAGACGCTCACCATCATCCGCGATGCGCTGCGCCTGATCGACCAGAACCACGGGATACAGATCGACATCGACGGCATCCCGCTCGACGACCCGAAGACCTACGCGCTCTATCAACGTGCCGAGACGAACGGCACCTTCCAGTTCGAGAGTGCGGGCATGCAGAAGTACCTGCGCGAGCTGAAGCCCGACCAATTCGGCGACCTCATCGCCATGAACGCGCTGTACCGGCCGGGTCCGCTGGAATACATCCCGAGCTTCATCAAGCGCAAGCACGGTCAGGAGAAGATCGTGTACGACCTCCCCGAGATGGAGGAGCTGCTGAAGGAGACCTACGGCATCACGGTGTATCAGGAGCAGGTGATGCTTCTCTCGCAGAAACTCGCGGGCTTCAGCAAGGGCGACGCCGATGTGCTGCGCAAGGCGATGGGCAAGAAGGACCGCGCCACGCTGGAGAAGATGAAGGGCCAGTTCGTCGCTGGCACGGCCGCGCGCGGCTTCGACCCCAAGGTGTGCGAGAAGATCTGGACCGACTGGGAGGCCTTCGCGCAATACGCCTTCAACAAATCGCACAGCACCTGCTACGCCTTCGTGGCCTACCAGACCGCATGGCTGAAGGCCAACTACGGTCCGGAGTTCATGGCCGCTGTGCTCACGCATTCGCAGAGCAGCATCGACAAGGTCACCTTCTTCATGGAAGAGTGCCGTCGCATGGGCATCAAGGTGCTGGGGCCTGACGTGAACGAGAGCCAGTTCGCCTTCAGCGTGAACAAGCAAGGGCAGATCCGCTTCGGACTCGGCGCCGTGAAGGGCGTTGGCGAGAATGCGGTGGCCACCATCGTGAAGGAGCGCAATGAGGGCGGCCCGTTCAAGAGCATCTTCGACCTCGTGCGCCGCGTTGACCTGCGCGCGGCCAACCGCAAGGCGCTGGAAAGCCTCGCATACGCTGGCGCTTTCGACGGCCTCAACGTGCAGCGCGCCGCCTTCTTCCACAGCGCGGGCGAAGGCAAGCCCACATGGATCGAAACACTCGCGCGCTACGGCCAACAGCACAAGGACAATGAGGACAGCTCGCAAGTGAGCATGTTCGGCGATGCGGTGGAAGGCGCTGGCATTCCCGAGCCTGCTCTTCCGCAGATCGATGGCTGGAGCGCGCTGGAGAAACTGCACTTCGAGAAAGAGGTGATCGGCTTCTACCTCAGCGGCCACCCGTTGGACGATCACCGCTTGGAGATCAAGCACCTCTGCCACCACAACCTCTCGCAGCTAACGGACCTCAAGTCGCTCGAGGGCCGCGACGTCACCTTCGCGGGCATCGTCACCAAGGCTGAGCACCGCATCGCCAAGAGCGGCAAGCCCTTCGGCAGCTTCAGCCTGGAGGACCACCACGGCAGCCACGACTTCATGCTCTTCAGCGAGGATTACATGCGCTTCAAGCTCTACCTGCAGGCGGGCACGCTCCTATTCGTGCGCGGCCGTGCCAGCGCGCGCACCTGGGGCCGCGACGAAGGGCAGATGGAATTCAAGATCGGCAGCATGGAACTGCTGAGCGATGTGCGCGAGAAGCACCTGAACAAGCTCACGCTGAAAATCAACGCCGACCTGGCCACCGACGAATTGGCGCGCGACCTGGGCTCGCTCATGAAAGCGCATCCCGGCAAATGCAAGGTGGTGGTGCAATTGGTCAGCGATGCCGAGAAGCTCGCGGTTGACCTGCCGAGCAAAGGTCTCAGCGTGGCCATTACCGAGGATCTCGTGTACGGGCTCGATGGCATTGCGGAGCTGAGCTATGCGCTGAATTGATTGATTGTTATAGGACAGAAAGCCCGCAGGCGCCAAGCACCTGCGGGCTTTCTGCATCATGCTTCCTCAATCCAGAACGCAGCGCACGCAGAAGCCGTTCTGCTTCGGGAAATCATCGCGCACGATGCCTCCTGAGGACGTGATCATGGTGCGGAACAGGGCTTCCGCTCCGTTGTCGGTGGAGCTCCACCAGTACCCAGCTGTTGAGATCCCCGAGAAACCACCGCCAATCCCGGAGCGCTGACCGCTACCCGTGAGCCCAAGGCCGGTCTCATCTGTAGCCCCGGTGTTCGGGCTGTTCCACGTCTGCAAGCTTTTCATCTTACCGCCGACATTCTCCGCCGCACCGCGGATGAAACCCATGCCATCCAAGTCGCTGGTGGTCATACCCAGACCACTCTCCATGTTCTTCCATTCCAAGTCGGTGGCCACGTGCCAGCCTAAGGGGCACAGACCGCGTGGATCGCTGGCCGCGAACCAGTTGTAGCGCTTGCCGGTAGCGGCATCGTTGCTCGCCGAGTTGTTATAACTGCAAACCGCGCCGGAGGTGGTGGCGATCCATGTCGAGGCATCGCTCACTGCTGCAACAGCATCGCCATTGGCGTATTTCGTGGTCCGCAGCTCCTGCGCCGACCAGCAAGCTCCATTCACATCCACTGCACGATAAACGTTACCGTCAAGGTCCGTCATGGTCGGGGCCTGACGACAAACCGCACCGGCAAGAAGTGCGAACGTGTGGGTGATGGATGCATTGGGTGCTTCAGTGATCACAGCGCTTTTCACAAGGCCAGCGGCGGCACCATAACCGATGTAGCGCAACTCATCGCCAGGCGCCCAGGCCCAACCGGCTCCGCCGCCTTTCGGATAACCGGCAATGCCTTCATAGCGCAATTGTATCGGTGCTGATGCCGTGGTTTCGGCACTGATCATTCGCAAGGTCTGCCTTTGCGTTCCTTGGGCAACGGTAACCAGGAGCATCTGCCCGCCCCCACCGTGAAGGCGGATGCGATGCGCTCCAGCCAGAAGAACGTCCGCGAAACGAGCCAGATCGCGCCCAGCCAAGTCGTGAACGGATACCGAGGCAGGCCCGCTCATGAGAGTAGTAAAGGTGATCAAGGCTTCGTCGCGATATGGATTAGGCGAAGCCTGCATTCGCAAATCCGATCCACTGGGATCGGAAATGCCGACGGTTCCGAGCACGAGCGTGTTCGCAGGGGCAACGATCAGCGTATCGGCGGCCTGGGTAACGTTGTGGACCCATACGCTGTCGAGCGGCCAATTGGATCCATTAAGAGTGGCGTTGAACGTGATGGTGATGCTCTGCGCAATGAGATGCACGGAGCTAAGCAGCACGGTTGCGCAAAGAGTCGAGTAGCGCATGGTTGAAGAGTGGTTGTTTGGTTTGAGTGTTTGGTTCCTTGTTCTAATGGTCTTTAGAGGACCAGATCAGCGCCATGGTTTGGCCCGCTCCGGCCAAGAAGGTGCAAGAGGAGACCATCGCGCATCGATTCATCCATGGTCTTTCGGCCGTTCACAGGCGTAACCGTGCGAATGAGCAGCATTGGCACTTCATCCTGC
>JBATND010000473.1:0-13445 GCA_049290175.1 Flavobacteriales bacterium | reverse complement strand
CTAT
This sequence comes from Flavobacteriales bacterium, assembly GCA_049290175.1. Taxonomy (GTDB): domain Bacteria; phylum Bacteroidota; class Bacteroidia; order Flavobacteriales_F; family PHOS-HE28; genus PHOS-HE28. The sequence continues at coordinate 13,441 of JBATND010000473.1, read as the reverse complement.
CTACCTGCCCACCTTCACGGCACGCTTCACCACCGGCTCGCCATCGAGCAGCAGCGTCACGTAATACACGCCGGGCGCAAGTTGCTCGGTGCTCCACTCGTACTGGAACTCGCCCGCTTCGCGCTGGCCTTCGGAGAGCATGCGCAGATCGCGGCCATCGGAGCTGTTCGCCATGAGCTGCACGCGGCCCGCACGTTCCAGTGTGCAATAGAGCGTGGTGCGATCGGTGAAGGGATTGGGCGCGATGCGGAGCAGGCGCTCTTGGGCGGGGGTGAGCTTCTCGTCAGGTGCGCTGCCCATTGCGGACCGCGTGCCATCATCGCTCGGTGAGGCGCAGCATGCATTGAGCTGCGCCTGCAATTGGGCAATTTGCGCTTGCTGTTGCTGCATGCCTGCGACCAGAAGCGGAATGACCTCGGTGTAGTTCACTCCCAAGTAGTTGAAACTCGGTGCGATTTCAGCGCCCAACGAATCAAAGCGCGCTGGTTGATGGAATGACCGCACGATGCCCGGAAGAACCGCTTGCACCTCTTGAGCAACAAATCCCATGTGCTCCCCCTCTGGCAAGGCGAGCTGCGGAAACTGCGCGGAAAGGAAAGAGTAGCGCATGGGTTGCAGCAATGCGATGGTTGACAATGGGTCTGTCAAGCCCTGCACATCCGTCTTCAGCATTGCGTCCGATCCAGGGTAAGTGCCCGAGACCGTGAGGTTGCCTTGTACGTGGGTATCTCCGATGAAATAGCCGCCGAATGCATTCGACCCGCTACCTTCGGCGTAAACGCCGTAGTTCGTCGATGTTCCGCCATTGGCGAAGAGCCTTGCACCATATGCGTTCGTTGTCACCCCTTGGCCATAAACGAAACCGCTAAGACCGTGGCGCGCGGTGGATGCGCCGCTCCCCGTTATGATACCCTCAACCGCCGTAGCCGTGGTCACGGCGCCGGTGCAAGTCACCTCGCCATAGACACCGGATGCGAAGGACACTGTACCACCACTAGCGCCAAAAACCTTCCCTGTTGATCCGATGCCTTCTGTTAGTGTGCCGCTGCTCGGACCAGTTGATGTGCCTTCTACACCAATGGCCCGCAGGGTATTCCCATCAGAGGGTCCAGCGACCGCCTCACCAAGCACGCCTTTCCCGATGTAATCAACGCCCGAGACGCGCCCGCGCACTCCCGTGGGGTTGTCCACAGAAGCGCTGCCGATTGGGGCCACTTCAGCATAAACAGCGGTCGCACCTGAAGCACTGCCTGCCAACAGATAAGCCTGTATCGCGCCACTCACTGGAAGGTCGGCGTCCGAGTGCCGCACATCGAGCTTGAAGGCGGGCTGGCTCGTGCCGATTCCGACCAAATCGGATTTATCAGGGCACTCGTCGCTTGTCCCCGTGGCGGTGTAAACATTATGCGGTACCGTGCTGCCGGATGTACCAGCATTCTGGATCGTCCAATCACAATCCGCGCCGCCAGGGTTCGTAGGCATGGTGGCCCACTTCACCACGCCGCGCTCTGCACTGGGAGCTGGCGAATCATCAACCACCATCACACGGTATGGGCCGGAGTGCTCCGCATCATCGGGCAACTGGCGAATGCGCAAACGACCGTTGAGCATATCAACCCGCTCCGTTGGATCTCCAACGGCCGGTGGCGCGAAATCGCCTATGCCCACATTCACCTCGTTGTTATTGCGCGGCCACAAGCGCATGGCCTCCAAGCCCTCCAGCGTAGCCGCTCCGCGCGCAGCACCGGCATTGAACTCCGTGGTGAACACGAACTTCATCCTGTCCACGCCCCATGGGCTTCCGTTCGGGTTGTCACTCCATTGGACCACGAAATCGGTGTTATCGTCTGTTCCGTATTTGTGACCGATGTAGCTCTGATCGCTGTTGCCCGTGAAGGTGATGCCGTTGCGCTGCCATGGGCGGAAGCCGTGTTCCTGCGCGTATTTTACCGGATTCGTCGGATCCACAGCGTCGTCCACTAAATGTAGCCGAGTGAATGGCACTCGGCTGTTGACGTTATTGAAAGCATTCTCCGTTCCGCTAATGGCCATGAAGCCATCGCGATTGACATTGAGGAAGGGCGGTGCCGTGGGCGGACCCATGTTGCTGATCACATTTCCATTCAGACGCACACGCTGGACATTCTGCGTGTGCAGCTGGAAGTGGCCGTTGGGCGAATTGATGTTGAAGTGACCCAGCGTGGGCACCGCAAACAGCTGTCCCCGCTCGTCGGCTGCCGTAAGGCCGCCTTGGAACATGCGCCAATAGGTGTTTTGCGGAACCCCCAGAATGCCGTTGGGTGCATACGTATGGAAAACCTCCGGTACGCCAACGCCAAGCAGATCACCACGGATCTGGAATGCTCGCGTTGGGGTTGGAACAGCCCCGACATTGCCAATCGTCACGCCGTTGGTTATCCCGGCATTCGTTCGACCGTGAGTCCCCAGCGTTGCATTGAACTGTGCTTCAACCATCGCTGGTAATGCACATGCTACGCAGTGCATAAGCCATATTGTCCATCGAGTCTTCATCGCATCAAGGGTTTTGATTCAGGACAGGAAGTTTGTAATGCCATTCTCCGCTCCCATCCCAAAGGCGAAGAACAACGAGTTGGTCGGTGCGGGCCAGCGCAATCGAACCATCGGAGGTGATCTGACCCTGCGCAAGGGTTCTGCCCAACGCATCATAGAGTTCGTACTTGCTGATTCGCCCTGGGGGCAGCCCGAACAAATTGATCTGCGCGCTGCCTGGTGCCACCCATACGCGAGGTCTTACAGGCCCTGACAAGTTCCCTGTGCTTGTCGCCATCGGGCACTCACCTGGATCCAAGGAGAGACAGACATCATCGAAGTAATAGTACCCGGATTCATCCGGGCAATCGGGGTCGATTACAGCTACGGACACGCTAGCATGGTCGAAGAAGTTGCCGAGGTAGAGCCATTGGGCGGAGATTTGCGATACGAAAGAGCCAGATAGCAAGGTCCATCCGGAAGTGTCCGTTACGATGCTGTCTGAGGCGAACTGGGCCACATTGTCCGGAGGAAACCAGAATGGGTCCAACAACGAATCCGTCCGGATGCTGATGCCGAGCTTGTTCGCGGCATAACGAGTCCAATGGTCCGGGTTCGGGTACCCATTGGTGCAGCTCACCTTGAATGAGGTGTAGTAGGTGGAACCAGGAACGATGGGCGTGGAGAGCTTCACCCCGATCAACTCCCGAAATCCATAGGGCGGATCGTTGGAATATGTGATCATGCCGATGTACCCGTTTCCCGTTGCGGGATATTGGAAACCAGCGAAATTCAGCGGCACCCCGCATGTGTCCGGGCTTACGGTATAACATGCGTTGTAGTAATCAGGGTTGGTGATGGCCATGAACCAATTCCTTAACTCGAACGACTCGCCGTAATCATTGGGGCAGTTGAAATACTCCTCGAAGCTTGGATTGGGCACCAGGTTCTGGGCCTCACAGCGCGTAGCCACAACGGAAAGCAGCAGGCCCAGCGCATAGCCGAAGCCGTACACCAGCCATCTTGTCCATCGTGTCTTCATCGCATTAAGGGTTTTGATTCAGGACAGGAAGTTTGCAATGCCATTCTCCGCTCCCATCCCAAAGGCGAAGAACAACGAGCTGGTCGGTGCCGGGCAGCGCAATCGAACCATCGGTGGTGATCTGACCCTGTGCAAGGGCTCTGCCCAGAGCATCATAGAGTTCGTACTCGGTATTTCGCCCAGGAATCAGCCCGGCGAGGTTAATCCGCGAGCCGCCCGGCACCACCCACGCACTCGGCCTATCACGCGGCGACAAGTTGCCCGTGCCCGTTGCGAAGGGGCACTCTCCGGGGTTCAGGGAGAGGCATACATCATCGAAGTAGTAATACCCGTACTCATCGGGGCATGTGGGATCAATGACCACCGCAGTCACACTGGCATGATCAAAGAAGTTGCCGAGGTAGAGCCATTGCGCCGTGCTCATCGCCACGAAGGAGCCGGATAGCAAGGTCCATCCAGAAGTATCCATGACGACGCTGTCTGAGGCGAACTGGGCCACGTTGTCCGGCGGAAACCAGAGTGGGTCCAACAACGAATCCGCCCGGATGCTGATGCAGAGCTTGTTCGCAGCATAACGTGTCCAAGTGTCCGGATTCGGGTACCCATTGGTGCAGCTCACCTTAAAGGAGGTGTAGTAGGTGGCACCGGGCGCGAGCGGCACAGTAAGCCGTACGCCGATCAGCTCTCGGAATCCATAGGGCGGGTCGTTGGAATAGGTGACCATTCCGATGTACCCGTTTCCCGATGCGGGATACTGGAATCCAGCAAAGTTCAAGGGCACCCCACAAGTGTCCTCACTGGCCGTATAACAAGCATTGTAATAGTCTGGCGTAGCATTAGCCATGAACCGATTCCTGAGCTCGAACGACTCGCCATAGTCATTAGGGCAATTGAAGTATTCCTCGAAGCTCGGATTGGGCACGAGGTTCTGGGCACGCGTGTGTTGCGAACACAACAGCAGTACGATGGGCAGGCAAGCTGAGCGCATGTTCCTCGATCTTGTCAAACTCCTTTGCCGTGTCTTAGGCACATGGAGGACAGCCGCACCTGCGTGCGCGCTGCCTCCGCTTCCGGTCCGCTTGCGGAATACCGGGTGCTCACTGCACCGCCAGGCTCGCGGCTTGTTCCTGGCGGGGTCGGTACCTTTGCCTAGCTCGTGTTCATCTTCTTACCTGAGTTGGTGGGACATGAGTGACCGGCCCCTGGCGTCGCAAGCGCTGGGGGCTTTTCGTTGTGGCGGGCCATGGGCCTACCTTGTTGGGCTTGAAGAATGAGCAAGGCGCAAGGCGCAAGGCGCAAGGCGCAAGGCGCAAGGCGCAAGACACAAGACACAAGGCACAAGTCGCAAGGCCGAAGGCGCCAAGGACAATGCGAAGCGGGAGCCGCAACTGCTCAGATGAGACGCATGGGTGAGCATGGTGAAGGAGATGCAAAGCGGTTCATTCCGTGTTTCAGACTATGAGCAATAGCGTACTGGTAGTGCGAATCTATTCGCCCATCGGCAAAAAGCAAGCGATCGTGGAATACTCGGGCTTAGTGCAGCCAAGCCTCAAGGCGCCATTTACTCAGCTCGCCGCATGCACCTTCTTCAGCAAGTAGCTCTTGCCCAAGATCTCGGAGCTGGTGCTGATCGATCCAACGGTGACGCCGAGCAAGCCGTGCATGTTCAGGTTCTGGCCGGTGAGCAGCAGGTTGGGCACCTTGGTGCGCGGCGAGAGGAAGGTGCGCAAGGGCGATGAGCTGTCCTTGCGGATGCCGTACATGTTGCCGTCGGGCGTGCCGATGTAATCGCGGAAGGTGAGCGGGGTGCTGCTATGCACGGACTTGATGCCGCTGCGCAGATCGGGGTAGTGCTCCTCGAGCACATCGATCATCTGCTGTTCGCGCGTGTGCTTGAATGCGAGGTAGCCGGGGTCGCGTTCGGCAGGCGTTGCGATGGTGTTGGGGTCGCCCGCCCATTGCGCCACTTCGCTGTAGCGCATGTAGCTCATCACCGTGATGCCGTCGGCGTGCGTGGTGGTGCGGTGCGAGGCCGGCGTGGAGAGCATGTAGGCCGATGGCCAAGTGCCCTCGGGATAATTCACCGCGTCCCACACGCCCTTCGAGCGCATGCGATACACGTTGTGGTTGAGGTACGGGAAGGCGCCGGGCTTCATCACCAGGTGCAGCGCGTGCGAAGCCACGGTGTTCTCCAACGATTTGATCCGCGAGCGGTACGCGGGCCGCACGTGGCCGGAACCGATCATGTCCATGAGCACGGCGGGATGGATGTTGGCGATGCACCACTTGCAGGTGTAAGCCTCGCCATCGGCGGTGCGCACGGCGCTCACGCCATTCGGTCCGAAATCCAAGCCGGTGACCTTGGTGCGCGGATGGATCACGGCACCGGCCGCGCGCGCATTCATCGCCAGGTGCTTCGCGATCTGCGATCCGCCATCGATGCAGCGCCACGAGCTCTCCACATAGGTGTTCACCACGAGGGCATGCACATAGAAAGGCGATGCATGATCACCCGCATAAAGCGCGTTGCTGCCAGCAAGCACCTGTTGCAGCGTCTCGTTCTGGGTGAGCGAGGCGATCACCTCCTCCGCGTTCCACGTGAGGCGATCATCCATCCACTCCTGCGTATTGGAGTCGCGCAAGCGATAGAGCGGGAAACGGTCGCAGGTCTCCACCACGAGCTCGGCATAGCGTGCAATGGCGCCGCGCTCACCGGGGAAGTGCTCGGCCAAGCGGTTCACGAAGTTGTCCCATCCCTGCGCGTAGGGGTATTGCTGCGGATTGCCCTGCAGCTCCACGCGGTCGAAGGCATCCATGTCCATGCGCTTCAGCTTCAGCTTGTCCATGATGCCGTAGTAGCTGAAGTACTGGTGCAGGTTCTGGCCGGGGCACAGCCCGCCGATGTAATGCACTCCGGTATCGAAGATGGTCTTGTCGCGGCTGAATACCTGCAGGCTGCCGCCTAACTGGCTGTTCTGCTCCAGCACGCACACCTTCATCCCTTCGCGCGCCAGGGTGATGGCGCATTGCAGGCCGCCGAGCCCGGCGCCGATGATCACCACGTCGAAATCACGATCGCTCATAGTCTGTTCAGGATGGCCAGGGCGTTCGAGGTGCGGCGCGCATCGTGCGCCCACTCCACGCGCAAGCCGCTGCTGGCGGCCATGCGCTCGAACTCCTCCCGGCTGATGAATTCCATCGGTTGGTCCGTCTTGTTGAATCCGATCATCACGGCGATCCGCTCGGTCCAGCGCGTGCGCGCATGGCGCTCATCGCCGGTGCGGAAGCCGTCGCGAACATAGATCGCGCCGCCGGGCGCCAATGCAGCGGCGCATCGCGTGAGCATGGCTTGCTGCTGATCGGGCCGCAAGTAGTGCAGCACATCCTTCAGGATGATGGCATCGCTCTCGGGCACGGCAGCGCTCAGGAGATCGCCCTGCACCACCTCGACACCGGGGCAATGCCTGGCCACCTGCTTCGCGAGTGCCACCTTGTCGGCATCGCGCTCGATGGCGGTGATGCGGCGCGCGGGAGCGCACCAGTGCAGCAGCAAGGACACCATGCCATGGCCGCTGCCTAAGTCAGCTACGCGGGCATCGGGCGCGATGCGCGCATGCAGCAGCTCGTGCAGCTCTTCATCCATGCGCGATTTGATGCGCGTGTGCCATTCGAGCGCCGGTCCCTTGAAGGTGAAAGCGCGCACCAGCCGCTCACGGAAATAGCGCGGCGTCTCTCGCGCGCTTCTCAAGGCTTCGTACTCCGACTTGTACCAAGCCGAGATGGCCTTGGTGCGGTCGCGGGCGCCCTCGCCGAAGCGCGGATCGCCGGGCGCGATGGCGGGCAAGGGCCGCATGGTGATGGTGGCGTTCTTCAGCAGTGCATCGCCCTTGCTCATGGCCTCGCCGAAGCCGTGAAGCAGCACCGGAACGATGGGCGCACCGATGGTCTCGGCGATGTGGAAGGCGCCCTTGTGGAAACGGCCGATGCTGCCGTCGCGCGAACGCGTGCCCTCGGGGAAGATGATGACGGAGATGCCATTCGCGATGTGCTCGCGCGCGCGCTCAACGTTGGGCTCGGTGCCATCCTCGCTGCGCAAGTAGCCGGCGTAGCGCACCACGCGGCCGAAGAAGGGACTGTTCCACACCCAGCGGTTGGTCATCATCACAGCGCGCGGCGTGATCATGAGCATGGCGAGTATGTCGATGAAGGAGGCATGGTTCGCGATCACGATGGCGGGCTTGTCCTTCAGCAGCGGCGCGAAGGAGCGGATGTCCTTGCGCACATTCACCATGATGTACACGAGCGATCCGGTGAAGAGCCGGAGGATGCTGCGGGTCCAACGCTGCTTCGCTGGCTTGGGCGCGGGCACCCCCATGAAGAGCATCCAAGCCACGCTGAGCAGGATGCAGCCCAGGAGGAAATAGCAGAACGCGAAGAGCGAGATGAAGAGCGCGAGCAAGGTGAACGGCTGCCGTCCCTTCGCAGCACGATCGCCGATGAAGAGGCCGAAGAGCGCGGGCTGCACAGTGAGCGCCACAGCGAGCAATGCCGCCATGCCGGTGACGGACAGCGCGGCGATGGAGCGCAAAGCGGGATGCGCGGCCAGGAAGAGCGCCCCGGTGCCGATGATGGTGGTGATGGCCGAGAGCACGATGGCGCTGCGGAACGAGCGCGTGTGGTCGGTGCCGGTGCGGTGCTTGGCGAGCAGGCCCTCGGTGGTGAAGATGCAGTAGTCGTCGCCGAGGCCGAAGATGAAGGTGCACACCATGATGTTCACCAGGTCGAAGCGGATGTCGAGCAGGCCGCAGAGCCCGAGGATCCAGGTCCAGCCCAAGGCCATGGGCAGGAAGGTGAGCAGCGCGAGCTCGATGCGGCCATAGGTGATCAGCAGCGCGAGGAAGACGATTCCGACCGTGCGCCAGAGGATGCCCGAGAGGTCCTCGTCGATCACACGGGCCACATGCGCGCCGAGCATGCCGCGGTGCATCACCTCAACGCCGCTCACGCCACTAAGACTTTCAGTCACCGCATCCACTTCGGTCGGTGGCACCATCACGCGCGCTGCAACAAGCACTTCATCGCCGGCTTCGCCCATGAATTCACCGGGCAAACGAGCTCCTGCGACAGCTTGCACATGTAACTCTTCGACCTGCGCGAGGAACCCATCGAAAGCATCGGGCGTGAATCCATTCCGCACGGCCGCATCACGAATGCGATTCACCATTCGACCAGCGCTTTCAGTCGCGAATGCTTCGCTCCAAGCTGTCAACCTTAATTGAGCGGTGCGTTGCGAAGGATTCAGGTCGCATGGCATCGCGCCTTCCGATCGGCCCGCGCTGCGCTCCAGGGCCATCGCTTCTTCCAAACGTTGCCGCGCCATTTCGGGCGTGCTGCCTACACCGGCGATGAAGACCGGCACGGCGCGGTCGCTGCTGCCTTCCATGCGGTCGCGCACCTGGCGTATGTCGTCCGGGATCAGGCTGAGCCGCTCCGGATCGGCATCCTGCTGCACGCGGCTGGCGAATGGCAACAGGCCCGCCGTAATGATCACGATGCCGAGCAAAGCGATCCATCGGCCTACGCGCGGACGCGGCAGAGCACGCAGATCATCTCCTTCGGCATTGAAGCTTCCGCGCGCATACACCGCTGGCACGAAATGCGGCAACACCACCAGCACCATGAAGAGCGCGCCGGCGAGCATGAAGCCTGCGATCACGCCCAGATCGGCGAGCACGCGGCTGCTGGCGAAGGACAAGGCGCCGAAAGCGAGCACCGTGGTGATGCAGCCCAGCAGCATGGGTGCCGTGACCTCACGAAGCGTTGCCGCCACATCGCGGCGATGCCGCAAGTGGGTAAGGAAATGGAAGGAGTAATCGAGCGCGATGCCGAGCAGTGCTGAGCTGGCGCCGATGGCCAAGCCAGAGATGCTGCCTCGCATGAAGGCCAGCGCGCCAACTCCTACTACAAAGCCGAAGACCGGCGGCAAGAGGAAGAGCGGCATGAAACGCAGGTCGCGGTAGTACCAGAGCAGCAGCGCGAGCACCAGCGTGAGCGCCACCGCCGATGTGCGCATGGAATCGGCGCTGATGGCCGAACGATTGGCCACTGCCATGGGCGCCGCGCCGAAGGCCGCGACCGTGACCCCTGAGGAATGCGCGGCGCTCATGCACCGGTTGATCGCATCCATCAATCGCTCTGGATCCGCCGCGCCTTTGGCGGTGGGCCAGAGCAACGCCACGGCCATGCTGCTATCGGGACTGAAGAGCACACCATCGATCAGTGCCGCGCTGCCGTCCGTGGCGCTCGCCAGCAAACGGTCGCGCAAGGGCTGCGTGAGCCCGAAGGGATCGGCTAGCATGCGTTCCGCATCGAACTCGCCGCCCGGTGCTGCGATGGCGGTGCGCACCCTAGCTAGAGCACTGTCCAGTGCGCGGTCATCGGCCGCGACCAGCCATTGGAGCCGCTCGGCATCGGCATGGAGTGGGATCCGATCGGTGATACCCGAGAGAAGTTCTTCGGCCATGGCCGCATCGGGCCGGCAGAAGACGCTGTCGATCACGCCCTCCGCATCGCCCTGCGCCAACTCCACGAATCGATCAGCGGCGGAAATCAGGCTGTCGCGAAAAGCGCCTTCGCCGAAGAAGCCGACCGTGATGGGGCCTTGTGCCCCTCCCTGCTCCAGGAGAACGCGGTAGTGCCTGAGCGAGGGGTCGTCGGGCAGCGCATCGAAGAGATCGGTGCCGAACCGCGCCCGGGAGGCCGACCAAATGGCCACAGCCGCGATGGCCATCGCCGCCAAGGCCCAAGCCCAACGCTTCCCGTGCGTTCGGGCATACATCACTGCCGCTGCTCCTCCCATCTGGCCTGCGGGTAAACATAGGTGAACTACATTCGTCGCCCCTTAGAAAAATGGCATCAGGAACTGCAACAGCCTCTGTGGAGGGATTGGATCTGGCCGCCTTCGAGCGCATTGTTCGTGGTGAAGGAAGCCTCACCGTTTCGGAATCGGATTGGTCGCGGGTGCGCCGTGCCTTCGACTTCCTGAACGGCGTTGCCGCCAAGCAGGTGGTTTATGGCATCAATACCGGCTTCGGGCCCATGGCCCAGCACGCCGTGAGCGCCGCCGACCAGCACGCCTTGCAGTACAACCTGGTGCGCAGCCATGCCTCCGGCGCTGGCGACGACCTCCCGGACGAAGCCGTGCGCGCCATGATGGTCGTGCGGGCCGTCACCTTCCTGCACGGACGGTCGGGCGTTTCCGAGCCGGTTGTGCGGCAGCTGCTCGCTTACCTCGAGCACGGCATCTGCCCGCGTGTCCCTCGCCTCGGCGGCGTAGGTGCCAGCGGTGATCTGGTGCAACAAGCGCATCTGGCCTTGGGCCTCATCGGCGAAGGGCGGGGAACGCACCGTGGCCAAGCTGGTGACATGGCCTCCATCCTGAAAGCCTGTGGCCTTGAGCCGGTGGAGCTGCAACTGCGCGATGGCCTCGCCCTGCTCAACGGCACGGCTGCCATGACCGGCATCGGTCTGCTCAACGTGCATCGGGCGCATGAGCTCGTGCGCACCTCGATCGGTCTTTCGGCATTGATCACCGAAGCGCTCGGCACTTGGACCGACCATTTGGGCGAGCCGCTCAATTCGGCCAAGCGCCACGCTGGCCAGCGCGAAGTGGCCCGCCGCATGCGCGAAGCCCTGGAAGGCTCGGGCTGCGTGCGCGACCGCATGGACCACCTTGCTCCCGGCCGCACCAGTGCCAACGGCACTTTCAGCCACATGGTGCAGGAGCATTACAGCATCCGCTGCGTTCCGCAGGTGCTCGGCCCCATCCTCGATCAAGTGAATCACAGCGAGCGCGTGCTGCTTGACGAGTTGCACTCCATCGACGACAACCCGCTGATCGACCCCGACAACGGCATCCATCACGGCGGCAACTTCCACGGCGATCAGGTATCGTTGGCCATGGACACGCTGCGCCTCACCATGGTGAAACTGTGCATGCTGTGCGAGCGCCAATTGAATTTCCTGTTGAACGACAAGGTGAACCTGCGCTTCCCCCCCTTCCTCAACATGGAAGCGCCCGGCCTCACGTTGGGCATGCAGGGCATGCAATTCACCGCCACCAGCACCACGGCCGAATGCCAGGCGCTGGCCACTTCGCTCTACGTACACAGCATCCCCAACAACAACGACAACCAGGATATCGTGAGCATGGGCACCAATGCCGCTTTGGCGACTGCAAGGGTCATTGGCCATGCGCAGCGCGTGGCGTCGATACTGGCTATCGGTGCGGCGCAGGCTGCTGATCTGGCTGAAGCGGGCCCACGGCTCTCGGCTGGCGGCAAGGCCACGCACGCACGCATCCGCAAGGCTTCGGCTTCCATCCGCTCGAACAGCGATCCGGCCGCGGCCATTGAATCCGTTCATGCCGAGCTCTTCGGCAAATCGCAATTGGCATGAGCAACGCGACGAAATGGGCCTTGGTCACCGGTGCATCGCGCGGCATCGGACGAGCAGTTGCACTTGAGTTGGCGCGCACGCATGGCCTCAGCATCGTTGTGAACTACGCATCGAACGAGGCCGCTGCGCGCGAAGTGGCCGATCAGATCCGCGCCTTGGGGGTGGATGCCCACTTGGCCGCATTCGATGTGCGCGACGCGGATGCGGTGACGGCCGCTGTTGCAGCCTGGCGTACGGCGCATCCGGAGGCACGGCTCGAAGTGCTGGTGAACAACGCTGGCATCACGCGCGACAACCTGCTGGTGTTCATGAAGCCCGAGGATTGGCACGATGTGGTGAACACGCACCTCAACGGCTTCTTCAACGTGACCACAGCGGTGCTGCAAGGATTCGTGCGGCAGCGCGGCGGACGCATCATCAACGTGGTATCGCTCAGCGGCGCCAAGGGCGTTCCCGGCCAAGCGAACTACTCCGCTGCCAAAGCCGGCGTGATCGGCGCCACCCGATCGCTCGCGCAGGAAGTGGCCAAGCGCGGCATCACGGTGAATGCCGTGGCGCCCGGCTTCATCGAGAGCGACATGACCAAGAACCTGCCGGTGGATCAGCTGAAGGCGCTGGTGCCCATGGGCCGATTCGGCACACCGGAAGAAGTCGCATCGGTGGTGAGCTTCCTGGCCTCGCCCGGCGCGGCTTACATCACCGGCGAAGTGATCCACGTGAACGGAGGACTGCACTCGTAATGGAACATCGCGTCGTCATCACCGGCATGGGCCTCTGGAGCTGTTTGGGCACCAGCTTGCAAGAGGTGGAAGCTTCTTTGCGCGCTGGTCGTTCCGGCATCGGCTTCGCGCAAGGCCGCAAGGACATGGGCTACCGCAGCGCCCTCACGGGCATCGTGCCCACACCAGATCTGAAGAGCAGTCTCACGCGCCGCGAGCGCATCGGCATGGCCGAGCAGGCCAACTATGCCTTCGCCGCAACGGAGCAGGCCATGGCGCAGGCCGGCATCGACCGCGCTTGGCTCGAGGCCAACGAGACCGGGATCATCTTCGGCAACGACAGCTCAGCGCTGGCCGTGATGGAATCGGTGGATACCATCCGCAAGAAGAAGGACACCACCTTGGTGGGCTCCGGCGCCATCTTCCAGGGCATGAACTGCACGGTGACCATGAACCTGAGCACCATCCTGAAGCTCAAGGGCATCAACTTCACCCTCAGCGGCGCCTGCGCCAGCGGCTCGCACGCCATCGGCATCGGCTACCTGCTGATCAAACAAGGACTTCAGCGCATGGTGATCTGCGGCGGCGCGCAGGAAGTGAACGACTACGCCTTCGGCAGCTTCGACGGCATCAGCGCCTTCAGCACCAAAGAGGATGATCCAGCAGGCGCCTCGCGTCCCTTCGATGCCAACCGCGACGGACTGGTGCCTAG
>JBATND010000472.1:0-1776 GCA_049290175.1 Flavobacteriales bacterium | reverse complement strand
GTCCCACACCGGGCATCTATGCCCTCGAATACAAGGGCGTTCGATACACCGTCACCATGACTGACGAGGTTGCTACCATCGCACCTGTGGTCACTACCAGCTAAGGGAGAATGGCCATGTACATCAGTAGCCATTCGTCTCAAAAAGTGAGACATCCTCAGTTCGCAGGGATCGACAAGATCGAGATGACGTTCCCTCCCGGTTCTTTCTCAGTAGCCGACTATCGGCAGCTTGACATGACCACCCGCCAAAGGGCAGGAACCAACGTTCCCCCTCTCCTGGTGGACGGGCATGGTGTCGAAGTTGTGGCCACCAAGCTCCACCATAACACCCCAGGAGGGACCACGTTTGACATTGACCACCGTGGTCTGTTCGTCTCCATGAACCCGTCGAAGTTGGCCACTGGCCACCCCTTCGAGTTGCTCACGGAACCGTCGAAGCTCATGGAAGTTGGGTCTCATGTATTGAGCCTGGCCAACGCCGTGGGCATTGACATGAACGTTCACGCTGGCCAGCTCTACCGGGTGGACACCACTAAGCAGAACATCATGGACGAACCCGTGTCCGTGTATGGCCAGGCACTACGCTATGCCCGTGCAACACGCATGAACAGGAAGGAATATCCTGACGGTCACCTGGTGCATAATAGCAACCGTGAGCTGTGCTTCTATGACAAGCAAAAGGAGCTGACCCGGAAAGGCAAGGGCAGGGCACCGCTCACGGTGTCCGTGCCTGACAACTTCCTCAGGGCAGAAAGCAGGATCATGGGTCGGGATACCGTTACCAAGGACATGGGTTGTGCCACCTTCGGAGACCTGTTGAACATTGACCCGATCGTGTTGGCCCGCGTCTATGGAAAGAACATGGACCGTCTGCTCTTTCATCCGCTTAACGCCGGACAACAGATGTCCATATCCTTCGCCGGTGACCTTGCATACATCCACGATCTCGCCACACGTTACGGAAAGAGTGCATGGAAGGTGTATGAACGTTTGCACGGAACGTTGAGCTTGCTTGACGCTCACGGTGGCATGGATGGTGTGGAACGCTTCCTGTGGGCATTGCATGACGCCGGTGGTGTATCCCGCCCAACAGTGTACCGTCGCCTTGCTCAGCTCAGGCATGATGTCAACGAAAGGGCCACACTTGACCACATCCGTGGCCAACGTTCCGTAGCGACCCGCTTGGAAGAGATCCGCCACACCTTCACGACCATTCCCAACGCTGCATGACCAACACCAACACCACACCCGACACCCGCGAACGTGTGCTGACCGTCCGTGTCACCTTTCAAGATCTCGACACCCTCAAAAGGAAGGCAAGGAAGGAAGGCACCACCATGAGCACCATCATTCGCCAGGCACTTGAGAAAGTAGACGGAAAGTAGACGGGCATGAAAGGCAGAAAGACAGGAGGCCGCACCGCATCCACGCCTAACAAGGCCACCAGCTCACTGCAGGAACTTGTCGAGCTGGAAGCAGGAGCACCGTTGCCCGTGCTGCTCACACGCATTGGTATCAACGCAATGAAGGCAGGAGATCACCATCTTGCCGTCAACGCACTTGCTAAGGCAGCTGCATACACGTACCCACGCGTGGCCGCTGTTGACCCTGAAAGTGGATCACCGGCCACGTTGACCGTTAGCCACCGTTGGGGCGACGGATCGGGACCAGTCATTTACCCGCCGTTGGTAGTGGATGAAGATGGAAGGGCCAAGATCCCGGAAAGTTGGCCCGGTCCCGTCATAAGCTTCACCCGTACGATAAAGAACTTGGA
>JBATND010000471.1:0-2662 GCA_049290175.1 Flavobacteriales bacterium | reverse complement strand
GCTCTCGGCGGCGAGGTGGATCACGCCATCGATTGCGTACTCCTTGAACACCGTGGCCACGGCATCAGCGTCGCAGATGTCGGCCTTCACGAAGGTGTAGTTGGGCAAGTGCTCTATGTCGCGCAGGTTCTCCAGATTGCCCGCATAGGTGAGCGCATCGAGGTTGATGATGCGGTACTGCGGGTACTTGGTAACGAAGCGGCGCACCACATGGCTGCCGATGAATCCGGCGCCGCCGGTGATGAGGATGTTGCGTGCTGTCTTCATGCGGCGGCAAAGATGTGGCAACGGTGCCTAGCCCACGGGTTATGTCATTAGATGTCGATCACCGACAAACGCCCCCTATCAACCTCCACCAAGAAGCGATCGCGTTCATTCAAGCGCGACAACTCATTCAAGTGGCCTAGAATGATCGAACTCAGTTCGGCGTGCGGGATATTTCCCAGATTGACCTTGATGAGCTTCTTCGGAGTGCCTTGCACCACGCTGCTATCGCGGAAATCCGAATCCTTGGTGATGAGGATCCTATCCTCGACATCAGCGAGCCTAGCGATGTCTTTATCGGACGTGTGCCATTTCGCTGGCAGTCGGTTCACATGCGTGCTGTCATGGCCCGCGAATGCGAGCTGCTTGGAGAGGCTGATCGGGATATGGACGTCGCAGATGAACCGCATCAGGCAACGTCGCCCAAGGAATGGCCCGAGACCATGAGCTTGGCGTAGTTCAAACTCGCTTGAATGTCCTCCTTCTCCAGCTCGGGATGCTCCGCCAGAATCTCATCCGTTGACATTCCCGCACCGAGCATGTCGATGACAACCTCCACCGGCCAGCGCATGCCCCGTATGCAGGGCTTGCCGTGACAGATGGCAGGGTCGATGGTGATGCGACCGAGAATCGAGCGTTCCATGATGCGTCAAAAGTAGAGGCGAACGCCCACCTTGGACAACATTGTGATCACTCGCGTTCCTATTCGGTCGTCGTGCTCAAAGGCTCCAGTAGTTCAGGTCCTTGATCTTCTTCCGGAACACGCCCTTCAGATCCACCAGCACGCCCTTGGGCTTCAGCATGCCCTTGAACCAAGCTTCGTCCTTGCTGGCGTACTCGCTGTGGTTCACCGCCACGATGATCGCATCGTAAGGGCCCTTCATCTCCTTCACCAGCTCGTATCCGTATTCGTGCATCACCTCTTCGCTATCGGCGTGCGGGTCGGTCACATCAACGGTGCAGCTGAAGCTCTGCAGCTCCTTCACCACATCGGCCACCTTGCTGTTGCGGATGTCGGTGACGTCCTCCTTGAAGGTGGCACCCATGACTAGGACGCGCGCATCGGTTGGGTTGGTGCCGCTGGCGATCACCTTCTTCACCGTCTGCTTGGCCACGTAGCCGCCCATGCTATCGTTCACGAAACGGCCAGCATCGATGATCTGCGCGTGGTAGCCCAGCTCCTTCGCTTTGTACACGAGGTAGTAGGGATCAACGCCGATGCAGTGGCCGCCGACCAGTCCGGGCTGGAAGCGCAGGAAGTTCCACTTGGTGCCCGCGGCCTCCAGCACATCGTAGGTGTTGATGCCCATGCGGTTGAAGATGATCGAGAGCTCGTTGGTGAGCGCGATGTTCACGTCGCGCTGCGTGTTCTCGATGATCTTGCTGGCCTCGGCCACCTTGATGCTGCTGGCGCGATGCACGCCTGCCTTCACCACCAGCTCATAGGTCTTGGCAATCACCTCGGCGCTCTCGGCATCGCAGCCGCTGCTCACCTTCACGATGGTCTCCAGCGTATGCACCTTGTCGCCCGGATTGATGCGCTCGGGAGAATAGCCCACCTTGAAGTCGTCAACGAACTTCAGGTTGCTGAGCCGCTCCAGCAGCGGCACGCAATCCTCTTCGGTGCAGCCGGGATACACGGTGCTCTCGTACACCACGTAGTCGCCCTTCTTCAGCACTTGGCCCACGGTGCGTGAGGCGCCCAGCAGCGGACCCAAATCGGGGATGTTCTGCTGATCGATCGGAGTGGGCACTGCCACGATGAAGAATCGTGCGCTGCGCAGCTCCTCGATGTCGGCAGTGAAGTGGATGTCGCAGCCCTCGAATTCGGCAGCGGGGATCTCGTTGCTGGGATCCTCGTTGCGGCGCATCATGTCCACGCGCTTCTGGTTGATGTCGAAGCCCACGACCTTGAGCTTGCGCGCGAAGGCGAGTGCGATGGGGAGCCCCACGTAGCCAAGGCCGATCACAGCGAGCTTGGCTTCTTTCTTCAGGAGTTGTTCGTACAGGTTAGCCATTCCGTTCTTGGTAGATGCGTTCGATGATTTCCACCACCTTCAGGCCCTCGAGGGCATTGGTGGTGAGTGTTGTCCTTCCTTTCAGCGTGTCCACCACGTTGTCGATGATGAACCCGTGGTTGTTGGCGCTGCCCTTGTAAGCGCCGTAGTCGTTGGCCGGATTGGTGGGCGCGAGCTCGGGCATGGTGTAGCCCTCGATGTGGCAATATTCCACTTGATCCATGTATTGCCCGCCGATCTTCACGCTGCCCTTGCTGCCGATCACGGTCAAACTGCTCTCCAGGTTCTTGTCCCACACGGCGGTGCTGTAGTTGATGCACCCCATGCCGCCGTTGAGGAAGCGGAAGTTCACGAAGCCGCTGTCCTCGAATGCCGTGAGG
>JBATND010000470.1:0-15718 GCA_049290175.1 Flavobacteriales bacterium | reverse complement strand
TCTATGAGCAGTACACCCCGGATGGCGTGATCGGCGTCACGGGTGCTCGGCGCGTGGTGTATCCGAGCGTGTACGATTCCATCGATGTGCATCTCTATAGCAACAGGTGGGGGCCTAAGATGTACATCGTGGTGAGGCCGGGCGGGAATCCTGAGCACATCAAGATCTTATGGGAAGGGCACGATAGCCTGAAAATCGATCTGCAGGGCCACTTGGATGTCTGGTTCAAGCATAAGTTCATCAAACTCACGCAGGGCTTGGCCTATCAACAGGTCAATAGTGACATTGTCGAGATTCCTTGGACCGCCAACTATGTGATCGACAACGGCCAACTGCAGACAGGCTTTGCGTTCGGTGGGTATGATACTTCACTGCCGCTCATCCTCATCGTGCGGCCCTTCAACCCCGACCCCTCGCTGTTGGGTGGTGGCGGCGGACCAGTGCCTCCAGAGTGGTGTACGTTCCTCGCAGGAGCGCACGACGACCGCATGCTGGACATCACCCACGATTCTGAGGGGTACATCTACTTGACTGGCTCGTCAAGTAGTGTGAGTGGACTCCCGATTTTCCCTGGAGTTGCTGCACAGCCAGCAATGGCGGGTGCTGGCGATGCCATTATCGGCCGTTTCAACGAGTTCTACGAGATTGATGACGGCGCCGGCTGGATGACCTATTTCGGAGGGGCTACTGCAGACAAGGGTGCGGCCATCGCCTACGATAGGATCAATAACCGGGTGGCCATCACGGGCTCCACATTCTCTGGGATTGATCCTCCAGCGTTCCCATTTGCCGGGAACCCGAACTCGTGGAGCACCATTGCACAGGGCGCTCCCGCCCAGTTCATCGCATGGTTCGATGCTGCTGAAGGCGTGCTGTTGTACTTCACACGAACGAAAGGGGAGTTGAACACAGATTACGACGGCGACATTGCTGTGGATGCTGCTGGAAACACCTATGTGGTGGGGAGGGCTCTCGTATTGGACGCGTTGAGCGAAGGGCCGGTGAATCCACCTGGCGCTTATGTACAGTTGAATAACCCGGTCAATCCGAACCTGCTCACCTCGGGAACCGGGTTCGTTCTACGGCTTGATCCGCAAGCCAACCTCACCTGGTTCACTCCGCTTGGCGGACCGCAAACCGAGTTTGTGAATGCTTGAGCAGTGGATGATGTGAACGGATTGCTCTATGTTGTAGGCAGCACGAAGACGCCCAACGACCCGGCTCAAGCCTTCAATTGCAGCCCTCAGGCGAGTCAGTTTGAGTTCCCGCTGTGCGAGTACCCCGCTGGCTACTTCCAGAACCGCCTGAATGGGACCAGTGCGATTCCGGATCCCACGAACAATTGGTATGATGGCTTTATCATGCGCTTCAGGCTGAGCAATCTGGCCATGGATTGGAGCACCTATTTCGGCGGCGCCTTTGACGAGGGTATTTGGGATGTTGCAGTTGATTATGAAGGCCAGGTGTATGTTGCAGGGTGGAGTGAAACTCCGCAATACGCGGGCAATGCGTGCGCGGCGCCGAATGACGACGGCTTCCCAAAGTGCGATGCCCAAGGCTATTTCTCCTCCGTCGCCAACACGAAGCAGCGTTTCATTGCCCGCTTCGACGAGGAGGCTAAGCTGACGTGGTCCACGAAGTTCGGCGACAATACCAACTTCGCGAATGGTGGCTTTGAGCCGATTTCCCTAGCGATCGACCAGGAGAATCGCGTGTACCTGCACCATTCGAGCTACTACCTGTCCAGTGGTTACACCCCACCTATGCCCTTGCTCGCCACTTCAGGGCTCTATCACAACCCGATTCACAATGATGCGCTGCAGGGTGGCAGGAGCGATACCTATGTGACGATGTTCAGCGGCGGCACCCACCATCTCTACACCACTTTCTTGGGGGGCATCGGCAATGACATTGCACGGGGCATCACCGCAACCACCGAACGGCTGTACGTCTGCGGCTATACCCTGTCCTTGCTGAATTTCCCCACCCACGCGCCCGTAATCCAAGGCCATGCGCCCTATCTGAACAGCACTCCTTTAGCCGTGGTCGCTCAGAATCGCGCGGACGGATATGTGGCTCAGTTGCGTTACGACCTTACCATAGGCATTGAAGAGCCCGTGCTGGCATCCCCCATTGGCCTGGTACTTTTTCCGAACCCCAACTCTGGTACGTTCCAAGTGGTCGTACCCGAGGGTTTCTCTGGCCGTGGCGAACTGCAGATCGTGGATGAACTGGGGCGTTTGGTGCAGCGGCATGGCATCAATGGAGACCGGCTTGTCAGTCTGTCTGTTCAAGGACTGGCCAACGGCATCTATTCAGCGGTGCTTTTACAAGGTGACAAACGCTGGCAAGGGCGTGTGGTCATAATGGATTGATACTGGAGATGTGGCGGTGCGGAAGTCCATTGATAGTTGTGGCAATGCTCTTAGCTGGGAGCAAGGCTGCACACAGCCAGTGGCAATCGCTGAATGGAGGGGTGAGCCATTTCGTGCGCTCGTTCGCCTTCGATTCTGATTCGTCCAGGCTGCTCGTTGGCGGTAGCTTTGTTTACGCTTTCCAGGACAGTTTGCGAGCGAATGGCATCGCTTGGTGGACCGGGCAGGGCTGGAGTACCCAAGGCCTGGCCGGAGGGAATGGTGACACATCAACGCTGGGGATTCAAGTACCGGTAGTCTCTTTGGCCATCCGATCGGACACGGTCTTCGCGGGTTATCTATCTAACTATTGGCAGAACAGCTTTGACCTACGGTTCGCTTCAATGCTTGTGGATGGCACTTGGCAGACATGTGGCAGACCTGAGGGCATTTTTCTTTTTTTGGAAGCGAATGACAAGCTGCTCCACGGAGGTCGGGCAGATACGCTCTTCGGGCAATACATGCCTATGGTGAATGAGTGGGTCAATGCCACTTGGCAACCTCTGCCTGGTTTCTCCTTCGGCTTGAGCGACTTGGTCAATGACGCCGCATTCTGGCACGGTCGCTACTATTTCGGTGGCGTGTTCCAAGCTTTGGGCTGCAGGAAGATGGTGGCCTTCGATGGGGTGGATGGATGGAGTCCGGTTGGGGTGGGAGTGGGTGGCAATTTCGTGGAGACCATCTGTGGCTATGGCGATTCGCTCTATGTCGGCGGCTTTTTCCTGCCTGGGCAGGACGTGCAATCGAAGCACGTGCAAATCTGGGATGGGCAGAATTGGCGCCCCTTCTTCTCACAAGTGGAGTTCGTTGGTACTGTTGGTGATATGCAAGTGCATGATGGCGCATTGTACATCAGCGGCATACACACCTGGGTGGGCGATACCACATGGTATGGCTTGCTGCGCTACGATGGGCATCAGCTCTGCAGCATCGGCGGTCCCATGCCCTCGGGTGATAATGGCAAGATGGCCTTCTTCCAGAACAGCCTTTACTTGGGCATTAGCCCGCTCTTCCAAGCATTGCCGGGTGAGTTCGTCGCCTATCTGCCCCTGGATGGGCTGATACCGGACCGATGCGTGGAAATCTTGGCCTCAGTGCCGGAGAACGTGGCTGATGGGCGCTTGATTCTGCAGCCCAATCCGGCCAGCGATGCGGTCACGGTCCTCATCCCCGAGCACTTCCGTGGCGCGGGCACATTGCAATTGCTGGATGAACTTGGGCGTTTGGTGCTCACGGTCACTGCATCTAGCCAGGATTCCTTTCTGGTTCCGCTGAACGCAGTGGCTGCTGGGCACTACACATTGGTTCTACGCGCCGGAGGCCAAGAGCTCCGCGAGCGTTTGGTCGTGGCGCGCTGATGGCGCGATGATCAGGCTTTCGCCAGTTCACTCTTCTCGAACTCGGCATACACCGCCGTGATGCCCTCGCGCAATCCGATGCGGTGCTTCCAGCCCAAGTTGTGCAGGCGCGAGACATCCATGAGCTTGCGCGGCGTGCCATCGGGCTTCTCGGTATTCCACTTCAGCGCGCCGGTGTAGCCAACGACCTCCTTGATCATCTCGGCAAGTGCCTTGATGGTGAGGTCCTCGCCGGTGCCGATGTTCACGAACATCTCCTCATCATAGTTCTGCAGAAGGAAGAAGCACCCATCGGCAAGGTCATCCACATGCAGGAATTCGCGCATGGGCGAACCGGTGCCCCAGACTTCAACGCTGGGAGCGCCACTCACCTTGGCCGTGTGGAACTTGCGAATGAGCGCCGGTAGCACGTGGCTATTATTCAGGTCGTAGTTGTCGTTCGGCCCGTACAGGTTGGTGGGCATGGCGCTGATGAAGTTGCAGCCGTACTGGCGTCGGTAGCTCTCGGCCAGCTTGATGCCCGCGATCTTGGCGATGGCGTAAGGCTCGTTGGTCTGCTCCAAGAAGCCGCTCAAGAGGCTCTCTTCCTTCAGTGGCTGCGGCGCCATCTTCGGATAGATGCACGATGACCCTAGGAAGAGCAGCTTCTTCACGCCGTTCTCATAGGCGGAATGGATGATGTTGCTCTCGATCATCAGGTTCTCGTAGAGGAACTGCGCGCGATAGACATTGTTCGCGTGGATGCCGCCCACCTTGGCCGCAGCCAGTACCACAACATCTGGCCTCTCGGTGCTGAAGAAGTCGCGCACGGCCTGCTGCTCCTTCAGATCGAGCTCCTTGCTGGTGCGGGTGACGATGTTGCCAAAGCCATCCTTCTGCAGGCGTCGCACAATGGCGCTGCCCACCATGCCGCGATGGCCCGCGATGTAGATCTTGTCTGTCTTGTTCATGGGAGTCGTTGTTGGCTTTGTCATTCCGGGCTCGACCCGGAATCGCGCAATTTCCTGCACTCACGGGCCGATGATCCTCGGCCCCTTCGGAATGATCACCGAAGGCGATCACTCCTGCTCGTGCAGGATCTTGTGGCCGCCTTTCTTCAGGTACACATCGCGCTTGAAGAGCTCCAGATCGCTCTGCACCATCTCTTCCACGAGGGCCTTCAGGTCGTACTTGTGTTTCCAGCCGAGCACGCGCTTGGCCTTGCTGGGGTCGCCCTCCAGGTGGTCCACTTCGGCTGGGCGGTAGTAGCGCGGATCGATGGCCACCAGCACTTTGCCGGTCTTCCGGTCGATGCCCTTCTCCTTCACGCCCTTGCCTTTCCAATCGAGTTTGATGCCCACTTGTGCGAAAGCGAGGTCGATGAAGTGGCGCACCGTGTAGGTCTTGCCTGTGGCCAGCACGAAGTCGTCGGGCTTGTCTGCTTGAAGCATCAGCCACATGCCTTCCACGTAGTCCTTGGCGTGGCCCCAGTCGCGCTTGGCGTCGAGGTTGCCGAGGTACAAGGTCTGTTGAAGGCCGAGCTTGATCTTGGCCACGGCACGCGTGATCTTGCGCGTTACGAAAGTCTCGCCGCGCAATGGGCTCTCATGGTTGAAGAGGATGCCATTGCAGGCAAAGATGTTGTAGCTCTCACGGTAGTTCTTGGTGATCCAGAAGCCATAGAGCTTGGCCACGCCGTAGGGGCTCTTCGGGTAGAAGGGCGTCTCCTCGTTCTGCGCGCGGGGCAGCACGCCACCGTATAGCTCGGAGGTGGATGCCTGGTAGAAGCGGGTCTTCTTCTCCATGCCCAGGATGCGGATGGCCTCCAGGAAACGCAATGTGCCTATGCCGTCGGCGTTGGCCGTGTACTCGGGCATCTCGAAGCTCACCGCCACATGGCTCATGGCGGCCAGGTTGTAGATCTCATCCGGCTGGATCTCCTTCACCAGGCGCAAGCAGTTCACACTGTCGGTGAGGTCGCCGTAGTGCAGGTGGAAGGGGCGGCCCTTCTCGTGCATGTCGTGGTACAGGTGATCGATGCGGTCGGTGTTGAAGAGCGAGCTGCGGCGCTTCACGCCATGCACTTCATATCCTTTGTTCAACAGCAATTCGCTCAGGTATGCGCCATCTTGTCCGGTAACACCGGTGATCAGGGCGACTTTCCGCTTCTTCGATGATGCCTTCTTCTTGGCCATGTTGTTAGCGCCGCTGCCCGCGACACTTGTTTGGTTTAGTTGACGATGAACCAGTTGTTCACCAACGAGGCCTTGTTGTAGCGCATGGGCTCGTTGGTAGTGATGTCGATGAGTCTCTTGCCTGCTTCATTCGCGATGGCGTGCCCGGCTGCTGTGTCCCATTCCATGGTGGGCGCATAACGCGGGTAGGCATCTGCCGCACCTTCGGCCACGAGGCAGATCTTCAATGCGCTGCCCATGCTCGTGAGCGCCACTGCGCCATGTTCCTTTTCCATGCGCGCAATGAACTCCTCGGTCTCTGGGCTGGGATGCGATCGGCTGGCCACAATGGTGAATGCGCTGCGGTTGTGCTGCACGGGTAGGCGTTCGGCGGACAAGGCGCGTTCATACGCGTCCCCCTTGAACCGGGTTGCCGATGCTTGACGATATGCGCCGCCTCCGTGCCAAGCGAAGTAGAGCAGGTCCTTTACTGGCGTATAGAGAACGCCAGCGATGGGCGTGGCAGACCCCAATGGCCCGGCAGGCTTGTTGTCCTGTTCCATGAGCGCGATATTCACCGTGAATTCACCGTTGCGCTTGATGAACTCCTTGGTGCCATCGAGCGGGTCCACCAGCCAATAGCGGGTCCAGGCCTGGCGCTCCTCCATGGCGAGTTGCTTGCCTTCTTCACTAAGAACGGGCAAGCCGGTTCGGGCCAGCGCACGGACAATAGCGCTGTGCGC
Organism: Flavobacteriales bacterium; assembly: GCA_049290175.1. Taxonomy (GTDB): domain Bacteria; phylum Bacteroidota; class Bacteroidia; order Flavobacteriales_F; family PHOS-HE28; genus PHOS-HE28. The sequence continues at coordinate 9,050 of JBATND010000470.1, read as the reverse complement.
GCGCTTGTCGGCTTCGGTCAGCGGGCTATTGTCGGCCTTGTGTTCCGTCGAGAAGGCGGTGCCATAAACGGCGAGGATCTCTCGGCCCGCCTCCAGCGCCGCTGCAATGGCGGCACCCATGAGTGGCTGCATTTCATTGTGCATGCGGCCAAAGGTACCCGCGCGCCAAAGTGCCGACCGACATGGCCCCGGCACTAGCGTCTCCTGCTTCGCACGGGGCTACTTCCCCATGATCTTGAACATGCCCGTGCCGCAATTGGGGCACACGCCCTTCATGGCTTTGCGGCCATTGGCCATGGTCACCTCTTTCGCATCCTTGATGTCGCGCTTGTCCTTGCACTTCACGCAGTAACCTTGTACAGCTGCCATGATCTCCGGTTTTAGTGGTTAACGTGAGGGCAAGGTATCGGGCTTGGTTCTGTTCGGCGGCTAATCTGGGCGCAGGTTATCAACAAGCCATCCACGGTTTCGTCAGCACAAGCGGCTCCCATTGGGCACCGAGCGCTCGGGCTGGGCAAGCACGATAGCCCCTTCCGAATCAGGGAAGCCGGTCACTAAGCACTCGCTCATGACCTGCCCCACCTGCTTGGACGGGAAGTTGACAACGGCGATCACCTGCTGCCCGATGAGTCCTTCTTTGCTGTATCGCGCGGTGATGCGAGCGCTGCTGCGCCGAATGCCCAACGGCCCGAAGTCGATGGTGAGCACGTATGCGGGAACGCGCGCATTGGGCAAGTCCATGACGCTGAGGACTGTTCCCGCGCAGAGCTGCACGCGCTCGAAATCGGCCCAGGTGATCGTTTCCATAGGTGCAAATGACGCTTCTGCCGAGCGGAGTACCACGAATGCCCGCCCCGGATACATTTACCGGCCCATGAGACGCCCCTTGGTGCTTTTTGTCCTGATCGTTGTGCTTGCATTCGTGCCTAGCGGCGATGTGATCGCGCAGGGTTGCGCCATGTGCAAGGCGGTGGCACAAGGCGGCAATGGCGTTTTCGGTGGTGAACAATCCATTGGGAAGGGGCTCAATCGGGGCATCCTCTATCTGATGGCCATGCCCTACGTGTTGTTGCTCCTGTTCTTTCGGAAGCGGATCGTGGGTTTCATCAAGGAATTTGCTTCGGCACAGGGCTAGCGCTGATCAGGCAAGTATCCCAGTCGCTTTCCGTCGTGATTTCTAACGGCAACGCACTAGAAGAGCCTCCGTCCTACATTTCGACCCGCAAGAAACCAACACTAAACCCTACCCATGAAACTCGCTTCGATTCTTTCCATCGGCCTGCTGGTCAGCAGCACGGCCGTTTTCGCTGGTAAGCCAGTCTCCTTCATCAAAGGCAACAACTCCATCTTCAAGGGCAGCAGTTCCTTCTTGGTTGAGATGGACCTATCCACTACGGCCATCGACGCCCTGGACACCGAGCAGGCCTTCGTTGAATACAATATGGGCAAGGAGAAGGATCCGACGAAGTGGGAGAACGGCTGGAAGCAGGACAAGGCTGGCTTCCTGAATGCTTGGGTGAACCAGATGGCGCGTTCGCTGAAGAAGACCCAATTGAAAGTGAGCAGCGACGACCCAGACAGCAAGTACAAGATGATCCTGCGCCCCAACAAGATCAAGACGGGTACACCAGTGCGCTATTCCGCCGTGGAGATGAAGATCCACGTGTACGACATGGCCACGCAGGAGGAGGTCGCCATCATCCATGTGCCGGAGATCCGGGGCACGCAATGGAGCGTGATGACGCCCACCATGGGCATGACGGTGAACATGGCCATCATCCAGAGCGCCGGCTTCTTGGCCAAGTACATCAACAAATCCCTGAAGTAGCCGTGCGGGCATTCTTGATCGCCATTCTGCTGTGCCAAGGGCTGGTCGGCACCGCTCAGTCACGCCCTGTTGAGCTGAACCGGGTGAAGAACGTTGTGTTCTATGGCCTCGACTTCACCTTCCTTAAGCTCGTGAATCAGGAGGGTTTCGTGGATAAGAACGGCAAGCCCATGTGCAATACGCTCACCTTCAAGTATTTCAACGAGTGGAACGAGATGTTCTTGATCGAGCGCAAGAAGTTCAACCTTTCGCGGTACTTCGAGCTCGCCAACTACACCATCGATCAAGCAACGGTGACGGAGCGCAACAAGGCCTATGTCACGGATGAGTGCATCACATCGAATAACGACTACCGGCCAGCGGTGGCCGACCTGACGGATGCTGTGAAGGCATACGGAGCGCATGATGCTACCGGTGTGGGTTGCGTGATCTTCGTGGAGAGCTTCAACAAAGTGAATAAGGTCGGCATCGTGACCACGGTCTTCTTCGACCTCAGTGACCACTCCGTAATCAAGGTCGATCGCCAAGAGGGCAGTCCGGTTGGCGACGGCTTCAGGAATTACTGGATCAACTCAATCGATAACGCGCTCTCCAAAGGCTCGAAGGCTTATCGGAAGTGACTCGCTTCGGCGGGATCGATTAGAGTCTAGGGCCGTTGTGCTCAGCGCTGGATGACCAATAGCTGAGCATCGGCTTGGGTTGAGTGACGGCACGGCACTCCATCGAGCACTCGGCTCCCGGAATCGAAAGCAAAGCGGCATTGCGCCTATTCGCCTTGGCGGAAGGTGTGGTGCCGCTTTCGCTTTTTGGCATGGGATGCGGGCTTAGCTTTGGCTTCGCTATGAGCAAGACCCTGAACAAGCCGAAGGCCGCCACGCCCGAGCTGAATGGCCACGGTACGAACGGCACCTCGAAGCAAGCGCCTGCGAAAGACAAACCTGTTTCAAGAGCCGCGCGGCTTCCGGTGATGAAGACCTACAAGATCTTCATCGGAGGCAAGTTCCCACGAACCGAGAGCGGTCGGTACTATCAACCAAAGGGTGCCGATGGCAAGGTCCTGGCGAATGTGTGCCGCAGCAGCCGCAAGGATGTGCGCGATGCCGTTGTGGCGGCGCGTGGCGCCTTGGGCAGCTGGGCCGGGCGAAGCGCCTTCAACCGGAGCCAGATCCTCTATCGCATCGGTGAGATGCTGGAAGGCCGCAGCGCGCAATTCGTGCATGAACTCATGCTGCATGGGTCATCAGCGCAGCAGGCCGAGGCCGAAGTGGCCGCCGCCATCGACCTGTGGATCCACTACGCGGGCTGGTGCGACAAGTACCAGGCGCTTTTCAGCAGCGTGAACCCAACCAACAGTTCGCACTTCAACTTCAGCGTGTATGAACCCACCGGCGTGGTGGGGGTAATGTGCGCAGGCCGCAATGGCCTGCTGGAGCTAGTGAGCCTGATCGCCCCGGTGATCGCTGGTGGCAACACCTGCGTGGTTGTGGCCAGCGAGCATCATGCCTTGCCGGCAGCCACCTTCGCCGAAGTGCTCGCCACCAGTGACCTTCCAGGCGGCGTGGTGAACCTGCTCACCGGCTTCCGCAGTGAATTGCTCAAACCGCTGGTGACGCACATGGATGTGAATGCCTATGTGGTCGCCGAACCGGTGAAGGAAGAGAGGGTCATGCTTGATCAGGAAGCTACCTGCAACTTGAAGCGCATGGTGTATCACGGAGGGATCGATGAACCAAGTCCTTACGCCATCCTCGACACGCAGGAGGTGAAGACCACTTGGCACCCGATAGAGCGGGGGCAAGGTGGGGGCGGGGCGTATTGACCCTCTTTCTGTCGCTCGGCAACAACCTACGGCAGGTTGCTTGAAGTGCCCCCGAGTGCCTTGGTCTATCCAGCGAAGTGCGCGAAGAACCGCGGAATGGTGCGGATGCCTTGGAAGTAGTTGAAGACGCCGTACTTCTCGTTCGGGCTGTGGATGTTGTCACTGTCCAACCCGAAGCCGAAGAGCACGGTCTTGAGGCCGAGTTCCTGCTCGAAGAGCGCCACGATGGGGATGCTGCCGCCGCCGCGAGTTGGAATGGGCTTCTTGCCAAAAGTCTCTTCCATGGCCTTGCTGGCTGCGAGATAGGCAGGGCTATCGATCGGGGTCACAGCTGCCTCGCCGCCATGATGAGGGCGCACCTCAACCTTCACGCCCGGAGGCGCGATCTTCTCGAAGTGATCCTTGAAGAGTTTGGTGATGGCATCGCTCTTCTGGTTCGGCACCAAGCGCATGCTCAGCTTCGCGAAGGCTTTGGAAGGAAGCACGGTCTTGGCGCCCTCTCCGATGTAGCCGCCCCAGATGCCGTTCACATCGAGCGTGGGGCGGATGCTGCTTCGCTCCTCGCTGCTGTAGCCCTTCTCGCCGCGCACAGCATCGATGTTGAGGTCCTTCTTGTACTCCTCCTCATTGAAGGGCGCTTCGGCCAAGGCCTTGCGCTCGGCAGCGCTCAGTTCCTGCACCGCATCATAGAACCCAGGTATGGTGATCCGCCGGTCGGCGTCGTGCAGGCTGGCGATCATTTCGCAGAGCGCGTTGATCGGGTTGGCCACGGCGCCGCCATAAACGCCGCTGTGCAGGTCGCGGTTGGGACCGGTAACCTCCACTTCAACATAGCTGAGGCCGCGCAACCCGGTGTTGATGCTGGGGCAGTCGTTGGCGATCATGGCCGTGTCGCTGATCAGCACCACGTCGGCTTTCAGGCGTTCCTTGTTGGCGGCTACGAAAAGGCCAAGGTTGTCGCTGCCCACTTCCTCTTCGCCCTCGATCATCACCTTCACATTGCAGGGCAAGCCACTGGTCTTCATCATGGCCTCGATGGCCTTCACATGCATGTAGAACTGCCCTTTGTCGTCGGCGCTGCCACGGGCGTAGATCAGGCCGTCCTTGACCACCGGATCGAAGGGGCCGCTGTGCCAGAGCTCGAGCGGGTCGGGCGGCTGCACGTCGTAGTGGCCATAGACCAGCACCGTGGGCTTGGCGGGGTCCACGATCTTCTCGCCGTAAACGATCGGGTGGCCTTTGGTGGGGCACACTTCCACCTTGTCCAAGCCGGCCTCCACCATGCGTTGTTTCACGGCTTCGGCGCACCGGGCCACATCGCCTTTATAGGCGGGGTCGGCACTCACGCTGGGAATGCGCAACAGGTCGAGCAACTCGTTGAGGAAGCGGTCTTTATGGCTTTCGATGTAGGAGTCGATGGGATGCACTGGCGATGTGTTTTTGGAGCCGCCGAAGATAGGTGCGGGCCGTTGGGCAACCTTCGCTAGGTGCATTCGGTCATGGTGTGGTCCGGAACATCTACTTTTCCAACGCCAAGGCACCCTTTCCCATGAAGGCACCCCTACTCGCAATAGCAGCGCTATCGCTGGGCATTTCCCTGAATGCTCAGTTGGTGGTCAACTCGACCCAGACTCCTGCCCAATTGGTGAACGATGTCCTGCTCGGCAATGGGGTGCAGGCGTTCAACGTGCGCTACAACGGTGTGCTCAACCCGGCGAACAATGTACTCGGCAGTGGTTCATTCACCACCTCCAATAGCAATCTGGGCCTTGCCGCTGGTTTGATCCTTTCATCGGGACAAGCCTCTGCCGTTGCAGGCGCCGCCAGTGGCTTCAGTGGTAACGCAAATGGAACGGGCAGTGACCCTGACCTGGTCAGCATCTCGGGTGGTACTATCAACGACCGTGCGGTGCTCGAATTCGACTTCATTCCCACTGGCGACACACTGAAGTTCCGCTTCGTATTCGCATCGGAGGAGTACCCGGAGTACGTGTGTTCCTTCAATGATGCCTTCGGCTTCTTCCTGAGCGGGCCCGGCATCACAGGTCCATACAGCGGCAATTCGGCCAACATCGCGCTCATCCCAGGCACCACCGTGCCAGTGACGATCAACAACGTGAACAACGGGCTGAATAACAATCCGACCAATCCTACCTGTCCGGCGCAGAACGCCAGTTTCTACGTTGACAATTCAAGCGGAACCACCGTCGTCTTCGATGGCATGACCGTGGTGATGCAGGCCACAGCGCTGGTACAGTGCGGACAGACCTACCACATCAAGTTGGGCGTTGGCGATGCGCTCGATAGCACCTTCGATAGCGCCGTTTTCCTGGAAGCTGGCAGTTTCGTGAGCACGGGTCAGGTGATCCCCACCTTGTCAGGAGCAACGGGCATCCTTGGCACAACCATGCTCGAGGGCTGCAACCCCGTCTCGCTCACCTTCACGCGCTTGGGCGATACATCAACCGTCGATACCGTTGACATCTTCGTTAGCGGCACCGCGACCCCAGGTGTTGATTACAGCATCGTCTTCCCCTCGCAACTCATCTTCCCAGAGAATGTGGAGGCCCTCACCTTCACCTTCGATGTGCCAATTGATCCCGATGGCCCAGAGACCATCGTGATCACCATCGAGCAGCTCGTTGAATGCGCGGGCATGGTGCTGCAAACCACCTTCTCGTTCACCATAGACAGTCCGCCACCACTTGTCGTTACAGGCACGGACATCAACAGCATATGCGGCCAGAATAACCTGCTCATCCCTTCGGTGAGCGGGGGCATGGGGCAATACACCTACGATTGGAGCACTGGCGCTACAACAGCCACGATCAATGCCTCTCCTGCGGTGACCACGGTGTATTCCGTTACCGTGACGGACATCTGCAATATCCCTCCGGTAACCGCCGATTTCACAGTGACCTTGCCGATTTACCCGCCGTTGGATCTGCAAGTCTGGCCAGACACGCTGATCGATTGCTTGGGCAACGGCGATATCTCCGTGTTGAGCGTGACTGGTGGCGATGGCGTGTTCGCCTATCAATGGAGCTTGGCAGGCGTGCCGTTGGGCAATGGCCCTGTGCTGAACGTGCCTGCGGCGAGTCCGCCGATCTATTACACGGTTACCGTCTCCGAAGGCTGCGGCACCAGCATTTCCGATAGCGTACAGGTGGGAACCGTGCCCTTGCCCGACATCGAGATCACCACCGCTGGCGATCAGGCCGTGATCTGCGCTGGTGATAGCACCACGCTCACCATCACGGGCATCACAGGGGGCAACGGCGTGTACAACTGGACATGGACCAATACCAGCGGTCAAGTGATCGGCACTGGTTGGAACATCACTGTGCCGGTCTTCACAACCACGCCATACATCATCACGGCGAACGACCAATGCGGTTATCAGGGCACCACCTCCGTGAACGGTGTGATGCCGATCTACGACCCCTTCGTGCTCACCATGGTGCCCGACCATATCCTGTGCGCCGGCGACAGCACCATCATCCATTCCTTGGTGGCCGGCGGTAGCGGCTACTACCACATCCTATGGGCCGGACAGGATAGCCTCACCGATCCGCTCTACTGGGTGAAACCCAATGAGAACACCACTTATCGCGTGATGGTGCGCGACCAATGCGGCGAGACCCGCTTCGGTCAAACGACTGTTGAAGTGGAGCATGTGAGCGTGGATATCGTTGAGGTGAATGAGGGCCAGGACGATTGGTACCTGTTGGCTGCCACACTGCCCTATGCGCAAACTTGGGTATGGGACATGGGAGATGGCACACGCTACCGGGGCGATGAGGTGCGCCATAGCTACTTGGATCTGGAGGACCATTGGGTTACCCTGCGGATCGTAACGCCGAACGGCTGCCATGGCGTGGATTCGCTGCAGTTGAAGCCACCTGCGCACATCTACTTCCCCAATGCTTTCAGCCCCGATGGCGATGGCTGGAACGAGTTCTTCGGAGCCGTGGGCCACAATATCTTCAGCTTCGAGATGCAGATCTTCAACCGCTGGGGAGAGCTGATTTACTCAACGCAGGATATCCTTGCACCTTGGGATGGCACCTACGGAGGTTCACCGGCACCAACAGGCGTGTACGTTTACAAGTACCGCGCGGAGGGGCATTACTTCCCACCAGTGGACGGCATGGGGCATTTCACATTGCTGCGAGGCAGCCAGAACTGAACAACAACCGAACGTGATGAAGCGCATTTCCTTGATAGGCCTCATGGTGCTGGGCAGCACCGCCATGCAGGCGCAACTTGTGGTCAACGACCAACTGACACCGACTCAGCTTGTTCAGGATGTGCTCCTGGGCACTGGTGTGGTTGTAAGTAACATCAGTTACAATGGGGTGCTGAATCCGGCTACACCGCAAGCTGGCAGTGCAAGCTTCACGGAGTCGGGAACCAACTTGGGCCTTCCGGCCGGAGTTCTGCTTACTAGTGGTGTCACACAGGGAGTTGCTGGTGCGGCTTCCTTCTTCGCCAGTGGTACCAATAGCACTGGTAGCGACCCGGATTTGGCTCTTTTGGCCAACCAGACCATCAACGACCGCGCGGTGCTCGAGTTCGATTTCGTACCGGAAGGTGATACCGTGAAGTTCCGTTACGTCTTCGGGTCGGAGGAATACCCCGAGTACGTCTGCACGAACTTCAATGATGCTTTTGGTTTCTTCCTGAGCGGGCCAGGCATCGCTGGCCCCTATCAGAATGGCGCCATCAACATCGCGCTCGTGCCAGGAAGCACCACGATTCCAATTGCTATTAACACGGTTAACCCAGGTGTGCCTGGCGCATCTGGAGGCAACGCCAACACATGTGCCGCCGCTGATCCCAACTGGACCAGCAACAGCGTGTACTACGTGAACAATGGCGCGGGCACTACCATCTGCTACGACGGCTTCACGGTAGTGCTCACCGCTCGCTGGCCCGTGCAATGCGGACAGACCTATCACATCAAGATGGCCATTGGCGATGGCTCGGACAGTGCTTTCGACAGCGGCGTGTTCCTGGAGGCAGGCAGCTTCACAAGCACGCCCTTCGTGCCCACGCTCTCTCCCGGCCCCGGCATCATCGGCACCAATACCATCATGGAGAGCTGCTACCCGGTTACGATCAACTTCGCACAGACTGGTGCTGGCACCGATACCAGTGTTGTTTACATCATCACGGGCGGCACCGCAACCGCAGGTGTGGACTACGTTCCAGCCTTCCCCGATTCGCTGGTGTTCTATCCCGGTGACAGCCTCCAGACCTTCACCTTCAATTGCCCGGTGGATGAAGACGGTGACGAAACGATCATTCTCACCCTCATCAGTCCGAGTCCATGCGCTGGTATCACCATCACCAATGAATTCGTCTTCACCATCATTCAATCCCCGCCGGTTGTGATCGTCG
>JBATND010000469.1:0-2364 GCA_049290175.1 Flavobacteriales bacterium | reverse complement strand
GCGTAGAGCGATTCGGCGAGCAATACCGCCGCCTGAAGGCCGAAGTGAACAAAGTGATCATCGGCCAGGATGCCGTGGTGGACCATGTGTTGCTGGGCATCTTCAGCCGCGGCCATTGCTTGCTCGTTGGCGTGCCGGGCTTGGCGAAGACCCTCTTGGTGAACACCGTGGCGCGCGCGCTCGGCCTCAGCTTCAACCGCATCCAGTTCACCCCCGACCTCATGCCCAGCGACATCGTTGGCAGCGAGATCCTAGGGGAAGACCGCCATTTCCGCTTCATCAAGGGTCCCCTCTTCGCCAACATCGTCTTGGCCGACGAGATCAACCGTACACCGCCTAAGACGCAAGCCGCGCTTCTGGAGGCGATGCAGGAGAAATCAGTCACCGCTGCTGGCCAGACCCATCGTTTGCCCGACCCCTTCTTCGTGCTCGCCACCCAGAACCCGATCGAGCAAGAAGGCACCTACCCTCTTCCGGAAGCGCAACTCGACCGCTTCATGTTCGATATCCGCGTGGATTACCCCACGTTCGCTGAGGAATTGGCCGTGGTGAAGGCCACCACCAGCGACCATCAACCCAACCTGCAACCGGTCCTGACCGCAGAGGAGATCCTCCAATATCAAGGTCTCGTGCGACGGATACCCGTTACCGATAATGTGATGGAGTATGCCGTGAAGCTGGCCACGCGTACCCGACCAGGCCTCGTTAGCGCACCGGCCATCATCAACGATCACGTGGGCTGGGGCGCAGGGCCACGCGCCTCGCAATACTTGGTGATCGGCGCTAAGGCCCATGCGTTGGCCCATGGCCGATTCTCACCCGACATCGCCGATGTGCAGGCGGTTGCGCTGCCGATACTCCGCCACCGGATCGTTCGCAATTACAAAGCAGAAGCTGAAGGCGTCACCGTCGACCGGATCGTGCAAGAGCTGCTCTGACCCCTTTCACCACGAAATTCGAGGGGTCCGCCCAAAGGCAACGAATGTCAGGTCGTGCGTCTCTTGCGTGGCCTAGCTTTGCATTCATCCCAAACCACCCCATCATGCGCAATCTCTTGACGCACCTCTTCCTCGCAGCCGCGTTCAGCACATCTTGGATCGGTGTACAAGCTCAACTGCCAAGCAGCGTCGATATCAGCTTGGAGCATGATGCAGGAAACCAAGCACTTCTGGTCAGCCTCCGCGCCAACGATAACCCGTTTGACGGCGTAGTGAGCCTAGTCTTCACCATTCGCTGGCCCGAGAGCTCAGCCGCTACGCTTGGCATTGGTTCTTCCCCCTGGTGCCCGGCCCCTAGCGTTGCTTTCCCGGTTGCACCAACAAGCATGGTTACTCCAGGCACCGGCTACAAGTACCGGACTTGGACCGTTGTGGGACTCGCGCTGCTTGGCGCCATTGAGGATGATGGCGGATGCGAGCAGAGCCTACTGGCAGATGAATGGACCGTGGTGTACAGCATACCCATCAATAACGATCCAGGAGGTACCGCCTTCGAGGTCAGTGAGGATGCATGGACGGAGGACAACAACCGATCTTACTTCATTTCAGGTGCTGGTGTGAACGTGACCGGAGCAGTTATCTCGGGCAGTACGGAGTCCACTGTTATCGAAGCTTCAGGTGGAAGCACGTTGGTGCTGCAGCCGAATCCGGCGGCGAACGACTTGATGGTAAGCGGTTCAGGCATGAATGGCGCTTGGCGAACGGAGGTGCTGGATGCTGCTGGTCGTGTGGCCTTGGGCGCTAGCGGAGCACAATGGCCCATTCGGCTCGATGTAAGCACCTTGCCGAATGGAGCTTATACGCTGGTTGTATCCGGATCCCAATCCATTCATACGACACCGCTTCTAATCGCACGCTGAACGTGCTCCGGAAACTGATCTCATTCGGGGTACTGAGCCACTTCACGGTGGCCCTCTCGGCACAGGCATGGCAAGTTTTCGACATGGCTGGCTCAGGCTTGCCGAGCAATACTGTCACGGATGTGGCTATCCAAGATGATGGTGTGGTTTGGGCCGCCACCGATTGGGGGCTCTGGCGCTGGGAGAATGGTGAGTATGAGGTATTCCAGCAGGCCAACTCCGGCCTCCCGGACAATTACCTCCGCGCTCTTTCACTCGACAGCCAAGGCAGATTATGGATCGGCACCTCCATGGCCGGCGCTGTCATGTACGATGGGCAGGATTGGGAGGTCTTCAGCACCTTCAATTCACCGATGCCTGATGATCAGGTGAACACCATCCACGAGGATTCCAATGGCTGGCTTTGGTTCGGTACCGTTACCGGGCTGGCCTGCTACACAGGAACCGAATGGCGCATCTACAACAGCTCGCCTTCCAGCTATAATGGTCGCATCCTCCATGGCGAT